>CAWFBN010000207.1:0-5244 GCA_963813955.1 uncultured Alphaproteobacteria bacterium | reverse complement strand
ATCTTTATGTACGCTACTAATCATCGTATTGCTGTGGACGAACTGCATTTGACGATTTGTCCGAAAATTTTCAGCAGCAGTACGCTGCCTGCCATCGCTGACGGCAGAGGTTTCAGCCGGCTTGGCGGAAGCCCTACCTCTTCAAATCAAGTCGTTTAGGCGCATCGGAAACGAGGTATTTGCAGTATTTCGGCGGGTAACACAAAGGTGAGTAACCTCCAACTTATTCACAAGGCGGTATTGCCAGCTGTAACTGATTCATAACAGTAACAAAGGCCCATGTTGACCGGTTTAGAGGCAGGTTGAACGATAAAGTAGCATTTTTGACAGGCACGCGTTGTTTCGCGGCCACCGAACCCGGCGGACAATAATATAGCCCTACCCATGCGAATCCGTTTTTGGCTCCACCCAACGCGCAAAAAACGCACGTGAAATCGCTCAATCGATTGAGATAAACCCCAATTTCCCCGTTTTCAGTTCGCTGGTTTCCTTGAGAACGCATATGCGCCGTTCTGCTCGACGGAAAATTGTCCACCGCCAGATCCAGCGTCGCGCCCAGCGAGGTCTGCGCCCGGCGTCGCCCAGCCCTTCGGAACTCACGTTCTGTGCGCTCGCTTCATCCACCCAGTGCGTGACGTTGCCGCTCCCCTCCAGTTGGCGTGACCAGCGAATAGCCATCCTTGACGTAACGGGGCAAATCCTTCGTCTTGGGGTTGCTCACCCGGGAACTGGCGGTTTCCCCAAAATAATAGACGTTGCCGCTCTTGTCATATACCTGCCACTTGTTCTGTTGTCGCTAGGGGGGAATTGCAGCCGGAGAAATCTGAAGTTCGCCTCGGCATCCAATTCGAGGTCGGACCATTGGTGGCCGTCGGCAGCAGCTTGATCTGCTTGCCAAACAAATTAAGGATGAAGCCCTTGCTGTCGTCATATTGTTTGATTGGCAAATGGGTCGTGGCCGAAAACGGGACCGGAATTCCGTCCTGGGTGTTTCGCTTCGATGCGCACCAACGTCCAGCTTCCAGCCCACTCCACACCAACCGCTCTCTCCCTTGGAAGAATAAGTCAAAGCCAGTGCCGGCTCCGAACCGTTCCGCGCCGGCGCGCATTGAATGGGAATCGAATAACCAAAGCTTCCGGTGAAATCATCCACTTGCAACTTCCCGCGTTTCCTCTCCAGGTCTTTGGCTTGAACTCTGCTGGTCGGAAAGCACCAGGCGAAGACGGAGGCGCACCGCTCGGTACGAGCCAGGCAACCACCCGACGACCGCCCATAATACAAATAACCTGAGCCAGAAACCACTTCATTTAGTTCATGGCTTTCATGAAAACTATTAGGACTCCCTCACACTGAGGGAAAGAAGCCTTCGTAGCGGGAGTGAGTTATTGCTATAGGAGGGTAACCCCAGAGCCACCGAGGAGGCAAATGGTCTCGTATAAGTCCGGTGAACGACCATTATCCACGTCAGGCTTTCCAAGCGGGATTATTTGTCATCATGTTGCCGCCAAAATGCAGCTTCCATGAAATTGGCCAGCCCGTCCCCGCTCTCGGAAAATTCGAGCTCAAAAGGATAGCATGGCGCGGCGTTGGGCAAGCGGGAAGTGCGCCAGGCGAACGCCGGGCGCCTGCTCACCGGCCCCAAAACCTCATTTCTTGTTGCCAAACGAACGGGGCCCCCAGTTGATGATCTGGCGGACGCCGGGAAGGGATTTGGCGAAGGCGCTGATGCCGTGGCGGATATTTTCGCGATGAGCGTACCATTCCGAATCGACGTAACACAGTTGAAGGCTCACGCGTTTGCCTTTTTGCGGCAAAAAGCCGTGCCAGGAATGGTCGCAGACTCGAAACATCAGGATGTTGCCAAATTCAGGCGGGAACTCGAACGCGTAATCGTCGCGGTTATTGCTGCGAAGAACACGCAGCCGTCCCCGTTCATAAGGCCATTCCTCGCTGAACCCGACGATCACCGTAATGATTTTGTGTTTTGAATTGGTGTGGGCATAGCCTTCGTTGTAGTTGCCCGTCGTATTGCCCATCATGACAATGCTTGCCGGATTGTCGCTGAGGTCGATGTCGAATTTTTGTTCGACCAGCCGGCGAAAACGAAGGCTGAGGAGGTCGCGCATACAGGCGTCGAATTTGGGTCCGTAACGCAGGTTGGACAGCGCGTAGCTGCCGCGGTCGGGAATCACCGGGGCTTCCGCCAGCACTTCGCGCTTGAGGTCGCTGCTGATCGCGCGCTCGACATACACGTAGTCATAGGGGTCGCGCCGCAGTTCCGCCGCTTTGATCGCGGCTTCGTCGAACATGACGAGCGGAGGGGCGTCGAGCATCGGGTTCTCCTTGATTTTTAGAAGGACGGCAAATGGGGCGCGAGGTCGCCGGTGATGGCGACGCCCTCGATTTCGATCAGCCAGGCAGGCCGGCAAACCGGGCCCTCGACAATCACCATCGGCAGTTCCGGCAAAATTTCGCGCAGATAAGCATTCACGGCCGTAAAGTCGGCGGCGTCACGCAGATACACGATCAGATACATCAGGTCGTGGAGCGTCGCCGCGCCCGAACGCAACAGGGCGTCGGTATTTTCAAGGGCGCGCTCAAGCTGACGCAGGACATCGCCCGGATGCACCACATCCCCGGCGTTGTCGATGCTGGCCGTGCCGGATATGAAATGATGGGCGCGGTCGGCATAAGCGACACGCGTGCCGCGCTCGAAAGTCACGCTATAATCGGCGGTCGGGCACAAGCGGTCGAAGTCATTCAGATAGGACGTCTGCCCCTTGACCAGATCGAGATTGGAGTAAGCGTCCATCGACACGAGGTCGTAACGGTGCGCACAGGCGCCCTGGATGCCGGTGCTGGCGATGTAATGCGTTTCGGCGGTCAGGCCCTGTTCATCGAAGACTTCGCGGCGGCTGTCGACCATGCCTTTGTAAAAGACATCGACGTCCTTCATGTAGAGCCATGTGCGCACGCAATGATCGGCAAGGTTGGCGCCGTAATTCCCAAGCGTGCGAATGAGATTGTCGAAAATTTCGCGAGTCTGCTTTTCCGACGAAATCGAGGTGTCGTGGTCGGAGCAGCACAGACGTGTGCTCCACAGGTGCCGCTGTCCGTTCTTGGTCACCAATAGATGGCGCGGCGACAGGCGCTCTTTGGCAAGCGGCGTCTTGTCGACGATATGATGCGCCAGAAGCGCAATCTTGGCGTCGGGCAACGGCAGTTGTTGCACGATCGAGACGGCGACATCGTCGTCGACCAGCGGGCTTTGCCGCACCTCCTCCGCCTGATTGAACACGTCGCTGAGAAAGACGCGGCGAAACACCGCCGTTTCCGGCGCCAGCCCGAGATCCTTCTGGATCTCCCGATAGCGGTGCTGCACGAATTCCAGCTGTTCATGAAAACTGCCGCCGGGTCTGGCTTCGATGCAGATGTAATGCTCGGAGCCACCCGAGGCGCCGTGAAAGCTGCGGCTCGACGCCGGGCTTGGTCGCGTCAGCAAGTCGCCCGCGCCGGTTCTGTCTTCCAATGGTGTGCGCGAAAAAACGTCCATCCAAGAACTCTCTTGTTGTTCATCACGACCAATCAGGGATGCGCTTGAAAACGGGACGCGCATCGCAGCCTCGCCGGTTTCCCGAACGATTTGTGCGATTATATCGGCTGGCCTTTGGCGCGCTTTAATTTAGGTCAATGATTGCGTTTCGGTGATATGAGATGAAAGGCTGTAAGCGCGCCGCGCCTGTTCGGCGGTCAGATAAAAATGCTCGCCTTCACAATAGGATGCGTTGCCGGTCACGACCTCGAATTCGACGAGGTTGGCGGGTTGCGCCGCGCCGATCCGGCGGGCGTTTTTAGGCAATCGTCCCAAAAAGCCGCCGCGCGCCCCGGCAAACGGAACCGCAAGGTCTGAGGTGTGCTGGCTCATTTTCCGGTCCCTGCCACGTGAACTTTGCTTATCTAACGCCCTGGCTTCAAGAAAAACAAATTGTCAGATCGATGCCATCATGCATTTTATGCATCATGGAGCTGCAATGGATCGACGATTTCCTTGCCCTGTGCGCGACGCGCAATTTTACGCGCGCGGCGGAAGCGCGCTGCACCACCCAGTCGGCCTATAGCCGGCGGGTTCAGCGGCTGGAGGAATGGCTGCGCGGCCTTGTTTGACCGCGACTCGCGGCCGGTGACGCTCACGCCCGCCGGCGAAGCTTTTTTGCCGCGTGCGCATAGATTGCGCGAGGATATTTTCGACGCGCGCCGTCGGTTCTGAGCACGTCGAGCCATTTCAAAAAATCGGTCCGGATCACCACCACCAATACGCTCGCCGCGAGTTTCATCTCGACATGGCTGGTCGAGGCGAAGCTGGAGAATTATTCGCTGATGGTGGCGTCGATCGCCGGTTGCGTGGAGGCGGTCAAGCGCGGGCGTGCGGAATTCGCGCTGGTGCCGCATTTTGGCGACGACGGGGCTTTCGCGGGATTGCGGGCGCGGCAGGTTGGCGAGGATCGCCTCGCGCTGGTGGCTTCACCGGCTCTCAAACGCCCGGTGGCCTTGACCGGCGGGAGGCTGACCGGACCCATGATGGTTTACACGCCGGGAACATCCTATGGCGCGGAGATCGCCGCCATGCTCGACCGTCACGGCATCGCCATCCAGGAGGCCCGGTGTGCGAAAGCGCTTCGGCCGAAGCCTTGCTGGCGCAGGTCAAGGCAGGCCTCGGCGCGGCGTGGATTCCACAAATCCTTTGCCGGGGAGGGGAGGTCGGCAGATGCGCCGCGCCGGAGTTTTTCGACATTCCCTATAAAATCGTTCTGGTCGAACCGGCTGGCGCCTGACGGAGACGAACAATGGACATTGGATTTATCGGTCTAGGCCATATGGGAAGCGCCATCGCGGTGAGCCTCGTCAAGGCCGGCCATGCGGTTTCGGTGTGAAATCGCTCGCCGGACAAGACCGGGCCCCTGGTCGCGGCGGGCGCTCAAATAGCGGCGACGCCTGCCGAGGCCGCCAGTGGCAGGGTCGTCTTCACCATGCTGGCCAATGACGAGGCGGTCGAGCAGGTGGTATTCGGCGCCGAGGATTTTGGCCTCGCCGGCGCGGCCGATCCATGTCTCGATGAGCACCATCAGCCTCGCGCTGGCCGAGCGACTGACCGCCGCACATGGGGAGGCTTATGTCTCGGCCCCGGTGTTCGGCCGACCCGCCGCCGCCGAAACCGGCAAGCTTTTCATCGAGCAATACATTGG
>CAWFBN010000206.1:0-8124 GCA_963813955.1 uncultured Alphaproteobacteria bacterium | reverse complement strand
TACAATGCGGCCGGCTTGCAAGCAACGGTCGAGGATCCCGACGACAACACGACGAGTTACGTCTACGATCTCTTGGGACGCGTTACCAGCCAGACCGATCAACTCGATAACAGCACTTATTACCAGTACGATGGTGATGGCGACTTGACCCAAAAAACCGACGCCTTGGGCCAGGTGATCAATTACACCTATAGCCCTCTCGGTCAAGTGATCGAAGAGGATGACACCTACGTCTCCGATTACAACAACACTTTCTACGACCACGACAACATCGGCGAAATGCTCACCGCCGGCAACGGCTCTTCTTACACGTTTACCTACAATGTGCTGGGACAACAGACAAGCGTCGACAACAATGGTCCCACGGTTGGTTCGCCCGACGTCGTTCTCTAGCAGCTACGACGCCAACGGCGACCGGACCTCACTAGATGCCACCATCTCTGGTACCGCCGACTTCCAGAATAATTACACCTACGATGCCTTTGGCAACGAGACCGGCGTCACCCAATCGGCGCTACCGGCGGCGACGCCGTCGCCAACAAAAACGTCACCTTCAGCTACAACGCCGACAGCGCGTTTACCGGCATCAATCGCTACGCCAGCACGTCGACCAGCAATCTCGTGGCCACCAGCACCTACGGCTATGACAACGATGGAAACATGACCAGCCTCAGCGACGGCAGGGCTCGACCACGCTGGCCGGGTATACCTGGACCTACGATGCCGGCGGCCGAGTTCTGACGTTCGGCAATTCTGAGCATTCCGACGAGGATGTCACCTACAGCTACGATAATGTCAATGAACTGACCGGGGTGAGCGATTCGTCCGATTCCTCGGCGGACGAATCGTATGGCTACGATCCCAACGGCGACCGCACCTCGGCCGACAACACCAACGGCTCGAATACCTATTCGACCGGGCCCGCCAATCAGGTTACCGACGACGGCACCTATACCTACACGTATAACGCCGATGGCAATCTACTTCAAAAGACCAGCGACGCGACCGGCGCTTACTCAGTCTACCTGTACGATGACCGCAATAACCTGAGTGAGGTGGACGACTACGACGCCGAAGGCGACGGGACCGGCGTGACGTACTATGCGTACGACGTGTTCAACAATCTGGTCGATGTGACCACAGGGTCGATCTACGGCCCGCATCTGGGTTTGGTTTACGATAACCCGATGCAGAACGGCCAGGCGGTGCTGGAATTTCATTACACACCGAAGACTACACGCCGTTGGCCCCGAATCTTACCGACCGACTCTTGGGGCCCGGCGGTCGATCAGCTTCTGGCCGACGAGCAGATCGGCAGTCTCGATTCGGCAGGCACGGTCAATTGGCAGTTGGGTGACAATCAAAACACGATTCGTGACGTGGTTCAATACAACTCGGGTACGGGCGTGACGAGCGTTGTCGATCACATCACCTATTCGAGTTTCGGTCAACCACTCACCAACACGGCGGCCGATCCGCCTCGGTCGACTCCATCTTCGGCTATACCGGCCGGTTCTACGATCCGACAACTGGTCTCCAATGGAATCTCAACCGCTGGTACAATCCCGAGGCCGGCACGTGGATCAGCCAGGATCCGCTCAGCTTTGCGGCTGGGGATGTGGATCTCACAAGATACGTGATAAACAGCCCGTCAAATGCGACGGACCCGAGTGGAGAAGACGCAGAAGGATCTCCGACGCAACCGTTGCCCGCTGTCGATCCGCCACCGACTGAACGGCTTCCACCTGTCGTCGCCGCCCACTGAACGGATTCCGCCGGTGCCTCCGGAGCAACTTGAGAGGCTCCCACCGGTGCTAGAGATGCCCCCGCCCGACTCGAGACCCACCACCACCCGAATCTCAACTACTTCTTATACAATCCAGGATCACCATATTTCCAGAATCCGTTTGAATTTGGGTATAATGGCTGGGATTTCAAGATCAAAGTGAACTTGAAGCCACCAAATCCTTTCGACGGATTTCATGGCCACTGGAAAAGATCATTTGGCGTGGGTGGGGAGTTCCCTTTAGATTTGATGGTGGCATCGTCGCCGTGCGATCGATCTGCCGAATTGGGCATCATTGTCGTTGGGCAAGCGGTAATTAGAATGGCGGGATTCTGCTCGAAATTAGCGTTGGGTGGATGAGGAACGTTGACATGCCGAGGAAAATAGACCGCCATATCCCACCCGCGTTTCTAGAGTGACGAGATGAATCGTCTGCTCGGGACCACGGAACCACCTATTTGAATCCACTCCCGTGTTGTGGCTCAGAATGTGACTGCGTTTACGATTGTTGGCAGCGGTTCGCTCGCAGCAGCGAGAGTTCAAGCATCTCCAATTTGATCAAGGGGCACTTTCAATGCGGCCACGGCAGTTTGATACGCTGGTGGTTCTGCTGGCGTTTGCGTTCCTAACGGCGCCAAATCCCTCACTCGCCGAAGTGCCAGTATCGACGCGTAGGCGAGGAACTGTCGCCGGCTTGGCGCGGCCCGCTGGAGGCCGGAGGTCAGGTAATCGGTTATCAGGGAACTAGCGCACGCTTGGCACATAGGCGGCCGCTGCGTCAAACCATGGGCTTGACCGTGTCACGTGGTAGAAGAACTTACAACGTTGTTTTTAATATACTTATGTTGAAATTGATCGACATATGGGCACGTCGCGTCCCGGTCCTTTCCCACGTCTCGAACCGGCAAGCCCCCCTGAGAGACATTCGACTGCGCTAATACCCCCGCCAGCCTGAGGCAAGATTAAAAATCTAATCTTGCGCATCGGACGGGACGGAGGAAAAAATCGTGCAACCGCTGGCGCTGTTTTCACTCGCCTCGCAAAATGCGAGCTGGCTCTCGACACGGCAGGCGACCATCGCCGCCAATGTCGCCAACGCCAACACGCCCGGCTATCAGCGCCCGCGACGTGCAGCCTTTTTCCGCCGTGCTGTCGCATCTGAATCTGCCGATGGCGACCACCAGCGCCGGCCATATCCAGCCCGCGTCCTTTGGCGGCGGCAAGGTCAACGTCAAGACCAGCCGACTCCTGGGACGTGCTTCTATTCGGGCAATTCCGTCGATCTCGAACAGGAAATGATGAAGGCGGGCGACGTCAACCGGGCGCATGCGCTCAACGTCAACATCACGCGCTCCTTTCATCAGATGCTGATGAACGCGGTCAAGAGCTGACTGGTCATCGATCCTCTCGTCTCCTCGCTGCGCATCGCCGGCTCCGGCCTCCAGAGCCAATCGGCGCGGCTGCGCATCGTCGCGGAAAATATCGCCAATGCGCAATCGACCGGCTCGGCCGCGGGCTCCGACCCTTATGCGCGCAAAACCATCACTTTCGAGAGCGCGCTCGACCGCGCCAGCGGCGAAAATCTCGTCGCGGTCAAGTCGGTCGGCGTCGATGCGACGCCCTTCCGGACCGAACATCTGCCGGGCAATCCGGCGGCGGACGACAAGGGCGACGTCAAGCTGCCCAATGTCGATCTGCTGTTCGAAATGGCCGACATGCGCGAGGCCAATCGCTCCTATGAAGCCAATCTCCAGGTCGTGAAGCAGATCGCGCGACATGATTTCCCAAACCATCGACCTCTTGAGGACATGACCATGATCGGAGCCTTCTTCCCCTCGCGGCGAGCGCGGTGCAGGCGCTGACGACTGCGCCCGCGGCGCCGCGCAACGGCCGTTTCCGGCGCCAGCTTCGGCGACGTCATGGCGCAAGCCTCGGGCGATGCGCTGAAGACGCTCAAGACCGCCGAGGCGATTCGATGACCGGCCTCGAAGGCAAGGCCAATGTGCAGCAGGTGGTGGAAAACGTCATGTCGGCGGAGCGCACGCTGCAAACCACGCTCGCGATCCGCGACAAGGCGGTCGCCGCCTGGCAGCAGATCAGCCAGACGCCAATTTGATGGAGGGTTCGCACGATGAGAGCGCTCGCCATCGCCGCGACGGGCATGAACGCCCAGACGCAGAATATCGAAGTCATCGCCAATAATATCGCCAATATCAACACCACGGCGTTCAAGCGGTCGCGCGCCGAATTCACCGATCTGATCTATCAGGCCGAACGCCTTCAGGGCGTGTCCAATCGCGGCCAGAATTCGGTGGTGCCGGAGGGCGCGCAAATCGGTCTCGGCGTGCGCACGGCGGCGATCCGGCCGCTCAACATCCAGGGCTCGCTGACCAATACCGGCAACCAGCTCGATCTGGCGATCAACGGACGCGGCTGGTTCCAGGTCACGTCCTCGACCGGCGAAACGCTTTATACGCGCGCCGGCTCGTTCAGCACCAACGCCAATGCGCCAGATCGTCACCAGCGACGGCTATCAGATCCAGCCGTCGATCGTCGTGCCGGCCAACACCACGGCGATCACCGTCAGCCAGAGCGGCGTGGTGTCGGCGACGATCAGCGGGCAGACCAATCCGCAGCAGATCGGCCAACTCACCATCGCCAATTTCGTCAACGAGGCCGGTCTGATGGCGCTCGGCGGCAATCTGTTCCAGCCCACCGCCGCCTCCGGTCCAGGCGGTGACCGGCGTGCCCGGCGATCCCGGCTTCGGCCAGATCAACCAGGGCTATCTCGAGGCCTCCAACGTCGATCCGGTCTCGGAAATCACCAACATGATCGCGGCGCAGCGCGCCTATGAAATGAATTCCAAGGTCGTCGAAGCGGCCAACGCCATGGCCAGCACCATTTCCAACCTGAGGGTGTCATGAGCCTCCGCCGGCTGATTTTCGCGCTCGCGGCGATGGCCTGCGCGCCGGCCTGCGCCGCGCCCGCACGGCCCTGCCGGTCCCGGCGCAGGTCATTTATCCCGGCGACCGGATCACCGAGTCCATGCTGGTCGATGTCGCAGGACCAGCAGCCAAACCGCGACGCCCGGCGCGATCTGGGACCGCGCCGATCTGGTCGGCAAGGTGGCGCGGCGCACGCTGTTGCCGGGCCGACCCATTCCCTCCATCGCGGTCGAGGAGCCGCGCGCCGTCTCGACCGGCGGGCAGGTTCAACTGGTCTACCAGCAGGACGGCCTGACCATCGTCACCACGGCGCAGGCGTTGCAGAATGGCTATGTCGGCCAGATGGTGCAGGTGCGCAATCTCGACAGCGGACTGGTGGTCTCCGGCGTGGTCCAGCCCGACGGCGCCGTGCGCGTGAGTGGCGGCTGACATGCGGTTTCTTTTCACGGCGCTCTTTCTTTCGCGTCCTCTGGATCGCGACGGCCAGCGGCGCCGTGCGCATCAAAGACGTGGCTTCGGTCAAGGGCGTGCGCGAAAACCAGCTCGTCGGCTATGGGCTGGTGGTCGGCCTGCAGGGCACCGGCGACACCTTGCAGAACGCGCCTTTTACCGGCCAGTCGCTGCAATCGATGATGGACCGCATGGGCGTCAATGTGCGTCAGGCCAATCTGCGCACCCGCAATGTGGCGGCGGTGATCGTCACCGCCGACCTTGCGCCTTTTGCCGCGCGGGGCACGCGCATGGACGTCACCGTGTCGTCGCTCGGCGACGCCTCCTCGCTGATGGGCGGCACTTTGCTGTTGACCTCGCTGAGCGGCGTGGACGGGCAGGTTTACGCCATTTCGCAGGGCGCCGTGGCGGTCACCGGCTTTACCGCGCAGGGTCAGGCGGAGACGCTGACCCAAGGCGTGCCGACGGCCGGACGCGTACCCAATGGCGCCACCGTCGAACGCGAAATATCCACCCGGATGCCGGACGACGGGGCTCTGTCGCTCCAGTTGCGCAATCCCGATTTCGCGACGGCGGTGCGGATCGCCGATGCGATCAACGGCTATGCCTGGACGCGTTACCGCCGACGCGGCGCCGCGCATGAGGAAAGCCCCAACGCCGTCACCCTGTGCAAGCCGCCGGGCGTCGGCGCGACCCATTTCGTCGCCGAGATCGGCGAATTGCTGGTCGAGCCCGACACGCCGGCGCGGGTGGTGGTGGATGCGCGCACCGGCACGGTGGTGATCGGCCAGGATGTGCAGATTTCGCCGGTCGCGGTCACGCAGGGCTCGCTGACCGTGCGCGTGACCGAAACGCCGCAGGTCTCGCAGCCCGCTCCCTTCTCGAACCGGGGCCGCACGGTGGTGACGCCGCAGACCGAAATCGACGCCGAGGAAAGCGGCGGCCAAATGCGCATGCTCAGGGGCCGCAGCCTCAGGCAACTCGTCACCGGCCTCAACCGCATCGGCCTCAAGCCGCCGGGCATCATCGCCATTTTGCAGGCGATCAAGGCGGCGGGCGCGCTGCAGGCGGATATTGTGATCCAGTAGGTCGTCGGGCTCCGGGGCGACGCACGGGACGCGCGAAACCTGCCCTCTAGCCCTGATCCATGTTTCGTCACCGTTTTGGCGTTACGAGAAGAAACTTCAGTGAAATATCTTCAGAGCAAAAACGGCCAGTACGACCATCAAGGCGCCGCCGATCCGGGTGCAGATCTGGGCGAAAGGCATGAGCTCCATGCGGTTCGAGGCGGAGAGGATGGCGACATCTCCGGTGCCGCCAAGGCCGGAATGGCAGGCTGTCACAATAGCCGACTCAACCGGATACATGTCGAGAAAGGGCCCGACGAACCAGCCGGAAGCCACCATGGCGATGACAGTGCCGCTGCATATCACGAAATAGGGCAGTGTAAGGCCGGCGACGAGATCGTTCCAAGGCACGTAAAGCGCTCCGAGACCGACCAGGAGCGGGAAGGTCATGTTGGTGGCTATGAATCGGTACATTTGATATGCGCCGAGTTCCATTCTGGCGGGGATGACGCGCATCACCTTCAAGAAAGCCGTGGAAAGAATCATCACGATTGGACCGGGAATGCCCACCAATGGCGCCAGAAAGACGCCCAGGACGTACATGGTGCAGGCCATCAGCAAGCCCGCGCCCATCAGCGACAGATCAATCGCCTGCTCGACCGGTTTTTCGTACGTATCATCGTTGCCGGCGGTGCGCACCAGCACGCCATTTCCCGAATATTGCGGATAGCGTTCGCCAAGGCGTTTAAGGACGCCCGACGCCATGATGGCGATCACATTGCCGATCAGCGCCGCCGGGATCAGCGAAGCAATAAGCGCGGCTGCTCGACCTTCAAAATCTCGGCATAGGCGAGCGAGAGCGGCAAAATGCCCTTGCCGATGCCGCCAGCGACAATCGGCATGACAATATAGAAAAAGGCATGGTTGGCGGTGTAGCCGAACAGCATGGCCAACGAAACGCCGACCGATATGGCTGCAACAGTTCCCAGGACGACAGGGACGAACATGCGGAGAAATCCCTTGACGAGAACAGTCCGGTCCATGCCCAGCATCGAGCCCGTCACCAGACAGGCGATGTAGAGATAAAGAAAATTGGACGTCTTCATCACCGCGAAGATCGCGTTGTAGATCGCTGGATTAGAAGTTTGTAGCCTATAAGCGCGGAGGGCACGAACAGGCATAGGATGGCGGAGCCGCCGATATTTTTCAAAATCGGAATATGCGCGCCTATCGAGCCGAGCAACATGCCGATCACCATGATGGCGGCAAAGCCGCCGATCATGTCGGCGGGCAGTTTGTCAGTCCAGGCGGCGCCGGAAAGAACCAGAGCGATAGCTACGAACAGTGGCAGCGGCAGAGCCCCGACCTTCGTCCGAAGCACAGCCGAAAGAATTTTAGCGTCTCGGGGTTCGGAGGAAGGGCCATGATATCTCTTTTCCAGCAACTCTGGACTTGTCGCATTCGTGAGTTCACGCGTTTATATACAGCATGGGGACGCGCCAAGAGGTATTCACACGAGGGTTTGTTTTATAGTTATATTTATTGACGAGTGAGAGGCTTCGTTCGGAAAACGGCATTTCACCAGCATGCGACATCGGGAAAACCTAACGGGACCATAGCCGCTACGACCGCTCGCCGCTTACAAAGCGGGTTGACGAGCGCCTTTCGCGTCCTCACTGGGCGGATCGGTTTTGGCCAACTCGTTTTACCTTGCCATCCGAAGCCGCTCGACAGCCCGGTCTGCTCGTTCTGGTTGTGGCGCTTCCGCCGGGGGGACGGCGGGGAAAACCGGTGAAAAAATCACACGTATTTGGCGTGGATTTCACGAAATTCCGCAAAGAATCATGCAAAAGCCGTGTGATTCCGCCGCGTTTT
>CAWFBN010000205.1:0-14330 GCA_963813955.1 uncultured Alphaproteobacteria bacterium | reverse complement strand
TCTTAAGGCAAGGCTTGGCCACAGGCCGCAAGTTGGGGGACTTCATGAATTCAAGCCCGGATGTGCTCATTGACTGCAGCGGCGGGATCGGCCGGATCACCCTCAATCGCCCCGAAAGCCTCAATGCGTTAACCTACCACATGGCGCGCAGATCGCCGAAACGCTGACCCTGTGGGGCGACGACGATTCAGTCGGTCTCGTCCTGCTGCGCGGCGTCGGCGAACGCGCCTTTTGCGCCGGGGGCGACATCCGCCATATTTACGATGCGCTGGTCGCCGCCGATCCCTGGCCGATTGAATTTTGGCGTGACGAATATGCGCTGAATTTTCAGATCGCCAATTACCACAAGCCGATTGTCGCGGTCATGCACGGTATCGTCATGGGCGGCGGCATCGGCATCCGGCGCACGCCTCCCATCGCATCGTGACCGAGACCACCTCCATCGCCATGCCGGAAACCAGCATTGGATTTTT
The DNA here is from genome assembly GCA_963813955.1 of uncultured Alphaproteobacteria bacterium. Classification (GTDB taxonomy): domain Bacteria; phylum Pseudomonadota; class Alphaproteobacteria; order Rhizobiales; family Beijerinckiaceae; genus Rhodoblastus. Next base: position 13,857 of record CAWFBN010000205.1, on the reverse strand, counting down.
GCCCGATGTCGGCGGCAGTTATCTCCTGTCGCGGGCTCCGGCGAAACCGGAACCCATCTCGCCTTGACCGCCGGCCGCGTCGCCGCCGGACGCCATCTACACCCATCTCGCCGACGTCCACATCACCACTGAAAACCTGGGCAGTTTGGAACACGCGCTGAGCGGACTGAGAGATGCTGAGGAGGTCAGCGACAGGCTGGAGATTTTGGCGAGCCCTGCAAAACCCGGCGTGCTGGCCGAGGCGCGGGCGTGGATCGACGCCGCCTATGGGGCGGACAGCGTCGAAGAAATTTGCGACCGCTTGCGCGCATAGACCGGGCCGGGGGCGGAAAAGGCCTTGGCTCAGATCGAGGCCAATTCTCCGACCTCACTCAAACTGGCGCTGCGCGCCCTGCGCGAAGGGCGACACAAGGAATTGGCGGCCTGTCTCGCCATGGAATTGAACATCGTCGCCCATCTGACGCGTAGCGCCGATTTCAGGGAGGGCATTCGCGCGGCGGTGATCGACAAGGACCGCAAGCCCCGATGGGCGCCGGCAAGGCTGGAAGACGTGACCGACGCGGCGGTGGAGGATTATTTTCAGCCTTGGGCATGACCGCCGAATATTTGCCACAAGCTGACGACCGCGCCTAATATCGGTCGCATGGAGCTTGACTGGAACGATCTGCAATATTGTCTGGCCGTCGCCCGCGAAGGCACGGTCTCGGCTGCGGCGAAGCGCATGGGGGTGGACCACGCCACCATCATCCGGCGGATCGACCGGCTGGAACTGAGTCTGGGCGTAAAACTCTTCGTGCGGCGCAAGACCGGCTATGAGGCGACCGAGGTCGGCCAGCGCGCCATGGCGCTGTCCGAGCATATCGAATCGGCCATCCGCAACGGTCAGGCCGAGATCAACGGCGATTGCACCCATCTGACCGGATCGGTGCGGGTCGGCGCGCCGGATGGGTTTGGCAGCTATTTTCTGGCGCCGCGCCTCGGCCCGCTGGCCGACATGCACCCGCAACTCGAAATCCAGATCGTCGCGACGGCGCGTCTGTTCAGCCTGTCGAAACGCGAGGCCGACATCGCCATCGGCCTGTCCATGCCGCAGGAAGGCCGAATCATCGGCCGAAAGCTGCTCGATTACCGCCTCTATCTCTACGCCTCGAAGGATTATCTCGCGTCAAAGCCCGAGATCGCGCAAAAATCCGATCTGCTGGGCCATCGCATGATCGGCTATATCAACGAATTGCTGTTCACGCCCGAACTCGATTACCTGCCGACCATCCTGCCGTCGCTGAAGCCGCAGATTGCAGCGCCAACCTGATCGCGCAATTGAATGCGACGCTGGCGGGAGTCGGCGTCGCCGTGCTGCCGCGTTTTCTGGCGCAGGGTTTTCCGCAGCTCGCGCCGATCCTGCCGGAAGAGATCATGATCCAGCGGTCGTTCTATCTGCTGATGTATGACGACGGAAAACAATTCCCGCAGGTCCGCGCCTTCGCCGATTATGTTTACGCGCTGGCGGAAAAGGAACGGTCGCTGTTTCTCGATCCGCCCTAGCTGCGCTTGACGACCGCGCGTAAACTGCGATCCGTTTTTGATCCGTTCCCGAGATTTCCCTCCATGCTGCGCCCTGATTCATTTGCTCCTTTAACCTTTCGCCCCGCTCAAGCTTTTGACGTCCCCGCGACGACCGCCCTGATAAATTCCGCCTATCGCGGCGAATCCAGCACCGTGGGCTGGACCACCGAAGCAGAAATTCTGCAAGGCCGCCGCATCGACGAAGCCGGACTGGCCCGAGTGATGGCGGAGCCGCAGTCATTGATTCTGCTTTGTTTTCAGGACGAGAATCTGATCGGCTCGGTCCAGTTGCAAAAGGTCGCGGAGGGCGTCGGCTACCTCGGCATGTTCGTGGTGCGGCCCGGCTTGCAGGGGCGTGGCCTGGGGCGTCGTTTCATGCAGGAAGCCGAAGCGACCGCCCAGCGTCTCTGGGGCGTCACGCGCATGACGATGACCGTGATCAACCTGCGGCGCGAACTGATCGCCTATTACGAGCGCTGCGGCTATGCCTTGACCGGCGAGCGGCTGCCGTTCCCGTTCGAGGATGGGCTGAGCTCCGCCCTGGTCGAGGGAATCGAATTGGTGGTGATGGAAAAAGAATTGGCTTTGACGCCGGCGATCTAGAGCATTCTTCGCCTGACCTGAACCATTGTCGTCATTGCGAGCGAAGCGAAGCAATCCACCCTGGCCACAACCGCAAGCCATGGATTGCTTCGCTTCGCTCGCAATGACGGGGCCGGGTCAATACAGGCGAGAAAGCTAATAAAAAACCCGCCGCCGGGCGGCCTCAGGTTGATGACAACGTCCCGTTTTGCTGCCCATGGTTCGAGACGGCTCCTTCGGAGCCTCCTCACCATGAGGTCGTTATCTTTGTAAAACAATGCATTAGCCCTCATCCTGAGGAGCGCCTGAAAGGCGCGTCTCGAAGGACGAGGGCGGTCCACCGGTTTTCGTTACAGGCTGTCGCCCAGGTCGGCGCGGAACTTCGCCAGCAGTTTCTGCTGCCAGTCGCTGGTCGGCGCCAGCTTGCCGAAGAAGAAGCGCAACATCTTGGGCTCTTCGACAAAGCGCAGGCCGCCGATCAGGTCGCGGTTTTCGTAAAGCCATACGATGCGATCAACCGCATATTTGAGCTGCGACAGGGTGAACACACGGCGCGGGACGGCGAGGCGCAGCAATTCCATGTTGGAATAGACCTCGTTGCCCTCATCGTCGCGCTGTTCGGAGACGGAGCCGCGCTCCATGCCGCGCACGCCGCTGACAAGGAACAGCGCCGAGGCCAGCGCGCCGGCCGGGTATTCGGACTGCGGAACCTGGGGGATGAAGCGCATGGCGTCGAGATGGCAGCCAAGGCCGCCCGGCGGGGTGATCACCGGCACGCCCTTGCGGTTCAACTCATTGACCATGAATTTGATGAACTGCGGCCCTTGCGAAATCATGTCCTCGTCCATGGTTTCCTCAAGGCCGACCGTAATCGCCTCGATTTCGCGCACCGACATGCCGCCATAGGTCAGGAAGCCCTCGTAGAGGGTCACCAATTCGCGCATTTTCATGAAATAGTCGTGGTTTTTGGTGCAGATGCCGCCGCCGCGCGCGCAGCCGAGCTTGCGGGCCGAAAAATAGATGATATCGGCCAGATCGGCGATCTCGCGGGTGATCTCCCGCACGCTCATGCCCTTGCAGGCCTCTTCGCGCGTCTTGATGAAATAGAGGTTGTCCGCCAGCAAGCTCGCGTCGAACACCAGCATGATGCCGTGCCGGTCGCAGACTTTTCTGACCTGCCGCAGGTTTTCGAGCGAATGCGGCTGGCCGCCGATCAGGTTGGTTCCGGTCTCGATGCGAACGAAAGCGATGTTTTCGGCGCCGTTGCGGGCGACCGACGCCTCCAGCTTGGCGATGTCCATGTCGCCCTTGAACGGATGCTCGCTGGTGACCGCCAATCCCTCGTCGATGATGAGTTCTTCCACCGCGCCGCCGTTGACCACGATATGGGCCTTCGACGTGGTGAAGTGGTAGTTCATCGGCACGACGGAGCCCGGACGGACGAAGACGCGCGAGATGACGTTCTCGGCGGCGCGGCCCTGATGCACGGGCAGAAAATATTGCGTTCCGAACAGATCGCGGATCTTGTTTTCGAGCTTGGTGAAGGTCGTCGACCCCGCATAGCTGTCGTCGGCCTCCATCATCGCCGCCAGTTGCTTGTCGCTCATGGCGTTGACGCCGCTGTCGGTCAGCATGTCGAGATAGATATCGCTGTTCTTCAGCAAAAACGTGTTGTTGCCGGCCTCATCCAACGCCTCAAGGCGACGCTCGATCGGCGGCAGGCTCAGCTTTTGAACAATGCGGACCTTGTGCATCTCCAGCGGGACTTCCTCGCCGGAATAGAATTTGATGTTGGCCATGGAGCGTTCCTGACTATCTTCTCTCGAAAACAACGCTAAATCCTATGCCAAGGCGGCGATATGTGACGCAATGTCCCAGCGCAAACTTTTCACAACCTCTCTGTCGAAACGGGCGCGCGCTCGCGAACAAACAGCCAGGCGCAGAGCGCGCAGCCCAGCCCGAACACGGCGATGATGCAGGCCATCGGCCGCGGCGTGCCATCGGCAAACGCGCCAACGAGGCCCGAACCGAGAATGCCGGCGCCATATTGCAGCGCGCCGACCAAGGCCGAGACGGCGCCTGCCCGGTTCGGAAAGCTCGCCAACGCGCCCGAAATCGAATTGGCGACGATGAAGCCCGCCAGCGACACAAACACCAACAGGGGAACCGCCAGTCCGATCAAGCCGTCCCACCCGGTCAGGGCTGTCAAGGCCAGAGCCAGGCCCGCAAGAGCTGTTCCAGCCGCTCCCGCCCGCAGCATTCCCACCATGCCGAAGCGCGTGACCAGCCGCGCATTGAGCAGATTGGTCGTCATGATCCCGACGATGGCGGCGCCGAACAGGAGGCCATACCAGGCTGATGGGACATGGTAATAGGTGATGTAAGCGAAGGGCGTCCCGGCGATATAGGCGAACAGGCCGGCGTAAAAAAACGCGCCGGCGCCGATATAGCCTATCACCCGAGGCTCGCCCAGAAGCATCCGATAATCGGCGAATGCCCTCCCGAGCTTTTCGCGGTTGCGCCGCTCTGGCGGCAGCGTCTCCGGCAAAATGAACAAGGCGGCCAAAGTCCCCGCCCCGACCACGGCCAGCGTCCAGAAAATCGCCCGCCATGTGGCGAAGGCGAGGATCTGGCCCCCCATGAAGGGAGCGACTAGCGGCGCGATCGCCATCACCGTCATGAGGATGGACATCATCTGCGCCGCCCGTGCGCCCTCATAAAGGTCGCGGAGCATGGCGCGGGCGATGACCACGGCGGCGCAGGCGCCCAAGCCCTGGACGATACGCCAGATGATGATTTGCTCCGCACTCGTCGCGAGCGCACACCCCCCCGAGCCGATCACGAAAATGACCAGCCCGATGGCGACCGGAAAACGACGGCCATAGCGGTCGCTTATCGGCCCCCAGAACAATTGCCCGAGGCTGAAGCCGATCAGATAGCCAGAGATCGTCAACTCCATCGCCCCGGCGTTCGACCGCAGCGCTTGCGCCATGGTTGGCAGGGCGGGGAGATAGAGATCCGTCGAGATCGAGGCGAAGCCCATCAGCGCACTGAGGACGGCGAGAACCCTCAGGCGGTTCGATTTTTCGGGCAGGATCGCAGGCGCGGCGGCGGCAGCGTCAACCGCGATGTCGGTTTTCGAGGTCAACGGATTCACAACTCCTGCGCGAGGGGACAAGATAGGATCTTTCGCGGCAATTGGCCGCTCCATCTACCCCGACATCACTTCTTTCGAACATACTTTCCGGTCGCGCGATTGAAGATGTAGTCTGTCGCGTAGCCCGCTCGACCGTCTCGGAAATTGATGACGATGTCGGCGCCATTTTCCGTCTGCTTTTCAACATTCTCATATATCGGCGTCATGAGCATGCCGGCGTTGCAATCATCCTCGTCGAAATTGAACTCCTGCTCGACCTTCTTGCTGCCTTTATTGATTATTCGCATTTTTCTCATGCAGATGCCGGAGCTGGTATTCGTGTAAATCCCTGAAAACATATGAATAGGTGTTTGCGCCCAGAAGGGAATGTCAACAACTCCGTCGATCTTTCCATCGCCGGTATCGTCCAAGGTCGCAACCTTCTTGAGGGCGACGGGATAAGTTGTTGCGCCCCTGCTCCATGTCCCTTTCGCGCCGTCGTCAGTCACATCGAGGGAGAATGGGCATCCGGTGGTGTCGACCGGTGTTTTCGATCCCATTACAAGTATTCGATAAAACGCCTTGTCGTTTGATATCTCGCAGAGTTCGAGCTTCTTGCCGCTGGTCTTGCCGTATATGGCGATGGGGCTTGCCTTGGCATCGTAAAAATAACTTCCTTCGGCCGTTATCCCGCTTCCGAAGCTGGCGTAGGTTTGCAGGGAAAAGTGGATGGGATAGGGGCCGAGGAACCCAACGTAATTGTCGACGCGATACCAACCGGCGGCGGCTTTTCCGTTCAACAGCATCAAGCAAGCCGCGGCCAGCGCAAAACATCTTCCCATGCCAACCTCGATGCGTCTTCCTGAAGACTCTTACTGACGCATAGATCCGGAGCTATTGGCAAGGTCGCGGCGGCGCACCCTTGGCAACGCGTTCTCCAGTGCGATGACCACGGCGTCAATGTCTTCGCGGTTGGTGCGGTGATTGACGATCGCGCAGCGGATCACTGCCTCATTATTCAGGATCGTCAGTGAGGGCGCGGCCTGACCGCTGACGTGAAGATGTTCCACAATTGCGCGATTCAGCAGCCCGGCATCCTCCCCCTTGGCGCCGAAGCATATAATATTGAGGGTCACGGGGGCCTTGAGTTCGAACAGATCGCTTTCTCCGACGCGTTCCGCGAGATAAAGCGCCAGATCGCATGATTTTTCGATGCTGCGACCGAGCGCCTGAGTTCCGAAAACGCTGATCGTGAACCAGGTCTTGAGCGCCTGAAAGCCCCGCGACAAATCCGGTCCGTAATCGCATGGCCACGCGTCGCCGGCGGCCAGCCCGGTGGCGGCGCGCGTCAGATAACTGTTGGCGCTGGCGAAGGCCCGCCGTTGCGTTGCGCCGTCCCGCATGAGGAGAAATCCTGCGGAATAAGGGACCTGGCCCCATTTGTGGAAGTCGAACGCGATCGAATCGGCGCGCTCGATTCCAGCGATCAACGGCGCAAGGCGCGGGGAGAAGGCGGCTAGAGCTCCAAAAGCGCCGTCGACATGAAACCACAGTCCTTCTTCCTTCGCCAGATCGGCCAGTTCGCCCAGCGGGTCGACCGCGCCAAGGTTGACCGAGCCGGCTGTGCCAACCAGCAGAAAGGGCGTTGCCCCGTCGCGTCGGTCCTGCGCGATCATTGCCCGCAAGGCCTCGATTCGCACCGCCCCGTCGGGGTGGCACTCGGCGCGCCGCAAGTTTTCGGAGCCGAGGCCGGCCAATTCCATGGCCTGCGCGATGCAGCCGTGGGCGGCGTCCGACGTGTAGGCGCGCAGCGAGATCGTGGAAGGCACGCCAGCGCGGCGGACGTCATCGCCGAGCAGATGGTGACGCGCCACGATCAGCGCGAGGAAATTGGCGATCGACGTCCCGGTGACGAAAAGCCCGGCAGCCGTTTCGGGAAAGCCAAAGGCCTGCCGCATCCATCGGGTGATTTGTCGCTCCACCTCGATGCCGATGTGATTGCGTCCGCCGCAATTGGCATTGAGGCCGGCGGCGAGCATTTCCGCAACCATTCCCACCGGCGTGCCGGCGCCATGCACCCAACCCATGAATGCGGGATGTCCGTTGCCGGTCGCATAGGGTTTGATCGTCCGATCGAATTCTTCGAGCGCCTGATCAAGGGAGCGTCCTTCTTCAGGCAAGATTTCTCTCGAAACAGGCGCGGATTTCTGGCGGCGCGGCGACCCATACTGGCCTCTCGCGTAATGTGCTGAGGTGATCGATCATGCCATCGAGCGCAGCGCGCGCCTGGGTGCGAAACGCCTCCCAATCGTCTGGATCAAGTTCCGAATCCCGTGTCATGACGCCGCCCTGACTTGAGCGGCCGCCGCCGGGGCCACAGTGTCCGCCTTCCGTCGCAGCATCGATTCGAAGGCGACGAAGATTTTTTCCATATTTCTTGGCTTGTATGGGAAGATCTCCACTTGATCGAGCGAATGGACGATCATCGCCGTTCCGGCTTCAAAAATCAGGAGATCTCCGGTCGCCGTTTCGGCGCAATCGAGCAGAACATAATCCAGTCCGGTCCGCTGGCGCACGGCGCGAAAGGCTTCTGCATGTCGTAGCGCGAAGTCGGTTTCGAACGCCGCCATGAACGCTGCCTCCTGGCGTCGATTGCCCTCGTTGTTCGTCATGTCGGCGTTGAGGTAATGGACCATCCAATGGCGCGAAATCGCCATGTGGACGGCGAAGGGCGCGCCCTCGATCAGAACAATCCGATATTTCCGAAAAAGCCCGTCAGCGTTGCTGTAATCCACAAAAGGCGCGATGTAATAATACTCGCACTCGACCTCATTGGAATAGTTTTCGAGGTCGGAAGCGCTGTCGATTTTCTTCAATCCTTCTCCGGCGTGAGAGCCAACCGGGCGCGCAATAATCGGATAATCGAATCCCGCGAGCGGCGGCGCTCGCCAAAGGTCGTTTCGCTCGATCCGCCGCACGGGAGGAACAACGACGCCCGGCGCGCCTTGCATCAGCTTGGCAAACCCATCGCGCGTCAAACGGGCGATCATTCCGGGGTCGTTGATCAAAGGGCGCGGCCAATCGGCGGCCGATGCGGCGAGACGTTCCAGTATGGGACGATTTTCGTCCGATTCCGCGACCGCGACAAAGGCCACGTCATGGTCCGGCAGTTAAGACGGAAGGGGATCTTGCGCCGATAGATAGAATGATTCGAGAGCGACGCTGCTCCCTTCGAGCAGGAATTCGAGCGGGGTGTTCGCCATGAAGTCGCCAGGCGCCATCAAAGCAAGGAGGCGCAGAGGCTCGGCGCCGGGGATTGTTTTCCTATGGGTAAAATGCCGGGCGTGGTTCAAGGCGTTGGATTGCAGCGCAATGCGGTTCGCGCGATCGCCCTGAATTTGCAAGATCGTCGAGAGATCCAGCCAGGCGGCGGCGTCGGCTTGGTCATTTTGCAGGCGCGCGATCATTTCCGATTTCAACGGGGCCAAGCCGACGCCATTGAGAGCAAGGCGGGTTATTTTCGCCAAGCCGACCAGAGGTTCCGCCGCCGTTGCGACGCCGCAATCCGAAATTGCAAAATGCATTTGAGGCTCCTTCGCCCTGGGTCTGTTGTTGCGGCCGCTCGGCGCTAGAAAACGCGCTAGTTGATCAGACGCTTCCATTTCGCGAACAGAGCCGCGAGGTTTTGCGCCAGTGGCGCCATGGCTTGGTCGAGCGTGGCTCCTCCCGAATATCTCTGCGCGACGTCGCTGATCATCGGCGCGCTGAGACAAACACGCAGCGCTTGCTCCAACCCGATGGTCACGGGCTGGCCAACGTGGAAAATTTGGTCGGGGATTCCGGCCTCGGCCGCCGATAGCCGTCGCAGCCCGGCTTGCAGCGCGCTAGCCTGTTCCGCTGAACAGGGCCTGCCGTTCCTATCGCGCGCGGCGATCGACACAATCGTGGACGCCCAATCCGATAACACGCCCTCCTGGCAAAGGATCGTCAGTCCTGCATCGCGCGCGCGGCTCCCGACCTCCCTGCGAAACCTTTGCACAATGGCCAACGCGAGCGTTTCAGGCACAGCCCGGAACCGATCCATTTCGCAAAGCGCCGCCTCCCATCGGAGGCCAAGTCCGATGTTCATATGACTTGCGAAACATCGGCGATCTTGCTTCGAAGCGCCGCCGGCCAATCGTAGAGCGCTGAATGAGCGGCCAGGCCCTCTGGCAAATGCAAGCGACCCAACCGGGCGACAAGGCTTTCCGGGACGAGCAGCGCGCCCGAGAACGGAGGGCCGGAGTAGAATTTCGAACCGGTCGCCGCGATCATGAACCCGGATTCGAGCAAGTCCCGCAGGCGTGACGCAGGGGATCGCATCTGGCAACAATCCGCGAGAACGACAACGCGGTCCGGCGCGAGGTTGTGGATTTCTTCCGCGGCTGCCACGGGTCAAAGCGGTGAGGCCGGTTTTCGAAACGTCAAGGAGGTGAGCAATAACCCCTCGACCCTTCGCCAGCGCCGATTTCGCCTTTGCCCTGACTTCGGCGTCGATGTCGCCGGACGACCGTGGCTCGCCGTCCAGCGTTCGTATCTCGACCGTTTCGACGATGACGTCCGCGCCTTCCCATCCCGCGATGCGAATCCCGGGAATGTGGCTGCCGCCAAACGGAGCAGAGGACAGGAAGTGTCGACCCGCCGCCGCCAAGGCGACGCCGCGGCCTGTTTCGCCAGGGCCGAGAACGATGTTCGTGATCGGGCGGGCGATGACCGCGCTGGCGATGGCAAGCGCAAGACTCTCCGTCTCGGTGCCGGACGCCGACAGGATCACCGAGGCCTTGCATCCGGCGTGGTTCGCCACCCGGCATCGAATGTTTTCGAACCAGCGGCCGGCGCCAGCCCATCAGCCCTTTCCGAGGAAAGGCGCCCCCAGGCCACCGCAGCAGCCTCCCATCCCTTGGGAGTGATCGCCGACGCTGTGGATGAGGAGAAAAACACCTCGCCTTTCGCCGGATAAGGCAAGAGCCCATATCGATTGCGGCCGTTGTCGGGATCAATAGCGATGCGTTCGTCGCCTCCCGAAACGAGGAATGCGCCCAAACCGCCGCTGTGGGGGCGCTCGGAATGGCGCCCCGGGAAACGTGAACCGCCGCGCTAAATACCATCGTCACCCTGATCGAATTCAACGCGCCGCGTTACGGAGCTCTTTCCGCAATAGAAGAACGCGAATAACTTGTGTCAGGCTGATCGTGGCAGCCAACACCGCGTCGCTATGAGTTTCTCAGGCGACCTGTCGTTCGGCCCCGGAACTCAGGCGGCTTATCGAATTGCACGCCTGCGAATCCGTCCTTGAGCCAAACGAGCTTCACCGGCACGGCCGGCCACCATCGCAAACCCCTTGCCGGCGTCGCCAGCGCGCGCCGCCTCAATGGTGCGCCCAGCAGATGGTCTGCTGGCGATGATGGTGCGGATACGTTGTGGGATTGTAATTTGGTGCCCTGGCCGGCATCGAATTATCCGCCTAAAACGCTGAAATATAATACAATAAATTGTGGAAAATAAAATTATACCAACAAATGTACCAACAAATTTTTCCGCTAGGGTCTTTGAGGGTTGAACAGTTCGCCGCCAAAAACAGGCCCCGGTCGGTCACGTCGGCCCATTTCTGCCGCAAGCGCGTCCCTGTCAACATCGCCAGCGGCTTCTTCAAAACTCGCGCCATCATATCAGAACGCCTTCTTCTGCAAATAGGCGATGACCTGTTGAACGGTTTGGTCGGCTCGCCAGCGGATGCGCCCTTTGCGCCGCCCTTGCGACGTAACCCGTTCAAAATGTCCGCCTGCCGGTCGCGGGCAACCGCGCCATAGCTTATGAAGGTCGTCAGAACATTTTCATGAGCAAGGTTCTGGCTCCAGGCCTTGAACGTTTCGCCTGTCGTGCAAAGCTTTTCGCCCAAAGTGGCGAGCGTGTTGCGGAAGCAGTGCGGGTCGAAATAGGGCAGGCCCGCCGCTTCAAACGCCTGCCGAAAAATCCGGCGAATGGCGCTTGTGTTGCCCCACCCCTTGCGCTCCAGGCCGGTGACTTCGAAATGCCTGCTTACCGCGCCGACTTCGATTCGCGTCGCCGGAAACAATGGATCGTCAGGCCCGAACAGCTTTTCCCTGGTCAAGAAGCAAGTCCATTCGGCGACAATCGCCTCTATGTCCTCGCCAACCGGGAAAAACGTCGAAGTGAACGTCTTGCGGTTTTTGGTGCGAACGTCGCGCGCGTCCTGAAAAACCGTGCGGCGGTCCAGATCGACATGACGGAGCGACATTGAGGCCATGGCGTCGGCCCGCGCGCCGCTCAAAATGGCGAAGGCGATAAGGGCGCGGTCGCGCTTTTCAATATCCGTTCCGGTGGTAGCATGGCGCCGAGCACGTGGCGGATTTGTTCGAGCGTCGGCGCTGGCTTTTCACGAACGGCCTTGGCGATGCGGCCATCATTGTTCGACGGGTTGAAATATTCCGTGTCGGAATAGGTGACGCCGGATTTGTAGCCGGGTTGTCCGGCGAGCCAGACAAAGAGCGCCTTTACCGCCATAAGGCGCGCATAGACGGTTGCCTTGGCCAGTGGCTTGCCGGTCGCCGGGTTGATGGATTTGGCAAGCAGCCGTTTGAACCGGCGTGCCTGCTCAATATTGAAAGCGGCGAAATCGCGAAAACCGGTTGAGGTTTCGAACTGCTCGATTGCCGCCGCCGCTTGATCCACGCCTGGAATGATTTATGCGCTTGGCTTCCTCCAGAAAGGCGAAATATTTGCGCTTGATCCGTTCGTTCTTGACATGGTGTTTCCGCATGGTTTGGCGCTCCTATGGCAAGGCATCATTCGGGGAGGGATTGTTTGGTTCACTTAGGCGTGGAATGGCCTACGCAAATGTCACGTCCACAATCCCGCCCAAGTGCGTCCAATGCGGCGCTTCATCCGCTTGTGCATCATCGTTCCGCATGCCGGACAATATCGCCGCGCAAATTTCCAGCGTCAGCGTCAAGGGGACAAATTCGGCCATGTCGCCCGCTGGCCTTTGCGGCGTGCGGCATTTGACGCAATAGCATTCGAAGGGCTGGCAAGGTTGAGACGGCGCTTTGCTCTTCGTCAGATAATGCGCCAAATCCGCGCCAAGAATGAGCATCGGCTTTTGATCCGTCAGGGCAGGCAAACCGTCCTTGATCCACCGCCGCACGGTGATTTTCGCGACGCCCAACGCGCGGGCGACTTCGTCCACCGTAAAATTACGATGGATTTTGACGCGATGGCGTCCAGGCTTGCGGCGCGCCATTGTCAAGAACGCCCGCGATGGTTTGGGCGTTTCCGCTGGAGGGCAATGTTCATTGCTCGCCCTCGCTCAACAGGGCTTCCAGCGCATCGCGCGGGATCAATCCGCCTGCCAGCCGAACTTTGACGGCGCGGAGCTTTCCAGCGGCGCATCAGCACGTAAAGCGTGCTTCTGCTCAAACCGTAAATTGCGGATGCTTCCTTGACGCGAAGGGCGCGTTTTTCGTCTGGCTTTGGGGTATCGAAGTGTTACGCGGCATATGAAACCATCCTTGCTTGGTGAAGATGGGCCCGCCATAAGCCCGGATGTTTTTGCGCCTGTCGTTCGCAATAGTCGGTAATTAATTACCGACCATCATTTTCCCGAGTTGCGCCACAAGCTAATAGCCACTTGCTCGACATGGGTTCGGATTTGCGTCATGCTTGGTTCTTGGTCGTATTTTTCCGAGCAAAATTCTTGCAACGCCGATTTGAGTTCTGCGCTTGGGCATCCCACCCCCGCTTGCGCCGGTGAAAAGTCGCCGTGACTGTCCAAGAGGCGCTGCGCCTCGCTTTTCGATGGCGCTCCAATCGAACTTGAATCTAGGCCCGCGTTTCTTCGGCGGCGGTCTGGCCCGCCACAGTCGGCGAAGCCAGCGTCGAAGGCTTTCGCGATGAACGGTGACGCCAACGAAAGTCACGCTGTCCGTTGCCTGCCCTCGTTCTGGAATTTCATCGGCGAAAAGCCGTAGGGCCAATCCAATCCGCGCATTCCATCGATGACCAGCGTCTTATTGGCGCACCCTCGCCCGGTTCGATCTTCCACAATGTCCCGACAGGCGATAGCCCACCCGCCTCTAGAAAAATGAGGCATTCGAAACGCCGAATGGCCGCACATGGAAATTTTGGCGTCACGCTCGCGGCTTCGATCAAGCGCGAGGCCCGCCGCGAAAACGCGCCGCGTTTTCTTCGATGGCGCTCAAGCCAATCGGCAAAAGGTCAGGCCCAAACGCGAGCAAAGTTCACAACTTCGGCGATTGAAACATATTGGCCCGTTGGCAGACTGTTCAACGAGTCCGGAAGAAAGATCGCGCGGCGGTTTCCAGGCCAGCGCCTTCGCGTGTTTCCATGCCGCGAAGCAAATCAAATCTGGCCAGATACGAAGAACGTCATTCGCGCGGAAAGGTGACGCCTTTCCATGTCCATCGCGTCCGCGAGCCATCAGGATTTAAATAACCATATCCGCTTCCGTTCGGCGTGAAGCAATCGCCATCGTGGAAAGCGGGGCTCCAAAGACCAGC
>CAWFBN010000204.1:0-28431 GCA_963813955.1 uncultured Alphaproteobacteria bacterium | reverse complement strand
GCTTTTTCCCGCGAGATCACCGCCTCCAGGAAAGGCTTGACGCTTTTCATTTTTCTGAAGGACTCGTAGCCTCTTTCGAGAAAATTCTGGAGATCGCCGAAGCCGGCTGCCGCCGCAGGCTTGCGCATCATCGCAAGGGTCGACCCTATGAAACGATGACGCCAGAGTTTGTCGAGCGAAGCGCCAAGATGTTCGATCAGCAGAATTGGCGTGCGCGGTCGTCCTGGCGCCCGATCTGGCGATAGGCGCGGGCATAGGCGCTCGCGTCGATGATGTTGCCGCCGAGCGCCTCGACCATGTCGGCGTCGAGGCTCTCGGAGAGCGAGTCCAGTTTGATCGCGTCGGCGATCACTTCGAGAGCGTGCGCCGACAACATTTTGGACATGATCGGCACGACGCGCTGCACCAGCGAGTTACGATTTGCGAGATCGGCCGGCCCATAGAGATCGGTCAGGAAAAAACGCGCGGCGTCGCCATAATCCGCGCTCGCGAGCAGATCGGCGTGCGTGCGGGCAAGCCGGTCCGCCTGCCACTTTCGAAGCTCGGCGCGGGCTGACGAGGCGCGGTCGGACGCCTTTGCGCTCGCCCGCAACCGGGCGGCGGTTTCGATATTCGCCGTCAAACGGCGCAGGACGTCATGCTTTTCCGACATGCCAGACTGCCTCAGGGCCTGCCCAACGATCTCAGTACCATATTGAATTAGGGCTTCCGCCTAAAGGCCGGGCGGACGTAATTCTGCTTCTTTCGCGAACACGTGTCCTGACATAGGCCGAGGATCGGGAAGGTTAACAGCGCGGGGCGAAGATGGGCCAGAGCGAACGAATGTCACCGGTTGACACCGCCTGGTTGCGAATGGACCGTTCGGTCAATCGCATGGTCATCGTCGGCGTGATGAAACTCCGTGGCCCCGTCGACATCGACCGGTTGGCGCGCACCCTGTCGGTGCGCCTGCTCGCCTATCCGCGATTTCATCAACGCGTCGAGACGAGTTCGACCGGATCCTGGTGGGTCGATGACGCGCATTTCGACATCGCACGCCATATCAAACGGGTGCGGCTTCCCGGCGCAGGAGGAAAGTCGACTCGAAGCTTTCGTCGCCGAACTCTGTTCGAGCCGCTCGATCCGACGCATCCGCTCTGGCAATTCCACATCATCGAGGATTATGAGGGCGGCGTTGCGCTGGTGCCGAGATTCCATCACGCCATAGCGGACGGCATGGCGCTCGTCGCGGTCTTGCTGTCGATGACCGACGATACGCCGAATGCGCCGCTGCACGGCGTCGACGCCGATTTCGGTCCTGACCAGGACGCGCATGGCCATGGCCTGTTCGCGCCGATGGCGAAAGCCCTCGATCGCGGGGTGCAGGCTTCCGGCGAACTCTGGCGTCTCGCGCTCAAATTGCTCGCGCGTCCCAGCGCCGCCGCGAAGCTGCTTCAGGGCGGCGTCGGCGTCGCGTCGGAACTCGCCTATCTCCTGCTGATGCCGAGCGACAGCCAGACGCGTTTCAAGGGCGCGCCTTGCGGTAGCAAGCGCGTGGCGTGGAGCGTTCCGCTGGCCCTGCCGGAAGTGAAGGCGATCAGCCGGGCGCTCGATTGCTCGGTCAACGACATGCTGCTGACCTCCGTCGCAGGCGCCCTGCGAGGCTATCTCGAAGACAAGGGCGACCCACGGTGGGGGTCGAAATCAGGGCTTTGGTGCCGCTCAATCTGCGGCCGCCGGGTCCGAACATGAACTTGGAAATTACTTCGGCATTGTCGCGGTGGAGCTTCCGGTCGGCATCGCCGATCCCATCCACCGCCTCCGGGAAGTTCGCCGGCGCATGGCCGAACTGAAGCAATCCTATGAGGCGCCCGTGACTTTCGGGCTCTTTGCCGCTTTGGGCTTCGCGCCGAAGCTGGCGCAAGACCGGTTGTTCGATATGCTGCTGAGCCGGGCGACCGCGGTCATGACCAATGTGCCGGGGCCGCAACATCCGCTCTATCTTGCCGGCGCCCGTCTGGAAGAGATCATGTTCTGGGTTCCCCAATCGGGGGATATCTGACGGCGTTTGATCCTTTCCTTCGGCGGTAATGTGCAGTTCGGCCTCGTCACCGACGCGGCGATGGTTCCCGATCCGGAGGCGATCATCGCGCGCTTCAATCCCGAATTCGAGCAATTGCTTTACCACGTGCTGATGGAGCCGTGGGGCGAGGACGAGGGTGAGCAGGCCGCGCCGGAGCCGGCAATCATCGCCGTGAAGAAGCCCAAGCGCCCGACGCCGACCGAGAAGCCGGCGATCAAAAAGCGGGCGATCAAGAAGGCGACGCCTGAGAAGGCGCCGATCAAGGAGCCCGCGACCACGAAGGCGGCGGCCAGGAAGGCGGCGGCGAAGCAAGTTCCCGCTGCGCCAACAGCGGCGAAGCGGCCACCGCCGCGCTCCAACGGCGCGCGGGCGCGCAGGACGCCAGCCTAGCGGTCAAAATCACACGCTTGGCGCCGTCGGACTACGGCAAGAATCGGCGGAAAGCAGAACTGCCGTGACGCCGCCGGCAAGGTCCGGACTGGGCGCGCAGAGCGGAAGTCCGCGATTTCGGCCGGGCGCCCCGAACTTTCAAAGATCAAAGTTCAGCTGGTTCGGTCGTGCGACCCACTAACGCCGAAGTTCTTTCGCCCTCCACGCGCCGCGTCTTGACGTTGGCTTCGTGTTCGAGATCGTCGCGCCTTCGAGCTTGCTCGGTAGGCTCTCAAATGTGCCTGTACCGGTGGCATTCGCATAGTTACGGCGCCCGACAGGTGCGTATAGGTCCCGTGCCGCTGGCCGCCCTTTATCTCACCAGCGAAGCTCGCCGTGATCGATGAGCCATCCTCGAACCTGTAAGTGCTAAAGCCGTGAAGCGGCCCGTCGCCTTTCAGAAGCTCAGCCTGCTAGATGAATTCCTTCGTCCCGACGCGGCCGTCCTTGAAGGCGACGACGCCGAACACCTTGCCCATAACCATCGTCTGGCCTTCGATGTTCGGGACTTCGAAGGTCTTCACCTCGAGCGGATGAATGACGTACCTGAACTCGATAACCTGTTCGCCGGCTTTTCACCAACGTACCCACGGCGATCGATCGTAACCCTGGGGTCTGTTGTGATAAGGGGCGTCGGGTGATGGCCCAGAAAATCCCCACGCGGGCTTGTCCGACCCCTGGCGACCTCGCCCGACCCGAGCCGGTAAGCACCACCTTGGTATTCTCCAGGCCATTCTCCTGCACCAGATCATAAAGTATCGCGGCATTTTGAGGCGAGATACGCACGCAGCCATGCGATACAGGTTTGCCAAGAGTTCTTCACCTCGAAGGTGCCGTGAATGGCATGGCCGTCTTTCATAAAGAAAATGGCATGGGGCATCGGGGCGTTGTCATACTCTTTGCTATACCAAACTTCGTTCATGGACGTCGCGGTATAGGTTCCCGACGGAGTTGAATATCCTGCTCGGCCCGTTGATACAGGCCATCGATATGTTTCTACATTATCCAAAGAAACCGTCATTTGTTGATTGGTTTTGTCGATGTAGACGAGGACTGCAGCCTTATTGGTTCCGAAGTAGCCGGAGCGCGCGTGAGCCGCCACCGGAAAGAGGACAAATGCCCCATCGATGGCGGCCAATAAAAGCAAAATTCTCTTCAATTGACTTAAGGATTTGCGCATGTGCTCTACCCTTCTCGCCCCACTGGTCCAATTGGAATGTTAGTGCAGTGACGGCCCTCGTAGCTAGTGCGGATCATCGCCTTTTTGCGGACGGACCGGACGGACGACGCCGCGCTTGCGCGCCCGTCAGCAGATACCGGCGTAGCGCGGGAACCGGCGAGTAGAAAGGGCTGCTTGCTGTTACATGATGAGACCTGAAGTTCTCCTTCGATCGTAGACGCCTACCGCTCGTTTCATTCCGGCGGTTTGGCGGTTGCGGACACGTCATGCGGCGCGTCGTCGCGCAAGGCGCGGCGCAGGATTTTGCCGACATTTGTCTTGGGCAATTCGCATCGGAATTCGATCACGCGCGGCACTTTGTAGGCGGTCAGACGCGTCTGGCAAAAAGCGCGCAAGTCATCGGCCGTGAGAGAGGATCGAGGCGCACGACAGCGATCTTCACCGCTTCGCCCGAGACCTGTTCGGCACGCCGACCGCGCCGACTTCCAGCACGCCGGGATGCCTGCCGACGACCTCCTCGATCTCATTCGGGTAAACGTTGAAACCGGAAACGAGGATCATGTCCTTCTTGCGATCGACGATCCGGATGAAACCGCGCGGGTCCATGACGACGATATCCCCGGTGTGCAGGAAACCGTCGGCTGTCACGACTGCGGCCGTTTCCTCCGGGTGCTTCCAATAGCCCTTCATGACCTGCGGACCGCGCACGTAAAGCTCGCCCGCCTCGCCGACCGGCAGGTCGCGGCCGTCATCGTCGCGAATGGCGATATCGGTGTTTGGCACCGGCATTCCGATCGCGCCGCTGAACTCCGCGATCGAGCGGGTTGGCCGTGACGCCCGGGGGAGGCTTCAGTCAGCCCATAGGCCTCGATCAGGGTGTTGCCCGGTGACGGCTTTCCATTGTTCCGCGACAGCGCGCTGGACGTGACATGCCCCCGCCGACACGGAGTTTCAGCGGTTTGAAATCGAGATGCGCGAAAGCGGGATTGTGGAAGGAGCGCGTTGAAAAGCGTGTTGACGCCGACCAGAATGGTAAATCTCTGTTCGCGACAATTCCTTCACGAAGCCCGGAATATCGCGCGGATTGGGGGTGATCAGGATGCTGGCGCCCCCGATCTTTCATGAAGGTCAGACGACGCCGTCAGGGCAAAAATATGATAGAGCGGCAGCGCCATGACGACGGCCTCCGATCCCTCATTCCAGGAAAGGCTGCAACCCATGCGGAAAGCTGCTGCATGTTGGCGACCATATTGCCATGCGTGAGCATGGCGCCTTTCGGCACGCCGGTGGTTCCACCCGTGTATTGCAGAAAGGCAAGATCGTCGGGGCCGACATCGGCCTCGCGGTATTCGTGCCGGGCCCCCTACGGAGAGCGTGGACGGAAACTTACGGCGCCCGGGATGTTCCAGGCCGGGATCATCCGCTTGACGAATTTGACGGCGAAATTGACCAGCATCCCCTTGGGCGTTCCAGCATGTCGCCGATCCGCGCCGTGATCACATGCGCGATCGCGGTCTTCGGCAGGCATTTTTCGAGGACATGGGCGAAATTTTCCAGAATGACGATGGCGGTCGCGCCGGAATCGACAAGCTGGTGTTCGAGTTCGCGCGGCGTATAGAGCGGATTGCAATTGACGACGACGTAGCCGGCGCGCAAGACGCCGAACAGCGCGACGGGATATTGCAGCAGGTTGGGCATCATCAGCGCAACCCGCGCGCCGGGCGGCAGCTTCAGGCACGATTGCAGGTAAGCGGCAAAATTGCGAGAGTTGCGTTCGAGTTCATCGAAGGTAATTTCGGCGCCCATATTGGTGAATGCGGGGAGCGGCCCAAATTTTTTGGCCGTCTGAACAAACACTTCACCAATCGACCGATAGGCGTCAACAGATGCGTCCGCCGGAACGCCATCCGGATAATTGGCGAGCCAGATTTTCTCCATAGCCCTTTTCCTCCTGCTGCTTCCCCTTTTTGCGCGACGTCAGCACGAGGATTCCAGCTATTTAGTATAACCCATTTGGGGGTCGCCGCGGTTTGATCTGCGGCAACGCTATAATTCTTGAACGAGAGTATAATAAACATCATGCTGGCGCGAAAACTCAAGTGGATTTTAATGGCGCGGCTGCTGTGCTCCGCCGCCGCAGCCGGGTTTTTGGCGGATTTTGGCGGGCCCGTCTGGGCGGCGCTCAGCATCCTGATTTTCGTCCTGGCCGATGCGCCGCTTCTTGCCCTCGCCTATACACTGGCCCGCAAGAACGGATCGACACCTCGTCCCGACGCTGCACAATTTGCAGCAGGTTTGCGGGAATGGGCGAATTTCTTCGTTCTCTTCACCATTCTTCAGCCTTTCGAGCGCTTTTTCATGGGCGAGGACGCATGCTTCGATTCTTGCGTCCGCTTCGAAGACGGCGCGACGCCGGTGCTGCTGGCGCATGGCTATTGCTGCAATCGCGCCGTCTGGTGGTGGATGCGCCGCCGCTTGCGCGCAAAGGGTTTGGTCGTCGCGACCGTCAATTTCGAGCCGACCTTCGGCGACATCGACGCCTTCGCCGAGCAATTGCGCGCAAGGATCGAACTCGGTTCTGGCGGAGACCGGCGCGGAAAAACTGACGCTCGCGACGCACAGCATGGGCGGCCTCGTCGCCCGCGCCTATTTGCGGCGTTACGGCGACGCGAAAGTGGCCGCGCTGGTGACTCTGGCCGCGCCGCATCACGGCAGCCTGCTCGCCCGATTGGCGATCGGCCGGGACGCGCGCCAGATGGAGCCGGACAGCGCCTGGCTGCGCGAACTGGCCGCGACGAAAATCGCGATACCTGTTGTCGCTGTCTGGAGCGTCTCTGACGAGTTTGTTGCGCCGCAGGACAGCGCACGCTGGCCCGGCGCCCGCGAGCATGTTCTGGCGACGCATGATCACATGTCGATGGTGTTTTCGGATCGTGTCGCGTCAATCATCGGCGACGCCGCAGTTGCCGCGCGCGTAAACGCTAAAAATGAAACCCTTTCAGCAGTTGGGTGAAGGCGATCTGATCCGCGCTTGGCATTTCGGCGCCCTTGGCGCCCTTGGCGGCGGCTGAATCGGGAAACATCCGGAAGCTGGTGTTCATGATGATCTGACCGATCCGCGGCGCCACGGCGTTGACGACCTGGCCGAATACGCCGAGTCGCGTGGCGATCCGCACCGGCTGGCGGATGATCGCATCGACGACGATATCGGCGGCCTCGTCCGGGGAAAGCATCGGAATCTTTTCGTACATCTTGGTGGGAGAAACCATTTCCGTCCGGACGAGCGGCATGTTGACGGTGGTGAAATGGACGCCGCGATCCAGAAATTCTGAAGCAGCGCAGCGCGCCCAGGCTTCCAGCGCGGCCTTGGACGCGACATAGGCCGAAAATCGCGGCGCATTGGTGAGAACGCCAATCGATGAGATATTGATGACGTGGCCGCAGCGGCGCTGCGCCATGATCGGCAGGAAACCGAGCGTCAGCCGGAGACTTCCGAAATAATTAAGCTGCATCAACCGCTCGAAATCATGAAAGCGGTCATAGGAGCTTTCGATGCCGCGCCGGATCGACCGGCCTGCATTGTTGACCAGGATATCGACGCGGCCATGCTCTTCGATGACCTGCTGGATCAGCTTTTCGCAGTTTTCAGGATCGGCGATGTCGGCGTCATAGACGATGAGTGCCAAACCCAGTTGCGCCGCTTCGTCGCGCGCGGCCTCGAGCTTGGCTCTGTCGCGGGCGACGATGATCGTTTTCGCGCCCGCTTCGGCGATTTTGAACGCCGACGCCTTGCCGATGCCGGAAGAGCCGCCCGTCACCAGCACCACCTTGTCGGCGACCCGCGCGCGCAAGGAGCGGTCAATGAACAGATCGGGGTCGAGATGGCGCTCCCAATAATCCCACAGACGCCAGGCGTAGGTTTCCAGGTCCGGAACCTCAATGCCCGCCGGCCGCAACAAGCGCTCGGCCTCCCGCGCAGTCAAAACGCGTCGGATAATTGACGAATTGCAGAATGTCGTCAGGCAGGCCAAGGTCCTGCATGATCGCCTTGCGGATCCGCCGCACCGGAGTCAAAGCCGCAAGCCCGCGTGTCAGACTTTTCGGAATCATGCCGAACATGGCGGCGTTGATCCGCATGGTCATCGCCGGGGCGTGCGCCGCGCGGGCGAAAATATTCATGATGTCGCCGATCCGGCGGGGATTGGGATCGACAAGGTGAAAACAGCCGCCGTCCGCGCCCTTCACATGGGCGATATGAACCAGAGCGGCGACGACGAAATCGACGGGCACCAGATTGATACGGCCGCCCTCGAAGCCGATCGTCGGGACCCAGGGCGGAAGCAGCTTGCGCATCTTCTGGATCAGCTTGAAGAAATAATAGGGTCCGTCGATCTTGTCCATTTCGCCGGTGCGGGAATCGCCGACGACGAGGCCGGGACGGTAGATCCGCCAGGGCGTTCGGCATTCCTTGCGAACGACGGCCTCGGAGGCGTGCTTGCTGGCGAAATAAGGATGGCCCAGCAACTCCGCCTCGTCGAACATGTCTTCACGGAAGACCCCGTGGTAAAGTCCCGCGGCGGCGATCGAACTCATGTGATGGAAGGTTCCCGCGCCAATCGCCCGCGCGAGACCCACCGCGTTGCGCGTGCCCTCGACATTGGTCGCGGTCTCCACCGCCGCATCGGCGGCGAGATCGTAAACCGCGGCGAGATGGAAGAAATGGTCGACGTGGCCTTTCAGTTTCTTCACGTCTTTTGCGGCAAGGCCAAGATCGGGGCGCAGCAGGTCGCCCTCGATCGGGAGCGCGCGCTCGGAGTCGCCCCAAAATGTGTTGCAGCGCCGCAATCCGATCCGTCGCCATGTCGCGCATGAGATAATAGACGCGGACGTCGCCCCGCTCCAGCAGGGCGCGCACCAGCCTTTTGCCAATAAAGCCGCTCGCTCCTGTAACGAAATAAGTCGCAGCCATTTCCTGCCCCCGATGCCTTGCTTGCAGGTTGAAACTACCTCATGCGATTAGTGTCCGTCGCCTAATCTATTAGGGGGTGGACTCTAATTATCTGGAGTAGGATCATACAGTGAGAAGGCGAAGCGACAAGACTTTCGCCACGTTCGTGGGAGACTACAATGGTCAAGAAATTGCAAGAACTCGTGAAAGAGAACGAGAGCGATCTCATCACTGAAATCCGTGAGTCCGCCAGTCAGATCTGGCTCGCCGGCCTTGGCGCCTTCGGCAAGGCGCAGGTAGAGGGCGGGAAGATTTTCGAGGCGATGGTCAAGGAAGGCGAAGCCGTTCAGGAGCGCGCCAAACAGGTCGCCGACGACAAGTTCGCCGAAGTGAAGGACAAGGCGACGGGAACCTGGGACAAACTCGAAAAAGTGTTCGAGGACCGGGTCGCCCGCGCGCTGAACAGTCTCAGTGTGCCGAGCAAGCACGACATCGACGCATTGAGCACCCGCGTGCATGAATTGACCTTGGTGACCAAGAAGCTCGCCGCCTCGCTGGAGCATGCGGGCTCGACCAAGACCGCCCATAAGGACTGAACCTGAAATTGCGTTGGCGCGCCGCCTTCTCCTGCATGATGGCGGGGGAAGGCGGCGCATTCTTTTACGTTTCGGAGACGGTCGCGATGGCGCATGGAAAATGCGGTATCGCGCTGGCGGGTGGGGGACCGGTCGGCGCGATATATGAGATCGGCGCATTGGTGGCGCTCGACGAGGCGTTGATTGGCCTGGATCTTTCCGCCTGCGATGTCTATGTCGGGGTGAGTTCCGGCGGCTTCTTCGCAGCAGGGCTGGCGAATGGCATGACGCCGCGCGATCTTTATCGCGTGTTCATCGAGACCGAGGCGGCCCATAATCCTTTCGAGCCGAATGCGTTGCTGCTGCCTGCGGTCAGCGAATATCTGCGCTGCATGGCTGCGGCGCCGGAACTTTTCGCTGGCGCTTTGCGGCAATATCTTTCGGCTCCGCTGACCCTCGGCTTTTTCGAATCCTTTCAGAAATTGGCGCGCTCGCTGCCCACCGGAATTTTTGACAATTCCCGCCTCGCCACTTGGCTGGCGGAGCATTTTTCGGCGCCGGGCCGGACGAATGATTTCCGCGAACTTTCGCCGCAAATTATTTGTGGTCGCGACCGATCTCGACGCCAGCGAGGCCGTGGCTTTCGGCTCACCTGGCTGGGACGACGTGCCGATCTCCCGGGCGGTTCAGGCGAGTTCGGCTCTGCCGGGACTGTTTCCGCCGGTCGATATTCGCGGCCGCCAATATGTGGACGGCGCCTTGACGAAGACGTTGCACGCGTCCGTCGCCTTGAAGGAAGGCGTCGATCTGCTGTTCTGTATCAATCCACTCGTTCCCTTCGACGACAGGCTGGCCACGTCCAGGCGTCGTTATCAACCGGGATCGCTGGTCGAAGGCGGCCTTCCGGTCGTGCTCTCGCAAACCTTCCGGTCCATTATCCACTCGCGCATGCTGATCGGCATGGATCGCTATCGCCATCAATACCCGAAGGCGGACATTGTCCTGTTCGAACCGAGCGGCGGCGACGCCGACATGTTCTTCACCAACGTCTTCAGCTATTCCAGCAGGAAAGAGGCTTTCCGAGCACGCCTACCAATTCACGCGGGAACAATTGCGGCGGCGAAGCGCGGAGTTGACGCCACTACTGGCGCGACACGGAATCGCGCTCGACAAAGCCGCGCTCGAGGATGAAAATAAGCGTCTGGGTTCGTCTGCGCCCCGCCGAAAGCGCGGGCGCATGGAAGGCGCCGGCCACCAGCTCGATCAGTCATTGCGGGAGCTGGAGAAAACGCTGCAGGCGATTGCGCAGCAAGGCTGAGGCGACAGCAAGAACGGGGGGTGCGGCAAGACATGGACGCCAAGCCGAAACGGCGAACGCGCGAACGGATCCTCGAAACAGCGCTGGTCTTGTTCAACGACCTCGGCGAGCCTGGAGTCACAACCGCCGCAATCGCGCTGACCATGAACATCAGCCCCGGCAACCTCTATTATCATTACCGGACCAAGGACAAGATCCTCGAAGCGCTGTTCGCCGACTTCAAGAAAGAGATCGAGGCGGCGCTGATGACGCCGGAACTCCGCCGGCCGCACGCCGAGGACATCTGGTTCTTTCTGCATTCGCTGTTCGAAGCGATCTGGAAATATCGCTTCCTTTATCGCGATCTCAACGATCTGCTCACCCGGCATCGTTTTCTGGAAACCCAGTTCCGGCGCATTCTCGCCCAAAAGCTTCGCACCGCGACGACGATCATGCAGGGACTTGTCGATGCCGGGGAAATGAAGGCGACGCCGATGGAAATCGAGGCCCTGGCGACGACCATGACCATGGTTGCATGCTACTGGCTGTCATTCGCCTATGCGCGCGATCCGCGCACGCCGGCCGACGGGCGCACTCTGGCGCAGGGCGCCTTCTATGTCATTTCGCTCGCTGCGCCTTATCTTGCCGCCAAAGAGCGAGCGCTTTTCGACGATCTCGCCAAGCGCTATCTGCATTGAGAGGACACCATGGGCCGAACGAACTGGAAGCCATTTCCGCACGCTGACGCCGCCTATGATTATGCCGGCGAAAAGCTGAAGAAGAATTGGTCTCGGCTGCATCGCGGCGATTGTGAGCCCTATCCCGACGAAACCTGGACTGCCGCCATTTCCGCCCGGCATGAAGGCCTCGCGCCCAAAGGCGGCAGCGCCAAAGCGGCAGCCATTCTGCAGGACGCGTGGCGGGCCTATCATCGTGGCGACTTCGCCCAAGCCGTCGACCTCGGCCTGTCAATCGGGCCGCTCGGCTCCGCTGTCGCGGCCAAGGCGACGAATATCTACGCCAGCTATCTCGAACCGGACACAAAGCGGCAGTTGGCGCTTTTCGAGGACAGCGCGGCGCGCTGCGAAGATTTGACGAAAATCGCGCCCGACTGGCCCAACGCCTTTTATTTTTCCGCCCAGGCGCTGGGCCGCTACAGTCAGGGCATTTCCGTGGTCACGGCCTTGACCCAGGGGATCGGCGGACGCGTTCAGGCTGCGTTGAAAAAGGCCGTCGCCCTTGAGCCGAAACACGCCGACGCCGAGATCGGCCTCGGCGTCTACAACGCCGAGGTCATCAGCAAGGTCGGCTCGGTTGTCGGCAAGTTGACCTATGGCGCCAGCAAGGCGGCGGCGTTAGCGCATTTCGAAAAGGCGCTGAAGCTCAATCCCGGCAGTGCGATAGCCCATATCGAATTCGCCAATGGCCTGGTGATGATGTTCGGAAAAAGCAAGCTCGAAGCCGCCACGAGCCTCTATCGAAAGGCCGCCGGCTGCACGCCGATGGATGCGATGGAGCGGCTGGATGTCGAGGCGGCAAAAGCGGAACTGGAATGAGACGCATCTCACTGCGTGCTTCCCCTCCGCACGCGAATATGGTCTTGGTGGCGCGGCGTCGCGTCGCTAACCTCCCCCGATAGATCGAATCGAAATGTCTGAGTTTTTTGCTCCGCTGCGACCGGTCACCCTGACGGGGCGGCATGTAACGCTCGCGCCGCTTTCGCCGCGGCATCGCGACGATTTGATCGCCGCCGTTCTGGATGGCGAACTTTGGCGTCTCTGGTATACCAGTGCGCCGGAGCCCGGGAAAATGGACGCAGAAATTGCGCGCCGCCTGGCTTTGCAAGCGGCCGGCTCGATGTTGCCCTTCACGGCGCTCGACCAAAAAACCGGCCGCGCCGCCGGGATGACGACTTTCATGAATATCGACAACGCCAACCGGCGGGTCGAGATCGGTTCGACCTGGGTTGCGCGTAGTTTTCAGCGGACCGCGCTCAATACTGAAGCCAAATTGCTTCTGCTGGCGCACGCCTTCGACGATCTCGATTGTATCGCGGTCGAATTTCGCACGCATTTTCTCAATCATCCGAGCCGCCGCGCCATCGAACGGCTGGGGGCCAGGCTGGACGGCGTGCTGCGCCGCCATCAATGGGCGAAAGACGGAACCGCGCGCGACACCTGCGTTTACAGCATCATTCCCAGCGAATGGCCGGCGGTTCGGTCGCATCTCATGTGGCAACTCGAAAAGCCGCGCTGAGAGGCAAGCGCGCTTGATTTAAAAGGCGGAAAACCTTTGGTCGCGTTTTCCGCCTTGCCGGTTCAGCACCGCGTGGTCCGTTTTATTGTCCGCCGTCGATCTGCTTGCCGATGATGGCGATGGCTTCCTGATAGACGGTCGCCGCGTTCCAGGCCTGGATGGCGGCGTAATTCGGTTCGCCGGGCTGATAGCCGGCGCCAGCGGTCCAGCCATGGGCGTGGAGGTAATTGGCGGTAGACATCAGGGCGCCGCTCGGCGTTTCCAAACTTCCGACGCCATATTCCAGCACGGTCTTGGGCATGAACTGGGTCTGGCCGACTTCGCCGTGCATCGAACCGGCCGTCGACCCGGAAAACACGCCGCGGTCGATCAATTTCAGCGCCGCGTAGAGTTGGTCGGTGAAAAACTCGGAACGGCGGCAATCATAGGAAAGCGTCGCGATTGACGACAGCATGTTCTGGTTGCCATGCTCGCGGCCAAAACCCGTCTCCATGCCCCAGATGGCGATCAGAGGTCCGGCCGGAACTCCGTAACGCGCCTGAATGGAAGCGAAAAGCGCCGCATTGGACTGTTTGAGCCCGCGTCCGCGCGACGCGATGGCGGCGCCGCCACGCTTGTGCATGAATTGATCGAGCGACAGATGAAAGCTGTGCTGACCCCGGTCTGCGCCAATGGTTGCGCTGGCGTAATGCGTGTCCATCAGGGCTGAAATGGCGGCAGGACTGACGCCATGCGCCTTGGCTTCAACTGCGAATTCCTGTTTCCAGTTTTCGAAACCGGCCGATGTATTGCCGCACTGGGCCGCGCTCGCCTTGCCGCCCGTCCACGCCAGCGCGGACAGGGCGACCGCCGCGAGTGTCCTGATATGCTCACTTTTCAACATGCTTTCTCCTCTATTCTGTGGGCTATTCACTTTGCCCGCGACGAAGCGCCGCCTCGGCAGGAAGATGACTGTCTAAACTACGCCGCGCAAGAAATACATCTCGTCGCAGTCGGAAGCGCCTTGAGACGTTGGGCAGAAATGATCGCCCCGCATTCGGAGCAAGAGCCATAGACGCCTTCGGCGATCCGTCTGAGCGCCAATTCGATCTGCTGGATTTCCTGCAGCTTGGATTTCTCGATGCCTTCGAGCGCGTCCTGATTTTCCAGGTCGGTGGCTTGCTCTTCGTTGCGAGCCGACAGCGGCTTGCGCAACTCGCTGTCGATCTCTGCGACGTTGCCCGTCAGTTCGGCGAGGCGGGTATTGAGCGCCTGGACGATTTCCTCGTATTTGTCGGCCATTTCGAACACCCCATAGAAGTTTATTCGCGTGCAACTCAGGAATTAAAATAAGCGCCGGCTCTGCCCGGGTGTAGCAAAAAATCACCTGTCACAAACATTAGCAGAGAGGATAATTTCGCGCGAAAGGCGGATCGTCCCCGGCTTGCGCCAATGGTCGGGAGCCGTAACGGCGTTGTCTTTGCAAATGAAATTGATTTGATTGTCGCCCATGATCGTATTTAGCTTTTCGGAAGCCGCGCGTCCGTCGAAACGGCAGGCATGGCGGCTTGTCGTTCAGATGCGGCTCAATCATCCGCGCGGAGGTTACGGGTCACGCAAACAACGAGGAGGTCATCATGGACAACATTGAGTTTGTGAAATCCCTCTATGCCGCTTTCAAACGCGGCGACCTGGAAACCCTCTACGCCCATAGCGATCCGAATATCGAATGGGTTTCCAATTGCGATCCACTGCTCATACCTTGGGGTGGCGAGCGCAAAGGCACAAGTGGGATGAAGTCGTATTTTGCCGAAATCGCCGCCCATGTCGATTTCGAGCTGTTTGAGCCGCAAGAATACTTCGCGGGCGACAATAGCGTGACGGCGATCGTGCGCATCATTTCACGATTGAAGCCCTCTGGTGGCCATGTCGATGGCGAAAGCTTGCATCTGTTCAAGATCCGCGACGGTAAAGTGACGGCCTTCCGCGAATACGCCAACACCCACGCGATTGTTCAGGCCTATTGCGGCGGCGACATCCACTCCGCCGCGACAACCCCGGCCGAAACGGCGGCGCGGATGCAGCATTGAGTTGCTGCCCATGGTTCGAGACGGCTCCTTCGGAGCCTCCTCACCATGAGGTGTTATCTTTGAAAACAATGTATTAGCCCTCATCCTGAGGAGCGCCCAAAGGGCGCGTCTCGAAGGACGAGGGCGGTCCATGGGTTTGTCAGCAGTCTAAGCCCAAAATCTGGGTTTATGTTTTTTTGACTCGGGCGTTTACGCCCGCTTTCGTTCGCGTAAAAACTGGAAGAATTCCACGCCTTCGCGCAGGCGGCGCTTCAGCATGTCGCGGTCGCGCGCCATTTCGCCGACAATCGAAGCGATCTTGCCGCCGCGGAAATAGAACTGGCGGTAAAAAGTCTCGACCGAATCGAAAATTTCGGTGTGGCTGAGGTTGGGGTAGTGCAGGGGCGCGATCTGCACGCCATGCTCGTCGACCAGTTCGGCGTTGTCGCTGTCGAGCCAGCCGTTTTTCATCGCCTGGGCGTAAAGCGCTGTGCCCGGATAGGGCGCGGCCAGCGACACCTGCAAGGTGTGCGGGTTGACCTCCTTGGCGAAACGGATGGTTTCCTGAATGGTCTCGCGCAATTCGCCGGGCAGGCCCAGAATGAAGGTGCCATGCACGGTAATGCCGAGTTCGTGGCAATCCTTGGCGAAGCGGCGCGCGACCTCGACCAGCATGCCCTTCTTGATATTATGCAGGATCTTCTGGTTGCCGGATTCATAGCCAACCAGCAGCAGCCGCAAGCCATTGTCTTTCAGCACCTTGAGCGTATCGCGCGGCACATTGGCCTTGGCGGTGCAGGACCAGGTGACGCCGAGCTTGCCCATTTCCCGGGCGATGGCCTCGGCGCGGGGCAGGTCGTCGGTGAAGGTGTCGTCGTCGAAGAAGAATTCCTTGACCTGCGGGAAGGCCTTTTTCGCCCAGGCGATTTCCTCGGCCACATGGCCGACGCTGCGCGTGCGATAGCGATGGCCGCCCACGGTCTGCGGCCACAGGCAGAAGGTGCAGCGCGATTTGCAACCGCGCCCGGTATAGATCGACAGATAGGGATGCTTGAGGTAGCCGCTGAAATAGCGCTCGACCTGGAGATCGCGCTGGTAGACCGGCGACACGAAGGGCAGGGAATCCATGTTTTCAAGGATTTCCCGGTCCTTGTTGTGGTGGATCACGCCGTTGGCGTCGCGCCACGACAACCCGTCGATGGCTGCGAAATCCTTGCCGTCAGCGACATCCTTGATGGTGAAGTCGAATTCATTGCGGGCGACGAAATCGAGCTACGGGGCGCTGGACAGGCTCTCCTCGGGGAAGACGGCGACCTTGGCGCCGATCATGCCCACCTTGAGCGCCGGATGGGCGTCTTTCAGCGCCCGGATGCACTTCACGTCTTCGGCGAAAGAAGGGGCGGAGGTGTGCAGCACCGCCAGATCGAATTCTTTGATCTGGGCCACGACTTCCGGCAGCTTGATCTTGTGCGAGGGCGCGTCGATCAGCTTGCTGTTCTCGACCAGAGCGGCGGGCTGGGCCAGCCAGGTCGGGTACCAGAAGGACGAGATTTCACGCCGCGCCTGAAAACGCGAACCGGCGCCGCCGTCGAAACCATCGAAGGACGGGGCCTGAAGAAAAAGCGTGCGCATCGTGCTCGTGCCTCACATTTTGCATCGAAATTTTTTATGGAAGTTAGGGTTAATGCACGATCCGGCGTCTGGATTCAATCCCGGCAAAGCGTTTTCGGCGCGTGTGGGCGCCACGCTCGGTGACATCTACGGGCCGAAAATCGACCATTTCATCTTTTGCGCCAGCTTTTCCAGCGCCATGCGGCCCAGGTGCGAATTGCCGATGGCGTCTAGTCCGGGCGACCAGACCGCGATCGACGCGTGGCCGGGCGCGACAGCCAGTATGCCGCCGCCGACGCCGCTCTTGCCCGGAAGGCCGACGCGGATAGGCGAATTCGCCGGAGCCGTCGTAATGGCCGCAGGTCAGCATCAGCGCGTTGATGCGGCGGGCGCGCTCTTCCGAAACCACGCTGAGGCCCGGGCGGGATTCTTGCCGCCATGGGCCAGATAACGCCCGGCCGCGCCAGTTGCCGACAGGTCATGGCGATGGCGCAATGATGGAAATAAGTCCCGAGCAGTGCAATCCACCGGATTTTCGAGCACACCGAACGAGCGCATGAAATTGGCCAGCGCGATATTGCGGAAGCCGGTGTTCTTTCTCGGATTGCGCGACGCTCTTGTCGATGAAAATCGTGTCATCCTCGGCGATGAAGCGCACGAAGCGCAGGATTTCGGCCAGCGCGTCGCGCGGCGGCCGCCCGGCAGAATCACGTCGGTGACGGCGATGGCGCCGGCGTTGATGAAGGGATTGCGCGGGATGCCGCGCTCAGCTCCAGCTGGACGATCGAATTGAACGGATTGCCGGAAGGTTCGCGTCCGACCCGCCGCCACAGCCGGTCGCCCACCATGCCGAGCGCCAGGGTCAGGGTGAAGACCTTGGAAATGCTCTGGATCGAGAAGGGAACGTCGCAATCGCCCGCCGCCGCGACGCTGCCGTCGGCGGCGACCACGGCGAGGCCGAATTTTTGCGGATCGACGCCTGCCAGTTCTGGAATATAGCTCGCGACCTCGCCGCGATCCGTCCGGTCCTGCATTTCAGCGGCGATTTCCCGCACGATGGCGTCAAGGTCGGGCAAGGAGAGTCCTCTCGAACAAGGGTATGAGTAGTTTCCGTCATATGCGCGTGGTGTGCAAATCGTGCAAACTCGTGTTACGGGCGCCGCCACTAGCGCCAGATCAGGGCGCTAAGGAAGCGGCGTTTGAAGTGTTTGCAAGTGATTTTGAAGAGATCGGGCAATGAACGAGACCAAACGAAGCGATGTTTCCGCGCCGACGCACGACATGATCGATCTGGCGCCCAAGGCCGCCGTCGTTGCTTCGCCGCCGGCCAAGCCTTTGCCCGCGATCATCGAGCACGAGCCGCCGAGCCGCAAGGCGATGTGGGCGCGCCGCCTTGCGATTGTGGCGGCGGTCGTCGGCGGGATTGGCGTCCTCTATTGGGAGGCCCATCGCGCGCCGGCGATTCCGGCCTGGATCGCTATTGGCAATGGCAGGCTGGAAGCCGATCCGATCGACATCGCCACCAAATTCGCCGGCCGCATCGCGGAATTGCGCGCCGACGAGGGCGATAGGGTGGCGGCCGGCCAGGTCGTGGCGGTCATGGACACGCGCGATATCGCGCAAACCTGAAAAAGGACGAGGCCCAGGTCGAACTGGCGCAACGGCGGTCGAAGAGGCCAACGCCAATGTCGCCCAGGCGCAAGCCAGCCAATCTGGCCGAACAGGAAATGGTCCGCGCCGACAAGCTCATCAAGGATGGCTGGATGCACCAGGAAGTTCACGACCAGCGCCAGCAGGCAACTCGACGCCGCCCATTTCGCGCAGACCGCCGCCGAACATCGCGTCACCGAAGCCGAACGCGCGCTTCAGGCGGCCCAGCACGACGCCGAACTGGTCCGCGTCAATATTGCCGATAATTTGCTGGTCGCGCCGCGTGACGGGCGCATCGAATATCGCATCGCCAGTCTCGGCGAGGTGCTTCCGGTCGGCGGCAAGGTCTTCACCATGCTCGACACATCCTATGTCTACATGGACATCTATCTGCCGACGCTCAAAGCCGACAAGGTCAAGATCGGCTCCGACGCGCGCATCCTGCTCGACGCCTATCCCGACCGGCCGATTCCGGCCAAAGTGTCGTTTCTGGCCGATCAGGCGCAGTTCACCCCCAAAATGGTCGAGACCAAGAACGACCGCGACAAGCTGATGTTCCGGGTGCGGGTGCGATCGACCCCGCAGGTCGCGAGACCACGCCGACGCGTGCGCAGCGGCCTGCCCGGCGTCGCCTATGTCAAGACCGACGACAAAGCACGGACTGGCCGGAGGCGCTGCAAGGGCCAAGACCGAGATGCAACGGCGGCATGACGCGCCTCGCCGGTCGTCCGCCTGCGCGATCTGCGCCATGCCTACGGGCGCGTCGCGGCGCTGGACGGCCTGTCGCTCGATATTCCCTCCGGCCGCATGATCGGGCTGGTCGGGCCGGACGGCGTCGGCAAATCGACCCTGCTCGGCCTGATCGCCGGGGCAAAGCCTTGCAGGACGGCGGCGTCGAGGTTTTGGGCGGCGACATCGCGCGACACCGGCATGGCGCAACGCGTCTGCCCGCGCATCGCCTATATGCCGCAAGGCCTGGGCAAGAACCTCTATCCCGACCTCACCGTCGCGGAAAACATCGTCTTCTTCTCGCGGCTTTATGGCCAGAGCCGCGGCAGAAGGCGCGGCGCGCGTCGCCGAGCTTGATGCGCGACACCGGCCTCGCGCCCTTCGCCGACCGTCCGGCGCAGAAATTGTCCGGCGGCATGAAGCAAAAACTCGGCCTGTGCTGCGCCCTGATCCACGATCCCGACCTGCTGATCCTCGACGAGCCGACCACCGGCGTCGATCCGCTGTCGCGCCGGCAGTTCTGGGAGCTGGTCGACGCGATGCGCGCGCAGCGCGCCGGGCATGAGCGTGATCGTCGCCACCGCCTATATGGAGGAGGCCGAGCGTTTCGACTGCTGATCGCGATGAACGACGGGAAAATCCTGGCGACCGGCGCGCCGCGCGAGATCAAGGCGCGCGACCGGCAGGCGACACATCGAGGACGCCTTTGTCGCCCTGCTGCCCGAGGGCGGCGCGCGGCCAAAACCTGGTCATTCCGCCGCGCGACGACGATGGCGGCGCCGCCGGTGATCTCCGCGAGAGGACTGACCAGCCGCTTCGGCGATTTCACCGCCGTCGATCATGTCGATCTCGACATCGGGCGGGGCGAGATCTTTGGCTTTCTCGGCTCCAATGGCTGCGGCAAGACCACGACGATGAAAATGCTGACCGGCCTGCTGCCGGCCAGCGACGGCGAGGCCTTGCTGTTCGGCAAGACCGTCGAGGCCGGCGGCATGGCGGCGCGCCGCCGGGTCGGCTACATGTCGCAGAGCTTTTCGCTCTATAGCGAATTGACCGTGCGGCAAAACCTCGATTTGCACGCAAGCTGTTTCACCTGCCGCGCGAAGCGCGCGACGCGCGATCGCCGAGTTGCTCGACGCGTTTCGGCCTCAAGGGCCATGAGGACGCGCTGGCCTCCGACTTGCCGCTCGGCATGCGCCAGCGCCTGTCGCTGGCCGTCGCGCTCGTGCACGAGCCCGGACCTGCTGATCCTCGACGAGCCGACCTCCGGCGTCGATCCCATGGCGCGCGACGAATTCTGGCGGCTGCTGATCGAATTGTCGCGCGATCAGGGCGTGACCATCTTCATCTCGACCCATTTCATGAACGAGGCGGCGCGCTGCGACCGCATTTCGCTGATGGATTCCGGTCACATGCTCGCCACCGGCACGCCGCCGGCGCTGGCCGACGCGCACGGCGGCGGCGATCTGGAAGAGGCCTTCGTCGCCTGTCTCGAACAGGCCATCGCGGCGCGCTCGGCGGGCGCCGCCGCCGCCGCCACCCGTTCGCTCGCGGTCTCGCGCCGCAGGACGAAATCCGCGTTTCAGCCCGCGCCGGATGATGGCCTATGCGATCCGCGAAGTGCTGGAGCTGTCGCGCGATCCGATCCGCCTCGGCTACGCCCTTTTCGGACCGGCCCTTCTGTTGCTCGTGCTCGGCTTCGGCATTACGACGGATGTGGAGAATCGCTGACCTTGCCGTGCTCGACCGCGACAATTCCGCCTGAGCCGCGCCTATGCCGAGCGAATTGCGCGGCTCGCGCCTATTTTCTCGAAATGCCGCCGATCAGCCGACGCCGAGGACTTGAACGACCGGCTGCAAGAGCGGCGCGGTCAACGCCACCATCGAAATTCCGCCGGGCTTTGGCCGCGACATCAAGCGGGGCCGCCGACCGAAGTCTCGGTCTGGATCGACGGCGCCATGCCGTTCCGCGCCGAGACCATCCACGGCTATTTGCAGGGCGTGCATGCCCAATTTCTGGCCGATCCGGCAATTCGGGGCAATCGCGCCGGCGCCGCCGGCCGCCCGCAACCATTGAGCGCGCTTCCGCTACAATCAGGATTTTGAACTCGATCTACGCCATGGTTCCGGGCGCCATCGCCCTGCAACTGGCGCTGATCCCGGCCATCCTCATGGCGCTGGCCATCGTGCGCGAAAAGGAGCTGGGGTCGATCACCAATCTTTACGTCACGCCGGTGACGCGGCTCGAATTCCTGCTCGGCAAGCAGGGGCCCTATGTCATTCTGGCGTCGGTCAATTTCATCGTCATGTTTCTGATGGCGATCTTCATTTTCAAGGTGCCGCTCAAGGGCGGCTTTCGGCGTGCTGTTCGTCGGCTCGGTGGTCTATGTCGCCGCCACCACGGCTATGGCATGGTGGTGTCGGCCTTCGCGCGCACCCAGATCGCCGCGCTGTTTGGCACCGCCATTTTGACCATCCTGCCAGCCACCATGTTCTCCGGCATGATCACGCCGGTCTCCTCGATCACCGGCCCCGGCAGGATCATGGGTCAGTTTTTCCCGATGACCTATTATCTGCCGATCAGCGTCGGCGCCTTCACCAAGGGGCTGGGTTTTTCCGATCTTTGGCCCTATCTGGCCAAGCTGTCGCTGTTCGCCCCGTCGCTGATCCTGCTCAGCCTGCTGCTCTTGCGCAAACAGGAGAAGTGATGCAGGCGCTCTCCAACATCTTCTGGCTGGGCACCAAGGAATTGCGCAGCTTTTTCCGCGACTGGGTGCTGCTCGGTCTCGTCATCTATTCCTTTTCGCTGGCCATCATCGCCCAGGCGCAGAGCAATTCGCAGGAGTTGCACAACGCGTCCATCGCCATCGTGGACGAAGATCGCTCCGAGATTTCGGCTCGGCTCGCCCGTGCTTTCCTGCCGCCCTATTTCCTGCCCGCCGTGCAGGTCCAGCAGGGGGACATCGACCGGCTCATGAATACTGGCGACTATACCTTCGTCCTCGACATCCCGCCCCATTTCGAGCGCGACCTCTTGGGCGGGCGGCAGCCGACGCTGCAACTCAATGTGGACGCCACCGCCATGGTTCAGGCGGGAATTGGCTCCAGCTACGCCGAGCAGATACTCTCGGCGGAGATTTCGAAATACCTGACCCGGCAGGATCATCCGCCTTCGGTCCCCATCGGCCAGCAGGTGCGCATCGCCTTCAATCCCAATGTCACCACGGCCTGGTTCACCAGTGTGATGGGCATCATCAGCTCCACGACGATGCTGGCGATCATCCTCGCCGGCGCGGCCGTGGTGCGCGAGCGCGAGCATGGCACGGTGGAACATCTGCTCGTCATGCCGGTTACGCCCTTCGAAATCGCCATGGCGAAAATCTGGGCGATGACCCTTATCATCGCCGGCGCCGAGGCGCTGTCGCTGATTGTTGTGGTCGAGCGGCTGCTGCAAATCCCGATCGCGGGTTCACTCCCGCTCTTCATGGTTGGCGCCGTGCTTTATCTGTTTTTCGCCACTTCGGTCGGGATTTTCCTCGCCACCATCGCGAAAACCATGCCACAGCTCGGGCTGATCTATCTGCTGGTGGCGGTGCCGCTCAATCTGCTGTCGGGCGGCGCCACGCCGCTCGAAAGCATGCCGCCGTTCCTGCGCACGGTCATGCAGGTGTCGCCCTCGACCCATTTTGTCGCGATCGCCCAGGCTATATTGTATCGCGGCGCCGGCTTCGATCTGGTCTGGCAGCGCTTTCTCGCGGTCGGGCTGATCGGCGGAGTATTTTTGGCCGCCGCGCTGTGGAGGTTCAGAAGGGCGTCGGCCTAAAGAAAAACCGCCGACGTTGCTGTCTGCGGTCAAGTTGAGGGAGGAAACGCCCAAGAAGGGCAAAGAGAAAGCCAAGGCCTGCTCTCCGTGATAATACGTAGGCGGTCCTCACAGCTTATTGTCAAATGTTAAGTTGCTGAAATTAATGGATAAAGCTTAGCTTTAGCCTGCTGCGGGCCAATGCTTTTGACTTCGATTCGGGCTTGTCGCTCGTAAAAAACAGCTACGAAAGACATGCTGCGCCGGCGTTTGTTTTTTGCCCGATAACCGGCGACGCGCCGGCAGTTGGCGCCTATTTTGCTTGCCGGGCGTCAATCCGTGGGCTGATTTAGGAGTGTGAAAAAATGCCGCTGTATGGTTTCCATTGCGCCGAATGCGACAAGGACTCCGAATTGCTGTTGCGCTTCAGCGACGTTCCTGTCTGCCCGGCCTGCGGCAGCGGGAAAATGGAGCGCTCGGTGTCGCGCGTGGCGCCGGAACTGAAATCCGACGCGATCAAGAAATCATGGCGGGCGCGGGCCAAGCGCGAAGGCGATTTGAGCAATTTCAGCAAGTCGGAAATTAAATAGCGTCGCTATGGAAATCGCCGCCGGAAAGGCGTCAGGAGCGTAGAGCGTCGCGCGACGCCGAGCCTTTGCGAGGGGCGCCGCCGGAGGCGGCTTGCAAAAGGCCCGAAGGGCGAGGAGCGACTGCGACGCCGAGCCTTTGCGAGGGGCGCCGCCGGAGGCGGCTTGCAAAAAACCGCTTTCAGCGCCGCCAAGGCGCGAAAGCCAGGATCAGCGCGAGATAGGCGACGAAAAACAAGGCTACGGCGTCCCACAGGCCATGCGGCGAGGCGAGGTCGAGGCCGAGTCCGAGCGCCGGCGGTCCCACCATCATGCCCAGCGCATACATCATGATATAGGCGGCGTTGGCGGCGCCGAGCCGCTCGCCGTGGAATTTCTCGGCCAGAACGGACAACCCGACCGGGTAGGCGGCGCTGACAATGCCGCCCCAGAGGAAAAGCGTCAGCCCATAGACGAAAATATCGTCCGACAAGCCCGGGCAGGAACAGCGCGCCGGTCACGCCGACCATGGCGAAAAAACCCAGCAGCTTCGTCTTGTTGATGCGGTCGGCGATCAGGCCCATCGGGATCGGAAAGACGACATTGCCGAGCGAGTAAAGGGTGAGTTGGAAGGTCGACCAGAAAGGCGTAAAGCCCGAGCGCAGGCCGAACACGGGCAAAAGCCCCTCCAGCCCGGTTTCAAGCGCGCCATAAAGCAGGGCGGCGCCCAAAGCGACGGGCGCGGCGACGAATATGACGCCGATTTTCGGCAGGCCGGAGCCCTCCATCGGCGCCGCGCCGGCCGCGCCGGCCAGCGCCACCGGCAGCGCGCCCAGTCCGAGCATCGCGGCGGCGACCAGAAAGGGCGGCAGACCCTGCCAGCCGATCAGGCTCAGCAGCGCCGGGCCTGTGGCGAAGCCGATCGCCAGCACGGTGGAGTATATGCCCAGCACCATGCCGCGCTGGCCGCGCGGCGCGGCGTCGCTGATCCAATATTCGCTGACCACGAAAATGACGGTGAGCGACAGGCCATAGACCGCGCGGATGGCCAGCCACCAGCCATAATCGCCGACAAAGGCGAAGGCCAGCAGCGCGCCGACACCAAGAGCGATGGACAGGAACATCACGCCGCGCACGCCGAAGGCGCGGGCGAGAAACGGCGTCAGCGGCGCGCCGATCAGCGTGGCGAGGCCCGTGACGGCGATGTGCAATCCATTGGCGCTGGCCGGGAAATCCCGCCGCCTCCATGCGCAGCGCAAGCAGCGGAATGACCAGCGACAGGCTGACGCCGACGATGGAAATGCAGGAAATGGCGGCGATGAGTTTTTTGCGCGTTTGCGAATCGAAGGCGGAAAACATGGAGGGTTTTAAGCCATGTTTTCGTGACGGGGGAAAGGCGGGGATTCGCGCGCTAAAGTTCCTCCCGCCGCCATTTTCCGTGCAACTCGTAGAAAAACGGCGCCGGGGCGAAACGGCTCATGCCGCCGTCGAGCCTTTGCCGCAATTCGCCCAGCACGCGCTGGGTGATCATGGGCAGGTCGAGCTTTTCCGCCTCGTCGAGGCCGACCCAGACCAGTTCCACCAGTTCGGCGTCCTCATGCACGCAACCCTCGCACCGCGCGGCGATGGCCTGCGCGTCGACGGCGAAAAAGCGGGTGTCAAAACGTTTGGGCCGCGCTGGCGGGGTGATGGCGCGGGCGATGAAATGGATGTCCTGCAAATCCGGCAAGCAATTCTGGGCCGAAAATTCGCTCCAGGCGCCGGGCGGCGGGGTTTCCGCGCCGCCGAATTCCTTTGTCCCGACCACGAGGCCGGTCTCTTCAAAAGTTTCGCGGATGGCGGCGAGCGCCAGCGCGCGGGCGAAATTGGGGCTGGCCGCCGGTTCGGTGTTTCATCAACCGCGCCTCGTCGCGCGGATCGAGCGCGCCCGCGACATTCATCAGCCGGTCGCTCGCTTCCACCCGGCCGCCGGGAAACACATATTTGCCCGGCATGAACTTGTGGCCGTGATGGCGCTTGCCGAGCAGGATTTTGGTTTTCTTGCCCTTGCCGTCGAGCAGGATCAGGGTGGCGGCGTCGCGCGGACGGGCCGCGTGTTTCTTTTGAGGCGGAGCGATGTTCACTTAAAATCCAGGCGTTTCCTTGTCGAAACCATGCATGCGCAAGGCCCATTGGTAAGCGATCAGCGCGCCCTTGACGAGGGGCAGCAGCCAGAGGGAAAGCAGGATGGCGACGGCGGGCCAGACGATCATGTGGCCCCAATCGGGAAAGCCCGGCCAGAATTCCTGCGCCGCGATCAACCCGCCGACCACAAAATGGCCGGTGATGAACATGGTGACATAGGGCGGCATGTCGTCGGCGCGATGGTGATGCAATTCCTCGCCGCAGACCGGGCAGGCGTCCGAGACTTTCAGATAGGCATGAAACATCCGCCCCTTGCCGCAGGCGGGGCAGCGCATTCTGCAGGCCGCGCTTGAGCGGCTGGCCAGACCGCGCGCTTTTCCCTCGACGACGCCGACGACAGGCCGGTTCATTTGCCAAACCGTTTTTTGGGCGGACGCGCTTTGGCGCTTCGGCCTTTGACGAAGCCGGCGCGGCCGCTGCGCGCCTTGCCCTTGCTCTGCATCTCGAAGCGCAGGGCGCCGGCGAATGGCGCCGCCTCCACAAGCTTCACACTCACCGCATCGCCAAGCTGGAAGGTCTCGCCGGTGCGCGAGCCGATCAGCGCGTGATGGGCTTCGTCATAGGCGAAAATAATCATTGCCCAGCGTCGCGGCGGGGACAAAGCCGTCGGCGCCGGTGTCGGCGAGTTTCACAAACAGCCCGGCGCGGGTGGCGCCGGCGATGCGGCCTTCGAAATGTCGCGCCGATATGCTCGGCGAGGAAGGTCGCGATGAGCCGGTCGGTGGTTTCGCGCTCCGCCGCCATGGCGCGGCGTTCGGCGGCGGAAATGCGCGCCGCGATCTCGGCCAGATGCTCGCGGCTCATTTCCGGCAAGCCGCCGGGGCCGAGGCCGAGCGCCCGCACGAGGGCGCGATGGACGATCAGATCGGCATAGCGGCGGATCGGCGAGGTGAAATGGGCGTAGCGGCGCAGGTGCAGGCCGAAATGGCCGTAATTCTCCGCCACATATTCCGCCTGCGCCTGCGTGCGCAGCACGATTTCATTGACGACATTCTCATGCTCCGTGCCGCGCACCTTTGCCAGAATGTCGTTGAACTGCATCGGTTTCAGCACCTGCCCCTTGGCGAGTTTTATCCCGATGGTCGCCAGAAACTCCGACAGCGCGTTGATCTTTTCCGCCGAGGGCTCGCCATGGGCGCGATAGATCAGATGCGACTTTTCCGCCTCAAGCGTCTCGGCGGCGGCGACATTGGCGAGGATCATGAATTCCTCGATCAATTTATGCGCGTCGAGACGCGGCGGCGTCAGCACCCGGTCCACCGTCCCGTCGGGTTTTAGCAGAATCTTGCGCTCCGGCAGCTCCAGATCGAGCGGCGACCGCTTTTCGCGGCCCAATTTCGCTGCGGCATAGGCCCGCCAAAGGGGCCGCAACACCTCGTCGAGCAGCGGCTTTGTCGTCTCGTCGGGGCGGCCGTCGATGGCGTCCTGCGCCTGCACGTAGGAGAGCTTTGCGGCCGAGCGCATCATCACGCGAAAAAATTTGTGGTCGAGCTTGTGGCCGTCCTTGCCGATGCGCATGCGCACCGCCAGCGCCGGGCGGTCCTCGCCCTGGCGCAGCGAGCACAGGTCGTTGGAAATGCGCTCGGGCAGCATGGGCACGACGCGGTCGGGGAAATAGACCGAATTGCCGCGATCCAGCGCCTCGCGGTCGAGCGCGGATGTCGGGCGGATATAAAAACACACGTCGGCGATGGCGACGGTGACGACAAAGCCTTCCGGGTTGTCGGGGGCGTCGTCGGGTTCGGCGTGGACGGCGTCGTCATGGTCCTTGGCGTCGGGCGGGTCGATGGTGACGAGCGGCAGCGACCGCCAGTCCTCGCGCCTAAAACCTTCGGCTTCCATGCGCGCGGGTTTGGCCGCTTCGGAGGCTTCGATGGTCTCGGGGCGGAAAAGATCGGGAATGCCGTGGATATTGATGGCGATGAGGCTGATCGCCTTCTCGGAGTTCATCGACCCCAGCCGCTCGCGCACCTTGGCCACAGGCAATCCCATGCGCCCGCGCGCAAGAGTTTCGACGCTGACCAGATCGCCGTCGCGCGCCTCGCCGCGATCGGCTTCGGAGACGATGAATTCTTTTTCGCGCAGCTTTTTGTCGACGGGCGAAATACGGCCGCCGCCGGTGCGGGGGTCTTCGCGGAACACGCCGAGCGTGCGTGCGCGCGGCGCGGGACAGCAGTTTGACCACGCGGCCGAATAGGCGGGGCCTTCGCCGCCGCAGCGGCGCGACGCGCAACAGGGCGCGGTCGCCGACGCCGGCGGAGGGCAATTCTTTTCCGCGCGGTTTGCGCGGCGCGAAAATGACGATGCGCGGCGCCGGGCCAAGCGCCTCGTCCCATTCGGCGGGCGTGGCGATCAATTCGCCGTCGCGGTCGCGCGACAGAATGTCGGCCAGCACGATCTGGGGCAGGGCGCCGGCCTCATGCAGGCCTTTGCGCGAGCGCGCGATGGCGCCGTCCAGCTCCAGTTCCTTGAGTATTTTCTTGAGCAGGATCTTGTCGTCGCCGCGAATGCCGAAGGCGCGGGCGATTTCGCGCTTGCCGATCTTGTCGGGCTGGGCGGCGCCTGCTTTTTCGGCCGCCTCGCGCTCGCGGGCGATGAAGGCGACGATGTCTTCGCAACTCGGGAAGGGTTTTGCGGTATTTTTCAACATGAGAACAACATAGGGACCGCGAAGGCCCGCCGTCATCCGGCAAAGGCGGCGCGGCAGAAAGTGAATGAAAATAACGCGACGCGGAGGGACGATTTTTGTTCCTGTTATGTTCCACGTGAAACCATCCGGCGACGCAGCTTGGCTGCCTTTAGGCGTTTCGCCTTGTAACAATTGGAATTTCGGCGCGGGCGTCCCGTCCGCCCGAGAACCTGACAGGAGGCTCGCAGCTTGGCGCAAGAAACGCAACCTGCCGGTTGCAAGCGGTGAAAACGAACCAAAACCGACCAAAAAGAGGGCGATTTTCCGTTAAAATTGCACAAGATCGCGCGTTTTTATGCGTATTTCGGCGCGGTTTTTCGGCGACGCCGGGCTCGGAAACGCCGTAACCCAGACGCGCAACCTCGGAGCCCGGCAAAAGCCCGACCCCGAGGCGCGATCCTTATT
>CAWFBN010000203.1:0-9897 GCA_963813955.1 uncultured Alphaproteobacteria bacterium | reverse complement strand
GCTGCTGCTGGCTTTTGTGGCGTCCGGCGTGTATGTTTTCCTCCAGCCCGCCGATCCAACCGGCCGGCGCGGAGCTTTCCATGCGCCTCACCAGTTATTCCAATTACGCGCTGCGCATCCTGATGGTCGCGGCCATGCGCCGGGGCGGGCTCGTCACCGTTCAGGACGTCGCCGACAGTTTCGGGATTTCCCATGCGCATCTTGTCAAATGCGTGCACCAGCTTGGGGTTTGGGGCTATCTCGAAAACGTGCGCGGCCGCAGCGGCGGCTTCCGGCTTGCCAAGGACGCAGGGGCGATCACGGTCGGTGAGATCATCCGCAAGACCGAAGACGGCCTCGATCTGGTCGAATGTTTCGACGCCGAAACCAATACTTGCCCGCTGATCGACGTTTGCCGCCTCAGCGAGCTGTTCAAGAAGGCCTGCCAAGCCTTTCTCGATGTGCTCGACGAAACCACCATCGCCGACATGGCGAAAAATCGCGGCGAGGTGCTGGCGGCGCTCAACAATGACGTGGCCCGGCCCGACCCACGCCCCAAGGCGGCTTGGCGCGCTTTCGGAAAAATTTAACGCCGCCTGGGTTCGATCCACCAATATGCGAAACTCCGCATATCTTTGACCCAAGTCAATTGTTATATTTCTTATATAAGGTTTAATGCCCGTCGAAGGGGCGCGATCAAGCGCCTGAGGAGGGCGTGACATGTTCAGATCGCACAATACTCTGGATCATCCTGGGCTCAACGCTGGCCGAATCGGCCACATGATCGTCGTCGCCACGCCCGCGCTGGCGTCGCATGACATGAACCTATCCCCGGGCCGCGCTGGCGGGCTTCGTCGCCGCCATGCCGATATCCTGGGTGCTGGCCGGCCAGATTGCCCGCGCGCGTCGATAACTTTTCAACAGCGCGAGCGAACCCGAGGCGGACCCGATGTACCAGATCGACAGACATGACACCTTCATCGAGGGACCGCTCTACCAGTCCCGCAAAAAACTCTTTCCGCAATCGGTGTCCGGCCGCTTCCGGAGCATCAAATGGCGCTTCATGGCCTTCGCGTTGGGCCTCTATTATCTGCTTCCCTTCGTGCGCTGGGATCGCGGCCCCGGCGCGCCCAATCAGGCGGTCCTGCTCGATCTGCCCATCGCCGATTCTATTTCTTCTTCATCGAACTCTGGCCTCAGGAAGTCTATTATTTCACCGGCCTTCTGATCATCGCCTCCTTCACCCTCTTCCTGATGAACGCCGTGGCGGGCCGAATCTGGTGCGGCTACATGTGCCCACAGACCGTCTGGACCGACCTGTTCTACCAGATCGAACGCTGGGTCGAGGGCGACCGCCGCGACCGCATGCGCAAGGACACGGCGACGCTGACCGTCAAGCGCGTCTGGGAAATCGGCCTGAAGCACAGCCTTGGCTGGCGGTGGCCTGGGGAACCGGCGGCGCCTGGGTGCTTTACTTCAACGACGCGCCGACCCTGATGCGCGAACTCGTGACCTTTCAGGCGCCGATGGCGGCCTATATCTGGATTGGCATCCTGACCCTGTCGACCTATTTCCTCGCAGGCCATTCGCGCGAACAGGTCTGCATCTTCATGTGTCCCTGGCCGCGCATCCAGGCCGCGCTGACCGACGAACATGCGCTCAACGTGACCTATCGCGGCGATTGTGGCGAACCACGGGTCTCGGCCAAAAAGGCGCTCGCCTTGCGGGCGAAGGGCGAACCGGCCGGCGATTGCGTCGATTGCCGCCAATGCATCGCGGTCTGCCCGACCGGCGTCGATATTCGCCACGGAGCCGAACTCGGCTGCATTCAATGCGGCCTCTGCATCGACGCCTGCGATCATGTCATGCGCGAGTTGGACCGTCCGACCGGATTGATCGCCTATGACAATGACATCAACGCCGAGCGCCGCCGCGCCGGCTTGCCGGAAGTCTATAATCTGGTGCGGCCGCGCACCATTCTCTATGTCGTGCTGATCGCCGTGGTCGGCTCGATCATGATTTAGGCTTTCGTCAACAAGAAATATTCCGGCGTCAACGTGCTGCACGACCGCAATCCGCTGGCGGTGCAATTGTCGGACGGTTCGTGCGCAATGGCTATACCATCCGCCTGCTCAACAAGAACAGTGACGCGCGCCCGTTCCAGATCCATGTCGAGGGACTGACGGGCGCCGAGGTCCAGATCGTTGGCGAGGCTGGGGGGTCAAACGAGCCGACGGTCGAAGTCGGCCCCGACCAGACGCTGGAACTGCGGCTGCTGGTCATCGCGCCCAAGGACGCCGTGCCGGCCAGCTCCACCGATGTGGTGATCTTCGCCAAGGACATGAAGTCCGGTATGATGGCGCGCGCCAAGGACCATTTCTTCCCGCGCTGAGGCGAAACGAAACGGTCGTTGGCGTCTGTCCGAAAGCCTGTGCGCTTTCCTTGCGCTCGAAGTTATCGGCGCAGCCCGCGAAGCGTTCGGCTGGCAACAATTTCTTATTTCATCATCTCCGGCCTTGTGCGGCTTAAGGCCAGCACAAGGCTCTTGCGCGTCCTGTCCAATTTCATAAGCTTCCCGCAACTTTGAAATCTTCAGGGGAGCTAACGATGAACGGAACAGATTTCGGTATGTGGCGGCCCATCGCCACAGCGCCAAGGGACGGCGCGCGGCTTCTCGTGGTCATTCGCCCCTCGGAGCAAGGGGCGGGCGAAGTCGATGTCGTCAAATG
This sequence comes from uncultured Alphaproteobacteria bacterium, assembly GCA_963813955.1. Classification (GTDB taxonomy): domain Bacteria; phylum Pseudomonadota; class Alphaproteobacteria; order Rhizobiales; family Beijerinckiaceae; genus Rhodoblastus. Next base: position 7,189 of record CAWFBN010000203.1, on the reverse strand, counting down.
GGGACATCCAAAGCATTCCAGCGACGACTGCTGGATCGCTGTGGATTTGGATGCGGAATGCCAGTTTGTCTATACTGATTCGGAGTTGGTGTTCTGGATGCCGCTGCCGACGAATTTTCCGACGCGCCGCGCTGCTCTTTCGGATGCCAATTTGCCTGAGCCGCCCTTCCTGAGCGAGGACAGCGGATCGGGGATCTCGCAGGGCTACTTTCATGGTCTGTGACGATATCCTGAGTGATTGAGATAGTTGGCGCATTCGGTGGGGTTGAACTTGGTGAGGGCGTTGGCTATTGCACCGATCAGATCTTCGAGGGTTCGCGCTGCGGCTTTTCGCAACAGCGATTTCAGCTTGGCGAAGCACTGTTCGATGGGATTGAGGTCGGGGCTGTAGGGGGGCAGATAGCGCAGGCTGGCCCCAGCTTTTTCGATGGCGTCTTGGACACCGGGAACCTTGTGGCTCGACAGATTGTCCATGATCACGATGTCGCCGGCCCGCAATGTCGGAACAAGGAATTGCTCTACCCAGGCGAGGAATTTTTCGCCGTTCATTGGTCCATCGAACACGCAAGGCGCGGTGATTTGATCATTGCGCAAAGCGCCCACGAAGGTCGTTGTTTTCCAATGGCCGAACGGAACGTAGGAAACGAGCCGTTCGCCGCGCGGGCAGCGGCCATAAAGTCGCGCCATTTTGGTTGAGGCGCCGGTTTCGTCTATGAAAACAAGCTGTTCTGGGTTCAGTTCGGCTTGCAGCGCATGCCAGTCCGCGCGGGCCTGCGCGACGTCGGCGCGCTGTTGCTCGGCTGCGTGTTGCGACTTTTTTTGAGCGTGAGCCCAAGCCGATGCAACCGCTTCCATAGGCAACCGACGCTGACCTTGGTTGCATGTTCGGCCAGGAACCAGGCTTGCAGTTCGGCGAGTGTGATGTCGGGTTGCTCGGTTACGCGCGCTCGAAGGGCGCTGTCGTAGGCCGCCAGCTTGGGCGACGGCCCGCGACCCGCCGCGCGCGCAGTCTCTTCCCCGGTCGCGCGGCGGCGAGCAAGCGCCTTGTAGATATACGAAACACTGACACGAAACTGGGTCGCCGCTGAATAGGCTCCAAGGCCCTCGTCAACCGCCGCAATCACACGCTTACGCAAATCTGGCGAATAAGGCGCTCCCATGAAAGCCTCCGCGTCGAATCAATCAACGCAAGGGAATCACAGATTGAGTCCACCGTCCGCACGATTCCGCAAACCATGAAAATGCTCTAGAAAAGCCGTCGCACCAGCGTTCCTGCAGAAGGCATGGCCTGATCGGCGGCTACATCGGCGCCTTGTTGCATTCGACAGCTTTTTACATAGCCGCCCCGCCTGGAGATGCTTGTCACGCTCGACGCCAGGAAAATCGTCGATACCCTCTGATTTAATTTTTCATGAGGAGTTGCCAGACCCTGTTTAAAGCCAATTCGCTGCCTATATATTCACAACAACGAATATCAACGGGAGCGCGCCATGGCTGCAAGCCCACAAATCCAGCCCTTTTTCGATGAGGCGACCAACACGGTAACCTATCTGGTCATCGATCCGGAGAGCCGAAAGGCTGCGGTGATCGATCCGGTGCTCGACTACGATCACAGATCTGGAAAGGCGTCCGTCCGTTCGATTGATCGACTGCTGGCGGTGGCAAAGGCCAATGACGCCAAAATCGATTGGGTGCTGGAGACCCATGTCCACGCCGACCACCTCTCGGCAGCCTCTTACGTCAAGCACAAGACCGGCGCATTTGTCGGGATCGGCGAACATGTGCGCGACGTGCAAAAGATTTTCCGCGCGGTGTTCAATGCGTCAGACGTTTCGCTGAATGGCGCAGAATTCGACCATCTATTCAAGGATGGCGAGCGATTTAAGATAGGCGCGCTGGATGTCGAAGTGCTGCATACACCCGGGCATACCCCAGCTTGCATTGCCTACAGGATCGGACACGCCTTATTCGTCGGAGACACGCTTTTCATGCCGGATTACGGGACGGCGAGAGCCGATTTTCCTGGCGGCGACGCGCGAACGCTTTATCGCTCGATCAAGAGACTTCTGGCGCTGCCGCCGGAAACGCGAGTTTTTGTCGGCCATGACTATAAGGCGCCGGGCCGTGACGTTTTCGCCTGGGAGACGACGATCGCGGAGGAGCGCGCCAATAATCCGCATGTTCACGATGGAATTAGCGAAGACGAGTTCGTCGCCAAGCGCGAGGCGCGCGACGCGACTTTGGCCGCGCCGATGTTGTTGCTGCCGTCGATCCAGGCAAATATGCGCGCCGGCCATCTGCCTCCAGCCGACGCCAATGGCGTCCGATATTTCAGAATTCCGGTCACGCTTGAGCCGCAAATCGAGGGCGAAATCTGATATCGGAACTTTTTGCATGTGCGAGTTGTTCGCGTCGCCTGCCGAACGGCGCCATCATCGCCCGGCCCTATTCATCGCCCTGCGCTAAACTTCTCCGAACTTTCGTCACCTCCGACGCTTCGACCTTGGGCTGCGGCGCGCCCGAGAGATGGCGGAGGTAGGTCAAGACGGCGGCGACCTCGGAATCGTCGAGTTGCCAGCCAAAACCCGGCATCGCCGGCGCTGTGGGCTCGTCCTTGGTGGCGACGCTGCGTGCGCCTTGCAGGACGACCCGGATCAGACTTTGGGGGTTTTCCGAACGCACGGCCGCGGATTCCGACACCGAGGGGAAGAGAGAAGGGACGCCCTTGCCATCGCTCGCATGGCAAGCCGAGCAAAGATCGCCAAATATCGCGGCGCCGGCGACAAGAGCGGGATCATTTTTCGGAAGCGCGCCCGGTTGGGCGCTGCTCTCGGAGCCACTGCCCCCGTCCTTCAGATAGGCCGCAATGGCTTCGAGATCGGCGTCGGTCATGCGCGATGTCGAGCGGTCGACCACTTCCGCCATCGGGCCGCTCGCTGCAGCAAATCGATTGTGTCCGCTCTTCAGGTAGACCCGGATGTCGTCGGCAGTCCAGCCGCCGACGCCGAGCGTCTTGTCCGTGGTCAGATTGGGCGCGAACCATCCTTGCGTCACGGACCCCCGAAAAGTCTTGGTCGCGTCGTCTGCGCCCAGCGCCGTCTTGGGCGTGTGGCAGGCGCCACAATGCGCGAGTCCTTCGACGAGATAGGCGCCGCGATTCCAGGCCGACGATTTTGTCGGGTCCGCCTGAAAGGGGTGACCCTTGAAATAGAGTGCGTCCCAAACCGCCATCAGGGGCCGCATGTTGAAGGGAAAAGACAGCTGGTTCGATTTGACCTCGTTGCGAACCGCCGGCTGCACGTCGAGAAAGGCGCGCAACGCCATGACGTCGTCATGCGACATTTTCGCGTAATAGGGATAGGGCATTGCGGGATAGAGACGGCCGCCGTCATGACCGACGCCGCGGCGCAACGCCGCGTCGAAGGCGTCGTCGCTCCAGCCGCCGATGCCGGTCTCGACATCCGGCGTAATATTCGCGCCCAGCATCGGCCCGAAAGGCGTTTGAATGCGCCGACCACCCGCGAAGGGTTGCTTGCCGTCGGCTGAGGCGTGGCACGCGGCGCAATCGCCGACCAAGGCAAGGTAATGACCCTGCTCGATGCGCGAGAAATCCTGTTGGTCGGTCGAGCGGCGCGTCAGGGAAGGTTCCGCCTTCCCGCCCGAACTCAGCCCTGCGACAGCCAGTGTTGCAATACAAAGTCACAATGAGCAGGAGCGCGCCGCGTCTAAGCATGGACGAGGGGTCCCGGGTTCTTGAGATAATTTTCTCGTATCGCCTCGGCCGACCAGAATGCCAGCGCGGCGAGCGTCCCCGTCGGATTGTAGCCGGCGTTCTGAGGAAAGGCGCTCGCGCCAAGGACGAAGAGGTTCGGCAGGTCCCAGCTTTGCAGATACCGATTAACGGCGCTCGTCTTCGGATCGCTCCCCATCACGGCCCCGCCGCATAAATGCGTGGTCTGATATTTGGTGACGTCGTAGGGCCCCTTGCGGGTTTGCTTGATCACGCGCTTAGCGCCCATGGCCTGGATGATTTCGGCGAAGCGATCCGTCAGAAACGCGTTTTGTTTCAGTTCGTTCTCATGGAAGTCGATGGTCATGCGCACCAGCGGACGATCGAAGCGATCACGGTAGGTCGGGTCAAGATCGAGATAGATGTCTCGATAGGCGTAGAAACTGCCATGGACACCGGTGCCCGGCGTCACTGTGCTCAGGTAATTGTCGCGCGCATTGGCCTTCCATTTGGCCCCCCAGCGCGGCTCGCCCTCCGGCGCCTTGGTCATTTCAATCGGCCGTCCGTTCGTCTGGACCTGGCCCATGTAGCCTCCCCCGACAAATCCGTGCGGGCCATGATCGAAATTGTCGCCGTTGAATTCATCGATGCACATGCCAATGGCGCCCGAGGCGACGAAGGGATTGAAATTATACTTGTCCTTGTCGAAATAGCCGACGACGTCGGAAATCGTCTGATGCGTGAAATTGCGGCCGATGACGCCTTCCCCGGCCTTGGGGTCGTAGGACTTTCCGATGCCGGACAGAAGGAGCAGTTGCACGTTGAAGATCGTATAGGCCGCGAGGATGACGATCTCGGCCGGTTGCTCCCATTCCTCGCCGTCCGTGTCGACAAAGGTCACCCCGGTCGCGCGTTTGCCGGAAGGATCGACATTTATGCGCGTCACCTCGCAATTGTCGCGCGCGGAAAAGTTCGATTTGCGAATGAGCACGGGCAAAATGGTGGTTTGCGGGCTGGCCTTGGAATTGTTGCCGCAGCCGAACCATTCGCAGAAGCCGCAATAGGTGCAGGGCCCGAGCCTCACGCCGAGAGGATTGACATAGGCCTGCGACATGTTGCCCGAAGGCTGTGGAAACGGCTTGTAGCCCAAATCGCGCGCGGCCTTGGCGAACAGCGTGTGACTGAAAGGCTGCTGCTGTGGCGGATTGGGATAAGGCCGCGACCGTGGTCCCTCGAAGGGATTGCCGCCATCGATGATCTGGCCTTTCACGTTTCCCGCCTGGCCTGACGTGCCGCATAGATATTCGAAGCGGTCGTAATAGGGCTCCAGTTCGTCATAGGTGACGCCCCAATCCTGGATGGTCATGTCCTGAGGCAGGAAGTCCGCGCCATAGCGTTCGGTGAGATGGCTTTTGAGCGTGAAATCCGTCGGAAGGAAGCGCCAGGTTTCGGCGTTCCAGTGGACGCCGCCGCCGCCTACGCCGTTGGGCGGCATGAAGGCGCCCCAGCTGCGGATCGGCAACGCCGTCTGGTCCATCTTGTTGCGAAAGGTGAAGGTCGTCTGGTCCGGCCGGAGAAATAATTCGTGCCGGATGCGATAACGCAGTTCATCCTGATCGAAGTTGGGCGGAAAATCGGTGGCGGCGTCGCGCCATGGTCCGCGTTCGATGGCCACGACATCGAGGCCGGCGTCGGTGAGTTCGTGCGCCATGATCGAACCGGTCCAGCCCAGACCGACGATCACCACATCTTTCGCGGGAAGCTTTTTCGCCATCTCAACCCTTCCGCCATTCGGCCCGGCCCATGATCGAAACCGGCGGCAAGGGGAAGCGTTCATTGTGGCGCGAGACCCAGTCTCGATAATCATAGCGCGCGCCGGGGTAGCCGATCATGCGCCAGCCGACCATGTCGCGGTTGCCGCCATAGAGCGGATCGGCAAAAAAGCCTTCCTGGACGTCCTTCATGACCAGTTCAAAGAAGTCCTTGCCGTCGACGCCATCGAGCTTGGCGTCGCCTTTTTCCAGCCTGCTCAGGATGTCGTCCTTGTCGGCGTCGGCAAGATCCTTGAAAGCCTTGCCCCCATGCTCCTCGCGGCAGAGCTTGTCGAGCGCCGCGAGGCCTGTCCGATAGCGCAGGGCGGGTCCCGCCTGTTGCTGTGGACCCTGCTGCCTTTCGCCCTTGACGAAGGGCGGGCGCAGGTAGAGCCCCTCCTGGCGACCGTAGGGTCCCGCCAATTGGCGATCGATGTAGACGGCGCAGCCGGCGTCCTTGCCGCCCGGCGTTTCGGGATCGGGTGGAATGATCCGGTCCGCGATCGCCTCCACGGTCGCGCCCTCGTCCAGTGTGAAATAATGCCAGCCGCCGGGCGTGATCGGTCGAGGGGGCGAGCCGGAATTCGGCCGCCAGGGCCATTGGCCGGAAATGATTTCTGCGTGGGCGGCGAGTCCGCTCAGCAACAATGCGGTCGAAGTCAACAGATCTCGCGCCGCAATCGCATAGCTCCGCTCCCGGATAAAACGGCGAAACGCGGCGCGTTCGCGAAAGTTCCTCCGTCCAGGCCAACGTTTCTGCGTTTCAGCGAAAACAATACATCCGCCGTGCTTGGAGGAACCTGTTGCTGCGTCGACTGTTCGTTTAACGAATAGCGGAGGTTTGCCCGTGGTTGCCACTCGGAAATGAACCAGCGCCCGCGACCCCGAGTATCGGCGGTTTCGATCGGGTTGAGTTCAAAAGTTACCGATTATAAATAGAATGATATTGATGATGATGGCGTTGAATGTTGCGTTCTTGACAGTAATAGCCGGGATCGGCGTCATAGCGAGGCGTTCCCTGTCTGCCGCAATAGGCCGAAGCGGGCTGAATGGCTATTGAGCCCGCGAGCGCGACAGTCGCCAGAGCGACTTTCAGTAAACGGTGTAGTTTGTTCATGGGGCGCCTCTGGTAGCAAGGACCTTGGGATGCACTATCTTGACGAGTGCTTTCTCAACGTTCTAACCGGCGACGCCGGCAACGGTTCCCGCGATTATGGCCAGCTGCGCTTCGGCCCTGGATCTCTCCGGAACCAGACCTTCGGCCAGAATTGCTGGGCTGGCATCCCGATGGTCATGTCGAGGTCCTGATCGACGGCGCGTGGTTCATGAACGGCAATGCGGTTGAGGCAAAATGGCTGTCAGCTTATCGGACAGTTCGGCGACCTTGGGCTCATGCTTCACCGCGGGAGAGGGATAAGGCTTGGCTGACGTAGCGCCGTGGCGTAGTTTTTCTGCGCGATGGCGGCGGGATCGCCTTTCAAAATCTCAAACCGTGTAGCGCCTCCGTCGCGCCAGAATCGCAGATCGAACACGTTTTGACCGACCTGAAGATCTCTGATGGTGAGGTCGGGGAGCCAATCAGGCAGAGCGGGATCGATGTAGAGCATGCCGGCCGGCGCGTCGGGCTGGAAGCCGACGATCATTTGCA
>CAWFBN010000202.1:0-8884 GCA_963813955.1 uncultured Alphaproteobacteria bacterium | reverse complement strand
GCGCTGCACGAACTCTCGACCAACGCCGCCAGATTTGGCGCCCTGTCCGATCCGGCCGGAAAGGTCGACCTGCATTCCAGCTCGATCCAGCGACCAAAATCTACACTTTGACCTGGAGGGAGAGCGGCGGTCCTGCTGTGCTCAAGCCGGCGCGCGTCGGCTTCGGCAGTTCGGTCCTGAGCCGAATGGCGCCGCTGGCGATCCATGGCGAAAGCGCCCTCGAATTCCTGGCCGAGGGCTTGGCCTACCGGCTTTCGGCGCCCGTGGCGCAAATTGTCATGAACGGGTAGGCGTCGCGCGATTCCGATTAAGGCTTTTTTGCGCATTTGGACTTGATCCTTGCATCTCTTCCGCATTGATATGCGTTAAGCCTTCGTTTTCGCCGATCAGGAGCCTGCCTATGTCCCCCCGATTTTTTGCTCTGGCCGCTCCGGCCAGCCTTGTCTGCTTTCTCGGCCTGTCCGTCCTGAGCACGACGCCCGCCCGCGCCTCCATGTTCGATTTTTTCCCCGACCAGTCCCAAACGCGCGAGGGGCGTCCCCTCGCCTCCGCCATTCCACGCGAGACCGTGGGCTATGGCGGCCCCGAAAGCCCCGGCACGATCATCATTTCGACGAATGAGCGCCGGCTTTATTACGTTCTGGGCAATGGCCAGGCGCTCAGATATGGCGTTGGCGTCGGGCGGCCGGGTTTTGAATGGTCGGGCGTGCGCCGCATTACGAGCAAGCGCGAATGGCCGGACTGGACGCCGCCGAGCCAGATGATCGCGCGCCGCCCCGACCTGCCGCGCCATATGGAAGGCGGCATCGACAATCCGCTCGGGGCGCGGGCCATGTATATCGGCGGCACGCTCTACCGCATCCATGGCTCCAACGAGCCGGACACCATCGGCCAGGCCGTGTCCTCGGGCTGTATCCGCATGACCAATTATGACGTGGTGGACCTTTACGACCGGGTTAAAGTCGGCACGAAGGTCATCGTGCAGCGCTAAAGCTTCGTTCAGTCCGTCATTCAGCCGTTTTCGCATGACATGACGCCCGCAGCTTCAGCCCGGGCTGTAAACTCCGGGCGGAAAATGATTCGCTCGGAGAACTGGAATGTCGCGGAAAACCCCGAAATTAAAGTCGCGATTGGTCGCGGGGGCGCTCGCCCTGTCCGCGCTGGTCGCCGGTCTGGCGGACCTCGCGGCGCAACCAGCGCCCGGCGCATCGCCGCGCATCGCGCTGGTGATCGGCGAGGCCGCTTACAAGACCGGCACCGCTGTCCTCCTCGGCCAATGACGCCGGCCTGATCGCCGATACCCTGCATCTGGCCGGTTTCGACGTGACCGGAGCCGCCGACCTCGATCAGGACGGGTTACGCCGCTCCTTGCGCGAATTCGTCGAAAAGGCCGCCGCCGCCGGGCCGGACGCCGTGGTTTTCATCTATCTTTCCGGTCGCGGCGTCCAATATGCCGGCGAAAACTATCTCGCGCCGATCGAAGCCACCATTCCCCGCGCGTCAAATGTGCCGCTGGAGGCGGTGCGCCTCAGCGATTACCTGCAACCTCTGGCGAAAATGCCGCTCAAAGCGCGCATCATCGTCCTCGACGCCTCGCGCATAAACGCTTTTGCGCAGAGCGGGGATCAACTGGCCGGCGGGTTGGCGCTGGTCGAGCCGGATACGGGGAGTCTTTATGCCTTCAACGCCGCGCCGGACAGCGTCGCGCCCAATGAGACCGGCCCCTATGGCGTCTATGCCCAGGCCCTGACCGAAATGCTGCGCGAAGGCGGCCTGCCGGTGGATGCGGCTTTCGCCCGCACCCGCCTGCGGGTGTCGGAGCAGACCAAGGGCGCGCTGGTGCCCTGGGACGAATTCGAAACTGGCGCCCGCGCCGGTGCTGTTCGCCCGCGCGCCGGGCGCGCCGCCGCCGGCGGTGGCGATCGAGACCCAGGCCAATATGCGCGGCGAGGCCCATTCGCGATTATCCGGTCGATCAGGCCTATGCCGCGACGCTGGAGCAGGACACGCTTCCCGCCTATGTCGATTTCCTCAACGCCTATCCCAATTCCGCCTATGCCGCGCGGGTGCGCGCCATGCTCGCCGTGCGCCGCGAGGCGGTGACCTGGCGGCGCGCCTGGCTGGCCAATACGCCGAGCGCCTATTGGACCTATCTGCAACGCTATCCGCGCGGACCGCATGCCTACGACGCGCGCCTGCGCCTCGGCTCGATCAATGCCGCGCTGACCGCGCCGCCGCGTTTCGAGGCTTACGAATTCGACGTGCCGCCGCCGGTCGAGGAGGAAGAGGTTTACTTCCGGCGCCCCTATGTGGTGTTTGACGATCCCGACTGGGGCGCGCCGCCTCCCATGGGCTATCTGCTGCCGCCCCGCCCGATTTCTGGTCGAGCGGGCGCCGCCGCCGCCGCCTTATGCCGGCCTGCTGCCCTTGCCGCTGATCGCCGCGCCGCTGCTGTTCGCGCTGCCCGCCGTGCGCCAAGGCTTGTTTCATGCGCCCGCCGTGGTGCAGACCCAGCAGCCCGGCGCCAATACTTATTATAACAACCGGGCGCAGGCCCAGCCCGGCGTTCAGCCCGGCGCCAATCCGCCGCCACAGCAGCAACCCGCGCAGCAAAATGCGCCCGCCGCGTCGCCGAATGGAGCGCCCCTCCGCACGGCGCCCCGGGCGCGGCGCCAAATGGAGCGCCCTTGCCGCACGCTGCCCCCGGAACGGCGCCGAATGGAGCGCCCTTGCCGCACGCTGCCCCTCCGGCGCCTCCGGCTGGAGCGGCTTTTCCCCGCGTAGCGCCTGCCGCGCCTTCTGCCGCGCCCTTCCGCCGCGCCGCCTGCCTGCCGCGCCGCCCGCCGGGACACCGCTGCCTCACACCGCGCCTTCCGCGCCGGCAGCAGTCGCGCCCATCCCCCACGCTGCGCCTGCTACCCCGCCCTCATCGGCGCCCGCGCCGCATCTTGCTCCATCGGCGCCGCATCCCGCCGCCGTTCCGCACGCCGCGCCCCCGCGCCCCGCACCGCCCCATGTCATCGCACCGCCCCATGTCGTCGCGCCTCCCCATGTCGTCGCGCCGCCGCACATGGAACAGCCGCGTCCTGCCGCGCCCCCGCAGCGCATCGAGCCGCCGCATCCCGCCGCTGCGCCGCCCCCGCCGCGTCCTGCTGCGCAGCAGCCGCATCCCGCCGCGCAGCCGCCACATCCGGCGGGACAGCCGCCGCATCCCCCCTGCGGCGCGCCTGGCCAGCCCCCCTGCCGCTGAACCGGCATCAACAACAAAGCGCCCGTTGCGAGTGTCGCAACGGGCGCTTTGTTTTCATTCGCTCAAGAGAAAAACTCACCCGCCGGTCATGCTCATCGGACGGAGGGCGGCCGCCTTGACGCCATCCCGCTGGGCGACGAAATCATGACCGCGCGGCTTGCGGCGCATAGCCTCGTCCAGCGCCGCATGCAGCGCTTCGTCGCCCGGCGAGGCGCGCAACGGCGACCGCAGGTCGGCCTTGTCTTCCTGACCGAGGCACATGTAGAGCGCGCCGGTGCAGGTCACGCGCACGCGATTGCAGGATTCGCAGAAATTATGGCTGAGCGGCGTGATGAAGCCGACGCGGCCTCCGGTTTCCGCCACGTCGAAATAGCGCGCCGGGCCGCCGCTGGCGTAGGGAGACGGCGCCAGGGTGAGTTTTTCCGCCAGCGCCTCGGCCACCTCGTCGAGCGACAGAAAGCTCTCCATGGTGTGGATGGCGTCCTCGCCGAGCGGCATGGCCTCGATGAAGGTCATGTCCATGCCGCGCCCGTGCGCCCATTCGGTCAGCGACAGGAATTCCGTATCATTGCCGCCTTTGAGCGCGACGCAGTTGATCTTGACCCGCAATCCCGCCCGTTGCGCCGCGTCTATGCCGGCGAGGACCTGCGCATGATCGCCCCAGCGGGTGATGGCGCGGAATTTTTGCGGATCGAGCGTGTCGAGCGAAACATTGATCCGCTTGACGCCGCAATCGGCCAGTTCGGCGGCGTAGCGCGCCAATTGCGAGCCATTGGTGGTGAGGGTCAACTCGTTGAGGCCCGCGCCAATATGCCGGGAAAGTTTTCGAAACAATTGCATGACGTTGCGACGCACCAGCGGTTCGCCGCCAGTCAGTCGGATTTTTGTAACGCCGCGCGAAATCAGAGCTTCGCACAGGCGCTCCAACTCCTCCAGCGACAACAGGTCGGCCTTGGGCAGGAAATTCATGTTTTCCGACATGCAATAGGTACAGCGGAAATCGCAACGGTCGGTGACCGAAACGCGGACATAGTCGATGCGCCGGGCGAAGGAATTGACCAGCGGCGGAAAAGTCCGTTTTTCGAAGCTTGTTGCGCGCATGTTTTCTATATAGGCGTTTCTTCGCGCGCGAACAGGATGCAGCGCAAACAGCCGGAGGTTTGGGGTGGTGACGGAATCGAATTGGCTGGCCGAGGTCAAGGCGACCTTGCGCTTTTTTTCCCGCCTGCCCCTGCCCGCAAACTCACATGAACCGGATTTTCCCCGCGCCTTGCGCATGGCGCCCGTCGCGGGGGCCTTGCTCGGGCTGGCCGCCGCCCTGCCCTTCCTGCTCGCCTTGCGCCTGAACGAGCCGCCGCTGGTCGCCGCAATTCTCGCTATCGCGGCGTCCGTCGTGCTGACCGGCGCGCTGCATGAGGACGGGCTGGCCGATATCGCCGACGGTTTTGGCGGCGGTTTTTCGCGCGAAAGAAAGCTGGAGATCATGCGCGACAGCCGCATCGGCGCCTATGGCGCGACCGCGCTCATGCTCAGCCTCGCCTTGCGCGCTGCGGCCTGGCGGCGCTGGCGGCGACGCCCTTTCGCGCCCTGCTGGTGCTGATGGCGGCAGGCGCCGTTTCCCGCGCCGCCTGCCTCGCGCCGCTCGTTCTGTTGCCGCCAGCGCGTTCCGACGGCGCCGGACAGGCGGCAAGCTTTTTGACCCGCGACGAGGCGAAGCCGGCGTTTGTGCTGGCCCTGGCCCTGGCTTTTCTGCCCGCGCTGGGCGGCGCGTCGGTTGGCGTCTGTCTCGCGGCGGCGCTGCTGGCTGGCCTGGTGGTCTGGAGCCTTTGCGGTCTGGCGCGGACGCAGATCGGCGGCCAGACCGGCGACGTCGCAGGCGCCGCTCAGCAGGCGGCGGAAATCGCCGTGTTGCTGGTGTTCGCCGGAGCGGCGGCGTGAGCCCGGAACCGGATCAAAAGGCTCCGGATCAAAAGCCAAGCAGCCCCTGTGTAAACCTGTGCAAACTCCAACGGCCGGCGGAAATCTGCGTCGGCTGCCGGCGAACGCTGGCGGAAATCCGCGCCTGGAAAAACATGAGCGAGCCCGAGCGGCTGGCGATCATGCGCGATTTGTCATCGCGGCCCGACCTGCTCGCCGGTTGACGCTCAGATCGACGCCGACGCGGAATCTTCCCGCGAGGCGGCTTCCTGCGGTCCCAGCAGGGCCAGCGCGTCTTCGACCGTGCGCGCGTCGGCGCCGGGGCGGACCGCTTCGGTCGACAGATGGCGGCGGAAGGCGCGGGCGCCCGGGCGTCCGGCGAAAAGGCCGAGCATGTGGCGCGTCATGTCGGCCAGCCGCACGCCCTCGCTCATTTTCCGTTCGATATAAGGCAGATAGGCGAGGGTCGCGGCCTGCGAGGTCGCGAAAGGCGGCGGCTCGCCGAACAGCCGCGAATCGACCTCGATCAGCATCGACATGTTGTGATAGGCGGCGCGGCCGACCATGACGCCATCGACATGCGCAAGCTGCGCCTCGACCGCGTCGAGCGTATCGACGCCGCCGTTGACGGCGATGGGCAGATCGGGGAAGGCGCGTTTCAACTCATGCGCCAGCGGATAGTCGAGCGGCGGCACATCGCGGTTTTCCTTGGGCGACAGGCCCTTGAGCCAGGCTTTTCGCGCATGGACGAGGAGCGCGTCCACGCCCGCATCGACCTGGCCCGCGCCATGGCGAACAGCGCCTCGCGCGGCTCCTGATCGTCGACGCCGATGCGGCATTTGACCGTCACCGGCAGCCGACGCCTGTTTCATCGCGGCGACGCAAGCCCCGACCAGTTCAGGCTCGCGCATCAGACAGGCGCCGAAAGCGCCGTTCTGCACCCGGTCGGACGGGCAGCCGACATTGAGATTGATTTCGAGATAGCCGAATTCGGCGCAGATCGCGGCCGCGCGCGCCAGATCGGCGGGATCGGAGCCGCCGAGTTGCACCGCCAGCGGATGTTCGCTTGCGTCATAGCCAAGCAGCCGCTCGCGGTCGCCATGGATCACCGCCGCCGAAGTCACCATCTCGGTATAGAGCCGGGTATGGCGCGAATGAAGGCGCGCGAGGACGCGATAATGGCGGTCGGTCCATTCCATCATCGGGGCGACGGAGAAGCGCCAAGGGCTAGAATCGCGGGATATTTTATTTTCTTCAGCGCCTTGCGGCATGGAGCGCCCCGTCCTGTTTCGCCTGCTCGTCCCGAGACCGCGCAAAAAACGCCTTTGCTGCCTATGCCGCAAATCGCCCTCACGCGCGACTCAAAAATTTGCGCGCCGCAGCGCCGTGATGGGGGTGCGGATTGATCCGTTCCCTTGTCAGCAGCCGCGCGCAGGTAAACTTTCGGCGCGAAAGCCCGGGGTGACCAAAAAAGAAGCGCAATAATCAATTGATACCGGAAAGCTTAAACATCGCGTTAGTTGGTTATTAATTGCCTTTTCCATGCAAAGTCATTAATGATGCTGCGCAATCGGGATGAACGAGATGATGCAGCCTATTGCGCTTTGGACGCTTGCGGCGCCGGCCCGTTGCAGATGTCCCGAATACTGGGGCGATATCATTCGCGCCATTTTTTCATCGGCAGGGAGCAAAGCGCTTTTTGGCCTGTCCGCCGATGCGGAAATAAGCCGTGAGCTCATCGCCAAATTGCTGCGTCCCGAGGATATTGCGCGCGATCACGCCGCCTGGATTGCGGCCCTCGATCCTCAGGGGTCGCGCGTTTACGACATCACCTATTCCATCCGCCGGCCGAGCGATGGCGCTGAGCGATGGATCAATTCCCGGGCGCAGGTCGAGTTCGACGGCAACCGCCCGATACGAATTCTGGGCGCGCTGCGCGACGTGACCGAAGAGAATTTCGCGCATTTCGCGCCGGAGCGCGTCCATCGGAGCGAGGATCAACTCAGTCTTTTCATTGAATGCGCGCCAGCCGCCATCGCCATGCTGGATCGCGATTTGCGCTACCTGGCGGCCAGCGCGCGCTGGCGCTCCTATCTGAACATCGAACAGGATCCGGTAGGACGCAGCCATTATGAAGTCTGCCCGAATTTTCCGCCGTCGTGGAAATCGATGTATGCCGCTTGCCTGGCTGGCGCCGTGGAAAGCTCTGAGGGCGAACCCTTCCGCTGTGCCGATGGCGAAGTCCGTTGGATGAGATGGGAAGCGCACCCCTGGCGCGACGGGACCGGCGTGATTGGCGGCATTGTCGTCAGCGCCGAGGATATCACGGCGCGCCGCGAAGCTGAAGCTGTCGCCATGCATCTGGCCGCGATCGTGACATCCTCGCACGAGGCGATCGTCAGCAAGAACAGGGACCGGATCATAACCAGCTGGAACGCCGCGGCGACCAAGCTTTTGGGCTTTACGCCCGATGAAATCATTGGTCAGTCGATCAACCGGATCATTCCGCCGGAATGCCTCGACGAGGAGCGCAGGATCGTTGAAAGGCTGATGTCGGATGAAGGCGTCGATCATTTTGAAACCAGACGCATGGCCAAGGATGGCCGCCGGCTCGATGTCTCGCTGACGATTTCGCCCATCAAGGACGCCAGCGGCGCGACCCTCGGCGCCTGCACGATCCTTCATGACATTTCGGAACGCAAACACGCGGAAACGGCTCTTCGCGAAAGCGAGGCCCTGCTGCGCATCGCCTTGCACGCGGCGCGGGCCATGGCGTTTCAATGGAACGTCGCCACGGGCGAGGCGAGTTGGTTTCCAGAAGCGGCGACGCTGCTGGGAGTCGATCCGACGGCCCATCCAACCTATGCGAGCTGGCTGGAGAGCGTGCATCCTGAGGACCGCGCGATCGTCGATAGCGCCATGCGCGCCGCCGTGGAAAAACAAACGAGCCACTATCAGACCGAATATCGGGTTCTCCTGCCTTCCGGCGAGATTCGCTGGATCGCCGCCATCGGCGACGTTGATTTCGATCCGGAGGGGAGGCCCTTGCGGGTCTCCGGCATCAATCTCGACATGACCAGCCAGAAGCGCGGCGCCTTGGCGCTTCGGGAAAGCGAGACGGCGCTGCGCCGGAGCCAGACCCTGCTGAGTTTGGCCGCCGATGCGGCCCGGCTCACCTACGCCAATATCGATTTTTCATGTCAGACAGTGGAAGTGGCGGACAATTTTTCGCTTGTGATGGGCTATGCGCCGCTGGCCCCGCATGGGGGAGCCAGCTTTTTGCCGGAGGCGATGGGCAGTCTGCTGGGACATGTGGCGCCGATGGATCGCGCGCGCGTCGCGGCCGCTTTTCAGCAGTTTCTGGCCGGCGAGGAAACGGGCCGCATCGAATATCGGGTGATCGGCGACGATGGCATCGAGCGCTGGATCGATGGCGGCTGGAGCCTGGAGCTTGGCGCCAACGGACGCCCGATGCTCGCTTTCCTGACCGCGCTCGACGTCACCAAGATCGTCGCCGGACGAGAGGCGCTGGCGGCGGCCAAAGCTGAAGCCGAAGACGCGAACCGCGCCAAATCGAAGTTTCTGGCCGCCGCCAGTCACGACCTGCGCCAACCCGTGCAGTCGCTGACCTTCATGCTCGCCGCCATCCGGCGACGGATCGGCGCCGCCCCCGAGATCGTCCAGGCCGTCGATATGGCGGAAAGGGCCGTCAGCAGC
>CAWFBN010000201.1:0-12234 GCA_963813955.1 uncultured Alphaproteobacteria bacterium | reverse complement strand
CTTTGCCGAAAAACCCGAATTTTTCCTCCGGTCCCTGCGCCAAGCGCCCCGGATGGTCGCTCGAAGCCCTCAAGGACGCGCCGCTCGGCCGTTCGCATCGCGCCAAGACCGGCAAGGCGAAGCTGAAAGCTCGCCATCGACCTCACCCGCGACGTTTTGCAGGTTCCCGCCGATTATCGCATCGGCATCGTGCCCGCCTCCGACACCGGCGCCGTGGAAATGGCGATGTGGTCGCTGCTCGGCCCGCGCACGGTCGATGTGTCGCCTGGGAAAGCTTTGGCGAAGACTGGGTCACCGACATCGTCAAGCAGCTGAAGCTCAAGGACACGCGGGTTCTCAAAGCCGGCTTATGGCGAATTGCCGATCTGGCCTCGGTCAATTTCGACCATGACGTGATCTTCATCTGGAACGGCACCACCTCCGGCGTGCGCGTGCCGAATGGCGACTGGATTCCCGCCGACCGCAAAGGCCTGACCATCGCGACGCCACCTCGGCGGCCTTCGCGCAGGAGCTCGACTGGCACAAGCTCGATGTCGCCACCTTCTCCTGGCAGAAGGCGCTGGGCGGCGAAGCCGCGCATGGCATGCTGATCCTGTCGCCCCGCGCCGTGGAGCGGCTGGAATCCTATACGCCCGCCTGGCCATGCCGAAGATCTTCCGCATGACCAAGGGCGGCAAGATCATCGAAGGCATTTTTGAAGGCGAAACCATCAACACGCCGTCCATGCTCTGCGTGGAAGATTATATCGACGCGCTGAACTGGGCGAAGAGCGTTGGCGGCCTGACGGCCTGATCGCCCGCGCCGACGCCAACACCAAGGTGTTGGCCGACTGGGTGGCAGAATGCGGCTGGGCCGGTTTCCTCGCCAAGGATGCGGCCATCCGCTCCAACACCTCGGTCTGCCTCAAGGTCATCGACCCGGCGATCACGGCGCTGCCCGCCGACGCCCAGGCGGCTTTCGCCAAGAAACTGGCTGCGCTGCTGGAGAAGGAAAGGCGGCGCTACGACATCGGCGCCTATCGCGACGCGCCTCCCGGCCTGCGCATCTGGTGCGGCGCCACGGTCGAAGCGGCCGATGTCGCCGCGCTGACGCAATGGCTCGACTGGGCCTTTGCGACCGCCAAAGCCGAACTGGCCGCCGCTTAATCCCTCATTCGAGCGACGCGAAGATCCACCCCGCTGGATTGCTTCATCCTTCGCCCGCAAGACGGGGCTCTGTAAACGTGATCCTTATGAGGACGCCATGGCCCCTCGCGTTCTGATTTCCGACGCCCTTTCCCCCGCCGCGCTCGCCATTTTCAAGGAACGCGGCGTCGAGGTCGATTTCCAGCCGGCGCTCGGCAAGGACAAGGAAAAGCTCGCCGCGATCATCGGCGATTATGACGGCCTGGCGATCCGCTCGGCCACCAAGGTCACGCGCGAAATTCTCGAGAACGCCAAGAACCTTAAAGTCATCGGCCGCGCCGGCATCGGCGTCGACAATGTCGATATTCCCGCCGCCACGGCGCGCGGCATCATCGTGATGAACACGCCGTTCGGCAATTCCATCACCACCGCCGAACACGCCATCGCCCTGATGTTGGCGCTTGCGCGCGAAATCCCCGCCGCCGACGCCTCCACCCAGGCCGGCAAATGGGAAAAGAACCGTTTCATGGGCGTCGAAATCACCGGCAAGACGCTGGGCATTATCGGCTGCGGCAATATCGGCTCGATCGTCGCCGACCGCGCGCTGGGCCTGAAGATGCGGGTCATCGCCTTCGATCCCTTCCTTTCGGCGGAACGGGCGAAGAACCTCGGCGTGGAAAAGGTCGAACTGGCCGATCTGCTGGCGCGGGCCGATTTCATCACCCTGCATACGCCGATGACGCCGCAGACCAAAAATATCCTGTCGGCGGAAAACCTCGCCAAGACCAAAAAAGGCGTGCGCATCATCAATTGCGCGCGCGGCGGGCTGGTCGATGAGGTCGGCCCTGCGCGCCGCACTCGACAGCGGCCATGTCGCCGGCGCGGCCTTCGACGTGTTCGTCGAAGAGCCGGCGACGAAATCCTCTGTTCGGCCATCCCAATGTGATCTGCACGCCGCATCTCGGCGCCGCCACCAACGAGGCGCAGGAAAATGTCGCCTTGCAGGTCGCGGAGCAGATGGCCGATTATCTGACCCGCGGCGCCATCAGCAACGCCATCAACTTCCCCTCGATCACGGCGGAAGAGGCGCCCACGCTGAAACCTTTTATCGCGCTGGCGAAAAACTCGGCTCCTTCGCCGGCCAGTTGACCGAACCGGGGTGAAAAAACTCACCATCACCTATGAAGGCCATGTCGGCGACCTGAAGACCAAGGCGCTGACCGCCTCGGCGCTCGCGGGTTTCCTGCGACCGATGCTGTCGGACGTGAATGTGGTTTCGGCCCCCGCCGTCGCGAGGGAGCGCGGCATTGTCATCGACGAATGACCCGCGGCCGCCGAGGGCGATTATGATTCGCTTGTCACGCTCACGTCGAGACCGACCACGCTGACCCGTCGTTTCCGGCGCCGTGTTCAACGACGGCAAGCCGCGCATGGTCGAAATCGCCGGCATCCGCGCCGACGCCGAGTTCGCCCCTTCGATGATTTATGTCTCCAACGCGGACAAGCCGGGCTTTATCGGCCGCTTCGCCAGCCTGCTGGGCGAGGCCGGCGTCAACATCGCCACTTTCGCGCTTGGCCGCGACGCCGAGGGCGGCTCGGCCATCGCGCTTGTCGGCATCGACGGCGAAATCGCGGAGCCGGTGTTTGCGCAAATTCTCGCTTTGCCGGGTGTCAAACAGGCCAAGGTCTTGCAATTCTGATCACCGCCTTGCCGACGGGAAGGAATTTCCTTACATTGCGAGTCGGAGAGGGCCATGATTACCAGCAAGCTGACCGCCAAAGCGCAAACGACGATTCCGCAGCCGGTGCGCGCGGCCCTCGGCGTTCGGGAAGGCGATGAATTGGCCTATGTCATCGAAAACGGCCGAGTCAATTCGACGAAGGCTCGGATGGAGAGCGCCGAAGATCCTTTTGGGGCTTTCCGCGAATGGGATAGCGATGCCGATCGCAAAGCCTATGCCAAACTTTGAGCAAGGGGACATCGTCCGTGTCCCCTTTCCTTACACGGACCGCTCCACGCGACAGCATCGTCCCGCGCTGGTCATCTCGGCTGGTCAACTCGGCGAAAATGCCGAATTGCTTTGGGTCATGATGATCACCAGCGCGGAGAATCGCCCGTGGGCGGACGACATTTCCTTCGGAGAGGGCTTTGCATTGGCGGGTCTGCCCGCCCCTTCCGTGATCAGGCCCTGCAAGATCGCGACGATCGAATTGCGCCATGCCGAAAAATTAGGGCAGGCCGAGGCCCTCATCAAGGCTCAAGCTTTGACCGCCCTTCGCTCTCTGACCGGAAATCGGCCAGGCGCGACTTGACTTCGCAGTGCGAAATGGCCAGTTTCCGCCGCCCGCTCCGCACCTAACCGAAATGGATCATGGTCTCCTATCTCGATTTCGAAAAGCCCGTCGCCGAACTGGAATCCCGGGTCGAAGACCTGCGACCCTGTCGGAGCGCGAGGATTCGCCGCCGATCGGCGAGGAACTCACGAAATTGCAGGCCAAGGCCAACAAGGCGCTGGCCGAGCTCTACGTCAGTCTCACGCCCTGGCAGAAGACCCAGGTCGCCCGGCATCCGCAGCGTCCGCATTGCGTCGATTACATCGCCGGATTGATCGAGGATTTCACGCTGCTCGCCGGCGACCGCAAATTCGGCGAGGACGAGGCTATTCTTTGCGGCCTTGGGCGCTTTCGCGGCCAATCGGTCGCGGTGATCGGCCAGGAAAAAGGCTCCGACACCGCCACGAGGCTCAAGCATAATTTTGGCATGGTCAAGCCGGAAGGCTATCGCAAGGCGGTCCGCGTCATGGAGCTGGCGGAGCGTTTCGGTCTCCCCGTTCTCTCCTTCATCGACACCGCCGGCGCCTTTCCCGGCGTCGAGGCGGAGGAGCGCGGCCAGGCGGAGGCCATCGCCCGCGCCACCGAGGCGGCGCTGGCGCTGGGGACGCCCAATGTCGCGCTGGTGATCGGCGAGGGCGGCTCCGGCGGCGCGCTCGGGATCGCCGCCTGCAACACCGTGCTGATGCTCGAGCATTCCATCTATACCGTCGCCTCGCCCGAAGCTTCGGCTTCGATCCTGTGGCGCGATTCGAACGGGCGCAAGACGCGGCGACGAGCATGAAGATCACCGCCCAGGATCTGCTCAAATTCGGCATCATCGACGGCATCGTGACGGAACCGGTCGGCGGCGCCCACCGCGACCCGGAGGCGGTCATTCGCTCTGCGGGCGACGCGATGAACGCCGCACTTATCCGCTATATCGGCCTGTCGCCGCAGTCTGTCCGGATGGCGCGCGAGGAGAAATTCCTGGCGATGGGGCGCAAGCTCTGACCGCCCGCCAGGCCGCCGATGTCCGGGCGTTTTGCGTTCGATTAAGAATTCCTTTACCATTTGCGAAGGATCGTTCTCCGCATCGGTAAGGAAGGTGTAAGCTTAATGGCGCTAAACCACGTGAAGGCGAGCCAAATTCACGCCGATTCCGGCAGGGTTTTGAGATCTCCTTTGCTCTCGATGGGATAAGTTCATGAGCCGCCTTGTTCAATCCGGCGATTTGCCGCGGCCGCCCGGCGGTTTCCCGCTAAGCGGGACTGGCGATTGCGGCGTGTTGGGCTGTTGACCGTGCTTGCCGGCTGCAACGAAGTGCACGACAGCCGCGCCGCGCAGCCTCTCTCCCGCGAAATGCTGGCGCTGATGCAGGAAAAGGGCGTATCGCCGCAAGCGCCCATGCTGATCCGCGCATACAAGAAGGAATCCGAGTTCGAAGTCTGGAAAATGCGTCCGGACGGAAGCTATGAGCTTTTGAAAGCCTTCCCGATCTGCCGCTGGTCGGGCCAGCTTGGCCCCAAGACGCATGAAGGGGACCGGCAATCGCCGGAAGGCTTCTATTCGATCACCCCGGCGATGATGAACCCCAATTCGGCCTATTACCTTTCCTTCAATGTCGGCTATCCCAACGCCTATGACCGCGCGCATGGCGCGACCGGCGGCGCTGTGATGGTGCATGGCGTGTGCTCGTCGGCCGGCTGTTTCTCGATGACTGACGCCCAGATCGCCGAAATCTACGCTCTGGCGCGCGAATCCTTCGCTGGCGGCCAGCACGCCATCCAGATGCAATCCTATCCCTTCCACATGACTGCCCAGATCTCGCCAAATACCGGCTCGATCCCAACATGGCTTCTGGAAGGAGCTCAAGAAAGGCCACGATCATTTCGAGGCGCGCAAATCCGACGTCGCGGTGGCCGTTTGCGGCGGCCATTACGTGTTCGACGCCAAATCGGCCAATGGCCAGCCGCTGGACGCGCAAGCCGCCTGCCCGCCGCTGAAATTCGACCCGGAAATCGAGGCCAGAGCCGCCGAGCGCCAACGGGACGACGAAGCGGCGGTGGCCGAACTCGTCGCCAAGGGCGAGCGCCCGGTGCGTCTCGTCTATCAGGATGGCGGCCAGCATCCGGCTTTCTCACACCGCATCGCGGAAGTCAGCCGTCCCGACGCATTGGCGCCGCCGGTCGAACTGGCGCTCGACGATCCCAACGTGCGCTACAACGCCAAGGCGCGCAGCGCCTCAACCGCCGCCGCGCTGGTTCTCGCCCGGGCGCAGCTTCAGGCCCAACCTCCGCAGGTTCAGGCCGCCGCGCCGCAGTCCGTCGCGCCGAGCGAGAAATTCGCCGCCGCTTTGGGCGTTCTCCGCCAGGATGACGCCAAGCCGGACGTCGTGAAGCCCGAAGTTTTGGCGGTGGACGCGGTCAAGGCCCCGATCAGCGCCGCGCCGAAGCCGGCGCAACACCCCTCCAAGGCCGTCGAGGCCAAGGCCAGGCCAGCGGCCAAGACCGTCGCCGAAAAGACCAGCGTCGCCAAAGCCAGCGTGACCAAGACGAGCGTCATGAAGACAGGAGCGGAAAGACCGCAAGCGGCGAAACCGGTCAAGCAAAAAGTCGCCGAGGCTGCGACGCTGCGCTGACCCCGGACGCGCGCAATGTGGTTGAAGGTCGGACGTCAGCCGTTGTCGTCTGGCGCGTCCAGGCCATTCACCCGGGCGATCAAGCTCGGCGAGGCCTTGAAGGTCACGACACGGCGCGCGGTTATCGCCGCCTCGACGCCGGTGCGAGGATTGCGGCCGATTTTCGGCGTTTCGAGCGCAGGTTGAAGGCGCCGAAGGAACGCAGCTTCACTGAATTGTCGCGCAGCAGCGCGCCCACGATCTCCTCAAGCGTCATCTCGAAAATATCGCGGGCCTGCGCACGCGACAGTGACGGACAGGCCGTATAAACCGCGTCGAGCAATTCGACCCGCGTTATGGTCTTGACCGGTGGAGCGGAGGGTTTGCCAAAGGACTTGTCAAGCGCCTTGACGGCGAGGCCGGCTGACGGCGCCCCTTGACCAAGCCTGGCTTTTTATTAGGTCGACCCTGGTCCATCTTGCCCTCCGGCGCGTCCTCTGACCGCAAGCGCCAACGGAGCACTATAACAGAGCGCCATTAAAGTCGGAATGACCGATCAGCGCCATGGCTTTGGTGGTTAGAGGACTTGGGTCTAAACCTCAAGGCTAAAGCGTCAGCACAAGGCTTTCAACGAAAAAAGGCCGCTTCGCAGCGGCCTTTCTGATTTGTCGATCGAACAGCTGGATCAGAAATCCATGCCGCCCATGCCGCCGCCCTGGGGCATGGCCATCGGAGCGTCCTTCTTCGGCGCTTCGGTGATGGTCGCCTCGGTGGTGACGATCAGGCCGGCGATCGAGGCGGCGTCCTGAATGGCGGTGCGCACGACCTTGGTCGGATCGATAATGCCCTTCTTGACCATGTCGACATATTCGCCGGTCTGGGCGTCGAAGCCGTAGTTATAGTCAGCGGACTCGAGCAGCTTGCCGACCACGACCGCGCCATCGGCGCCGGCGTTGTCGACGATCTGGCGCGCCGGGGTCTGGATGGCCTTGCGGACGATGTCCACGCCGGTCTTCTGGTCGGCATTGGTGGTCACGACTGCGGCGAGAGCCTTGATCGAGCGAAGCAGTGCGACGCCGCCGCCGGGCAGCACACCTTCTTCGACCGCCGCGCGGGTGGCGTTGAGGGCGTCTTCGACGCGGTCCTTCTTTTCCTTCACTTCGACTTCGGTCGCGCCGCCGACGCGGATGATCGCGACGCCGCCGGCCAGCTTGGCCAAACGCTCCTGCAGCTTCTCACGGTCATAGTCCGAGGTGGTTTCCTCGACCTGCGCCTTGATCTGGGCGATGCGGGCTTCGATCTCGGGCTTGCCGCCATTGCCGTCGACAATGGTGGTGTGCTCCTTGTCGAGACGCACCTTTTTCGGCGCGGCCGAGCATGTCCAGGGTGACGTTTTCGAGCTTGATGCCGATGTCTTCCGACACGACCTGGCCGGCGGTGAGGATGGCGATATCCTCCAGCATGGCCTTGCGGCGGTCGCCAAAGCCCGGCGCCTTGACGGCGGCGATCTTGAGGCCGCCACGCAGCTTGTTGACGACGAGGGTGGCGAGGGCTTCGCCTTCGACGTCTTCGGCGATGATCAGCAAGGGCTTGCCGGTCTGGACGACGGCTTCGAGCACCGGCAGCAACGGCTGCAAGGTCGAGAGCTTCTTCTCGTGGATGAGGATATAGGGGTCTTCCAGTTCCGCGATCATCTTCTCGGCATTGGTCACGAAATAGGGGCTGAGATAGCCGCGGTCGAACTGCATGCCTTCGACGATGTCGGTCTCGGTCTCGAGGCTCTTGGCCTCTTCCACCGTGATCACGCCTTCATTGCCGACCTTCTGCATCGCCTTGGCGATTTCCTGGCCGATGAAGGTGTCGCCATTGGCCGAAATCGTGCCAACCTGGGCGATTTCGTCGTTGGACGTGACCTTCTTGGAGTTCTTCTTGAGGTCGGCGACGATGGCTTCGACAGCCAGATCGATGCCGCGCTTCAGATCCATCGGGTTCAGGCCGGCGGCGACAGCCTTGGCGCCTTCACGGACGATGGAAGCGGCGAGAACGGTGGCGGTGGTGGTGCCGTCGCCGGCGATGTCGTTCTGCTTGGAGGCGACTTCGCGGACCAGCTGGGCGCCGAGGTTCTCGAACCGGTCAGCCAGTTCGATTTCCTTGGCGACGGTCACGCCGTCCTTGGTGATGCGCGGAGCGCCGAAGGACTTTTCGATCACGACGTTACGGCCCTTGGGGCCCAAAGTGACCTTGACGGCATTGGCGAGAATTTCAACGCCGCGCAGCAAACGGTCGCGGGCGTCGGTAGAAAAACGGACGTCTTTGGCAGCCATGTTTTAGCTCCTGGATAGATAAAAAGGGATTTTGGGGAAGGAAATCAGCCGACGATGCCGAGAATGTCGGATTCCTTCATGATCAGGAGGTCCTGACCGTCGATCTTGACTTCGGTGCCGGACCACTTGCCGAACAACACGCGGTCGCCTGCCTTGACATCGAGCGGAACGAGCTTGCCGGCTTCGTCGCGCGCGCCGGGGCCGACGGCGACGATTTCACCTTCCTGGGGCTTTTCCTTGGCGGTATCGGGAATGATGATGCCGCCCTTGGTTTTCTCTTCGCCTTCAAGGCGCTTGACGACGACGCGGTCATGCAGGGGACGAAAGGCCATGGAGAATGTCCTGTTATTTGAGCCGGCGCGGCCAGAAAGACCGGGGCTGAGAAAAGGGGCCTGTTAGCACTCGTGAGGGAGGAGTGCTAACAGGCTGACGGGTAGATAGGAGCGAGGCCCCAAACTGTCAAGGCGGGGCGCGAGACTCGGTAAACGCTTCGGAGCCGAAAAGCGGACAGGACTTTCTTGTCGACAAGGCGCGGGATTGCGGGCATGACGAGCCCGAAAATGGCGTTTTCGAGCGGAGCGGCGAGCGAAGTGGCCAAGGGAGTGGGGCGCGGAGCGGGACGCCTTCGATGAGCGTCATGCTGACGTTTCTCATCAACACGATCTTCAACCTGATCGTCGGACTGATCGTGGCCAAATTTCTCGGCCCGAGCGAATATGGCAAATTCGCGCTGTCCATCGCCGTGATGACCTTCGGTCAGGCGCTCGCCTTCGAGTGGATTTGCCAGTGCGGCGTGCGCTTCTATTCCGAACGCAGCCGTCGTGAGGCGCAACACGTCCGCGCCACGCTCGACGCCGCCTTCGCCGGTTTTGTGCTGCTGTTTTTCCCCATCGCGCTGGCGATCGCCTTTCTCGGTCCCGAATTTTCGCTGCCGCGCGAATTTGTGGCGCTGGCTTTCGCCGCCTCGATCGCCAACGGGCTGTTCGATTACCAGACCGCGCTGGTGCGGGCGCGTTTCGACGACGGGCTTTTTTTACGCGTGATCGGGACCAAGAATCTGCTTGCGGTGGCGATGATGGCGGGCGGCGCCTGGGCGACCGGCTCGGCCAAGCTCGCGCTGATCGCCGGCATGGCCAGCCTGCTCGGCTCGCTGCTGATCTGGCGCCGCCGCCTGATCGACCCCGGCGTCGCGCTGAAAATGGCTGACCGCCTGCTCGCCCGCCAATTTGCCGGCTATGCCTTGCCGATCGTCGCGTCCATCGTGCTCTATCAACTGATTCCGCTCGCCAACCGCGAATTCGCCGCGCGATTCTATGGCTTTGCCGAAACCGGCAAATTCGCGCTGGCCTATGATCTCGGCCTGCGCGCCGTGCAGGCCATCGGTTCGGCGCTCGACGTGCTGCTGTTCCAGATCGCGGTGCGGGCGCATGACATTCACGGCGCGGACCACGCCAGGGAGCAGATCGCCCGCAACATGGCCATGGTCTTCGCCATCATGCTGCCCGCCTGTGTCGGACTCTGGATCATCCTGCCCTCGGTCGAGGTCCTGATCGTGCCGGAGGCCTATCGCGGCCCCTTTGCGCTCTTCCTGACCTTGCTGCTTCCCGGCATCTTCCTGTTCAGCCTCGGCCAGTTTTCCGTCAACGCCGTTTTCCAGATCGCGCAGAAAACCCTGCCGATGGTCGTGGCGGCGCTGGCCGCCTGCGTCGCCGATATCGTCTTCGTGCTGGTGCTGCCGCGCGGAGAGGACGCCTCCGGCATCGCCCTCGCGCAAAGCCTGTCCATGGCGGTCGGCTTCGTCACGCTGGTCGGTTTCGCGCAGGCCACGCGGCCGCAATGGCCGCGCTTGCGCGATCTGGCGCTGACCATTGCGGGCTCGCTGGGAATGGCGGGGCTGGCCTGGCCATTGCGCGCGCTGCCGCCCGGCCCCGGACTGATGTGCGCCCAGATCGCTCTGGGCGGGGGCTTTTATCTGCTGATCGTCGCCCTGTTCGATGTCGCGGGCCTGCGCCGCGCCTTTGTCGCCAAGGCCGGGCCGATCTGGCTCTCGCTCACGAAAAAGAATGGCGCGCCGAAGGCGTTCTGACCTCTCGAGACAAAAAGAAAAGGCGGGCTTTGCGGCCCGCCTTCGACAATCGAAATCTTTTGCTGCGATCAGGCGGTGGCGGCCAGTTCGGCGCCGGCCTGCTTCTTGACGATTTCGCGCTTCAGCTTGAGGGCGTCGATCGAAAGCTCGGCATCGCGCGCCTTGAGCAAAAAGGCGTCGAGGCCGCCACGATGTTCGACCGAACGCAGGGCGGCGGCGGCGATGCGCAGACGCACCGAACGCTGCAACGAATCCGAGATCAGCGAGACGTTGACCAGGTTGGGCAGGAACCGGGTGCGGGTCTTGTGATTGGAATGGCTGACGAGATTGCCTGACTGCACGGCCTTGCCGGTCAAAGCGCAACGGCGGGACATAGGATTTCCTTTCGACTTAACACGCCGGCGTTTTTGGCCCGCGCCGGCTTGCGCCGGAAAAAAAAGGCCTCGCGGCCGAAATTCGAGAAACCGTCTTGTTTCTTGCCGGAAACGCCGCTTGCGGAAACGCAAAAACGACGCGGGAACAGATATTCCGCGCAAAACGGTTCATTGGCTGGGGTCTATAAGCGAGGCGCCCGAAAAGGTCAAGCGCGCTCAAGCAAATGCGGATGCACTCTGAAACTCACGTGCGGCGATTTGGAAAAAATGGTCGGAGTGAGAGGATTTGAACCTCCCACCCCCTCGTCCCGAACGAGGTGCGCTACCAGGCTGCGCTACACTCCGACATTTGCCACGAAATTGCTTCGCCGCGCCCAAGACCCTGATCACCTTGGAGGCCGCCTTATAACCACGACTTGGCAAGGCGGCAAGCGAAAAGGCGGCGAAAAAGCGAAGAGAATTTCTGGAGAAATTTTGCCGCCACGTCCTCGCCATTTTGTTAACTATCTATGGATACGACTCATTCAGCATATTTCCCGATTTTCGCATCGCGAGTTGCGCCCGGCGCGATTTGCCGGAAGGGCCTCCTTGGGCATGAAGTTGGCAGCATCAAGCAAATCAGCCCTTTTCGCAGGCGCGCTCGCGGCGGCGGTTTTTTCTTGCGCCAGCGCCGCCCGTGCGGAAAACATGCGCGCCAGTTACCGCGTTTCGCTGATCGGGCTGCCGATTGGAATTGCTGTGGCCAGCAGTTCGGTCGAGAACGCCCATTACAAGGTCACTCTCAATGTCCGCCTGACCGGCATCGCCGCCCGGTGTCCAATCTCAACATGGCTCTGGCCTCGTCCGGCGATTATGAGCGAGGGCGCGATCGCCCCCTCGGCTTACGCCACCACCGCCTCCAATTCGCGCGAAACCCGCACCCTGCGCATGGCGCTGAACGCCGGAACGGTGCGGCAGGTGCACGATTCTCCTTAATGGGAGGAGGATAAAGCCCGGACACGTGCCGCTGACCGCGGAGCACAAGCAGGCCATTCTCGATCCGCTGTCCGCCTTCGTCATGCCGGTCGCCCCGGGGCCGATCCGGTCGGTCCCGGCGCCTGCAACCGGCGCGTGCCGGTCTATGACGGCTACACGCGCTTTGACGTCACGCTCGATTTTGTCGGCGTGAAGGAGATCAAGACCGACGGCCATGCCGGCCGGTGACGTCTGCCGGCGCGCTACATTCCCATTGCCGGCCACAAGGCCAACGCCGGACGATCCGCTTCATGGCCGACAACAAGGACATGGAAGTCTGGCTCGCCCCGTTCCCAATGTCCGCGTGGTCGTGCCCTATCGGGTTCAATTGATGACGCTTGCCGGTACGGCGGTGATCGAAGCCTTGGAACTGCGCTTCTCA
>CAWFBN010000200.1:0-4651 GCA_963813955.1 uncultured Alphaproteobacteria bacterium | reverse complement strand
GGCTGCGGCTTTTCAGCGGCCTCGGGACGAGGCTTCCACGAGCCGCATCGGTGCCTGCAACCGCCGCATGCAGCAGCAGTTTCGACTTCGGCTGCGGGCGCGTCCGACTGACGTTTCTTCTAGCATTTGCATCGCGTTTCTGCCGGGAGCCGCGTGCCTCCACGGCCTCCTCGGTCGTGCGCAGCCTCGGTCTCAGGCTCTTGCGCCGCTTCCGCTTCCGCAACATCATCGACCGCCGTCGCCTCGGCTTGGAGGGGTCCGGCTTCCTCCGACGCTTCGACCGGCGCGGCTTCCGCCGCCGCCTCGGCCTCCAGTCTTTGCTTCGACCGGAGCCTCAGGCTTCCGGCGCTTTCCGTGCTCCTCCGGGGCGCTCTCGTCGGCGGGAGCGGCTTCAACGATTGCGGCCGCCGGCCTGATCGGCTCGGTCGCCGCCTTGGCCAGCAGCGGCACGGTGATCGCGGGGCCCGGGCGCTGTTCGCTGGCGTAGCCGAGCGATTTCAAAATGCCGGCGAAAGCCTCGCCGGAACAGCCGGCGAGCGAGGTCATGGCCACGGTGACGACAAAACCGTCGCCGTCGGCGGCGCCGGCCGGCGGATCGCCGGGGGTGAGCCGGGACGATAGGCGATGGCCGGACGAATGAGATCGGCGAGCCGCTCCAGAATATCGACGCGCACGGCGCGCTCGCCGCAGACGCGGAAGCCGGCGGCGCGATAAAGGCCGCGATTGACCTGCGGTCGGCGGTGAAGGAGGTGCGGCCGGACGAGGCGAGATGGGCGACCTCGTCAATGCCCTTCACCGATTCGAGCCCGCCGTGTTGCAGCGCCCAGAGTTGGGCGGCGAGCGCGCGGGGCGCCGGCTTGAGCAGCGCCGGCAGATACAGATGATAGGCGCCGAAGCGCACGCCGAACTTGCGCAGGGCGCCGCGCGCCTCCTGCGGAGGGCCTTCATCTCATCGGCGACGCGGGAACGCTCCAGCACGCCGAGCGCCTCGCCGATCTGGAAGGCGACGCCGCGCGCCACGCCCTCGAGCCCTTCGCCGGTTTCGAGATCCTCCAGCGCGCCGAGCAGCTTCTTCACATGCTGCGCCAGCCAGAGATCGAGGCGCGCCTGGACCTTTTCGAGCTGCGGCGCCGCTCAGGGTCTCGTCGGCGATCAGTTTCACGCGGGGCTTCAGGATGTGGTCGCCCGCCGAGATCTTGCCGACCGGTTCGCCGAGCCAGCGAATGACGCCGTCATTGGCGAGGACGAAGGCCTCGTCCACCGCCTCGTGCACGCGCCGGGCGCGCGCCTCGATCTCGGTCGCCACGCCTTCTGCGCGGCGGCGTTCAGCGTCTTGGCCTCCTCGCCGTCGGCGAGCGGGTCCGGGGTGAAACAGAATCCCGAAAGAGAGCCGACATGGTGACCCTCGACCATGACCTGGCCCGACGATGTGATTTCGGCTTCCAACATTGTGTTCTCTCTCAGGCGGCGCATCAGCACGCTGGCGCGCCGGTCGACAAATCTTTGGGTCAGACGCGCGTGCAAAGCATCGGACAGACTGTCCTCTACCTGACGAGCGACGCCCTGCCAATGCTCTGGATCGATCAACCAGTCAGATCGATTGGCGATGAAGGTGCAGGTGCGCACCTGATTGATGCGCGCGGACAGCGCATCTATGTCGCCGTCGGTGCGGTCGAGACGGCGAGTTGCCGGGCGATCCAGTCGTCGGGGATGCGTCCGGCGCGCACAATATAGCCATAAACAGTCAAGACCAGATCGGCGTGGGCAGCCGGGGAAGTCTTGCGATAATCGGGAATCTGGCAGACATCCCACAGTCTTTCAATGTCGGCGCGGGTTTTTGCCTGGCGGCGGACTTTCTCGTCGCGCGCCGCCGCCTCGAGCACTTTCTGATCCTCCGCGACCGGCGCGCGCGACAGGCCAGGCGAGTCCGGCAGGATTTCGAGCGAGGCGACAAG
This sequence comes from uncultured Alphaproteobacteria bacterium, assembly GCA_963813955.1. Classification (GTDB taxonomy): domain Bacteria; phylum Pseudomonadota; class Alphaproteobacteria; order Rhizobiales; family Beijerinckiaceae; genus Rhodoblastus. The sequence continues at coordinate 2,696 of CAWFBN010000200.1, read as the reverse complement.
GCTTCGATCGTGAAAAATCCAGCGTGGCGTTGCGCCATTGCAACAGGTTAACGGGATCGAAGGCATGGCCTTCGATCATGGCCGCCAGTTCCTCGTCGAACGGCGGACAGCGCCCGCTGGTGCCAAATGTTCCATCGCGTTGATGGCGTCCGGCGCGCCCGGCGATCTGGCCGAACTCGGCGGGATTGAGGCGGCGGAGCTGATAGCCGTCGAATTTGCGGTCCGCTGCGAAGGCGACGTGATCGACATCGAGATTGAGACCCATGCCGATGGCGTCGGTGGCGACGATATAATCGACGTCGCCATTCTGGTAGAGGTCGATCTGGGCATTGCGGGTGCGCGGGCTCAGCGCGCCAAGCACCACGGCGGCGCCGCCGCGCTGGCGTCGGATCCATTCGGCGATGGCGTAAACATCCTCGGCGCGAAAACTCACGATGGCGCTGCGACGGGGCAGCCGCGCGATCTTGCGGTCGCCGGCGAAAGCCAGTTGCGACAAGCGGGGGCGCGAGAAAACGCGCAGGCCCGGCAGCAGCTTTTCCAGCACATCCTGCATGGTGGCCGCGCCGATCAGCAGCGTTTCCTGCGTCCCGCGCCGGTTGAGAATTCGGTCGGTAAAAACATGGCCGCGATCGAAACTGGCGGCGATCTGGATTTCGTCGATGGCGACGAAAGGCAGGTCGAGATCGCGCGGCATGGCTTCGACGGTCGAGACCCAGTAGCGCGGCCGCGGCGGCTTGATTTTTTCCTCGCCGGTGATCAGCGCCACCGCCTCCGGCCCGACCTTGGCCACCACGCGATTATAGACCTCGCGCGCCAACAGCCGCAGCGGCAGGCCGATCATGCCGGCGGAATGGCTCAGCATGCGCTCGATGGCGAAATGGGTTTTTCCGGTATTGGTGGGACCGAGAATCGCCGCGACATTTTCCGACGAGGCGAGTTTTTTTTTGTCCCTCGCGTCGCGCGGGGGCGGCGTAAAGCCGTTCATCCATGCCATCGCGGCGGGGCTCCTGGCGGGCGCTGTTGGCCACCGTTTCGTTTCAATACAATCGTGTCCCGAGGCCGGTTTCGCAAGATTTTGTTTTTTAGAGGCGAAAACAGCGCGATAGATCTGCATTGGTCAAGCTGCGGGCGCTCGACATCAACGAATCGAACCTAGCGCGAACAAATCGCGCCCAAATCGCAGACTGCAGCACGAGTCACCCTTTGTTCGCGCTAGATATGGTTCACCAAAGGGAAGGCGGCGCCAAGGGTTAAATCGGGCCTCTTGTCCCGGTCGCGCGGAAAACGCCCCGCGCGGACTCCTTTGGCTCGATCTGTCAATGGCTTCGCGGCGTCAGGCGCTCAAGGCGTGAAGCGCAGTTCCGAGGCTTCGATCACCGCCGAACCGGCAAGCGTCATCAACTGAACCCGATAGGGCACGACCACGCGAACATTGGGAACGGGGGCGAGCCAGACTTCCATGTCCTTGTTGTCGGCCATGAAGCGGATCGTCCTGGCGTTGGTCTTGTGGCCGGCAATGGGAATGTAACGCGCCGAGCAAATCGTCACCGGGCCGGTATAACCGTCGGTCTTGATCTCCTTCACGCCGACAAAATCGAGCGTGACATCAAAGCGCGTGTAGCCGTCATAGACCGGCACGCGCCGGTTGCAGGCGCCGGGACCGACCGGATCGACGCCGGGCGCCACCGGCATCACGAAGGCGGAGAGCGGATCGAGAATGGCCTGCTTGTGCTCCGCGGTCAGCGGCACGTGTTCTGGGCTTTTATCCTCTTCCCATTGCGGAGAATATTGCACCTGCCGCACCGTTCCGGCGTTCAAAGCCATGCGCAGGGTGCGGGTTTCGCGCGAATTGGAGGCGGTGGTGGCGTAAGCCGAGGGGGCGATCGCGCCCTCGCCATAGTCGCCGGACGAGGCCAGCGCCATCTTGAGATTGGACACCAGGGCGGCGATGCCGGTCAGGCGGACATTGAGAGTGACCTTGTAATGGGCGTTCTCGACCGAACTGCTGGCCACAGCGACGCCAATCGGCAGCCCGATCAGCGAAACGCGGTAACTGGCGCGCATGTTTTCCGCACGGGCGCCGGCGCAGGAAAACACCGCCGCCGCGAGCGCGCCTGCGAAAAGGGCTGATTTGCTTGATGCTGCCAACTTCATGCCCAAGGAGGCCCTTCCGGCAAATCGCGCCGGGCGCGACTCGCGATGCGAAAACGGGAAATATGCTGAATGAGTTGTATCCATAGATAGTTAACATAATGGCGAGGACGTGGCGGCAAAATTTCTCCAAAATTCTCTTCGCCTTGTCGCCGCCTTTTCGCTTGCCGCCTTGCCAAGTCGTGGTTATAAGGCGGCCTCCAAGGTGATCAGGGTCTTGGGCGCGGCGAAGCAATTTCGTGGCAAATGTCGGAGTGTAGCGCAGCCTGGTAGCGCACCTCGTTCGGGACGAGGGGGTCGGAGGTTCGAATCCTCTCACTCCGACCATTTTTTCCAAATCGCCGCACGTGAGTTTCAGAGTTCCGCATTTGCTTGAGCGCGCTTGACCTTTTCGTGCGCCTCGCTTATAGACCCCAGCCAATGAACCGTTTTGCGCGGAATATCTGTTCCCGCGTCGTTTTTGCGTTTCCGCAAGCGGCGTTTCCGGCAAGAAACAAGATGGTTTCTCGAATTTCGGCCGCGAGGCCTTTTTTTTCCGGCGCAAG
>CAWFBN010000199.1:0-16561 GCA_963813955.1 uncultured Alphaproteobacteria bacterium | reverse complement strand
GTATGCCATACCTTCGTTCCGCTGCGTATTGCTGCCAAGGGCCTGCGGCGAGGCGAGCCTGTTCCACATCGCCCGCATCTACGGCAAGTGGCTGACCGACATCGCCGACAGCCAGCAGCCGGACGGCTGCCTCCCGGACGTCTGCCCGACGTATTGGCGGATGTACAACTACGATATCACCTGGCCGAGCCTGGCGGTGATCGTTCCCGGCACGCTCTACGAGGAATACGGCGACCGCCGCGTGCTGGCCGAGAACTACCCGACGATGAAGAAGTGGATGCAGTTGATGGCCGGGAGGCTCAACGCCGGAATCTCCACGGGCGACTGCTATGGCGATTGGTGCGTGCCACCCGAATCGCCAAATTTCATCCATAGCGGCGACCCGCAGCGCCGCACCGCCGGGCCGCTCCTGGCCACCAGCTATCATGTTCACAACCTCCGCCTGATGTCGCAATACGCGACGATCCTGGGCAAGCCAGCCGACGCCCGCGAATTCGCCCACGAGGCCGGCGAGGTCGAGCGGGCGTTCAATCGGCGATTCCTGGACGCCGCCCGGAACCAGTACGACAACGGCTCGCAGACTTCCTACATCCTGCCGCTGGCGTTCGGCCTGGTCCCGCCGCGAGCGGCGGCAGCCGGTCTTCGAGCGGCTGGTGGACAAGATTACGAAGAAGACGCCCGGCATGATCGGCACCGGACTCATCGGCGGACAATGGCTCATGCGGACCTTGAGCGATAACGGCCGGCCCGACCTGGCCTACGCCATCGCCACGGCAAAGAATATCCGAGCTGGGGCTACATGGTCGGCCAGGCGCCACCACCGTCTGGGAGTTGTGGAACGGCAACACGGCCGACCCCGCCATGAATTCCGGCAATCACGTGATGCTGATCGGCGACCTGTACATCTGGATGAACCACTACCTGGCGGGCATTCGTCCCGACCCGGAGCGGCCGGGCTACAAGCACATCCTGATCCGGCCGGTGATCGTGGGCGACCTGACGTTCCGTGGCCGCCTGGCGCCAATCGCCCTACGGCCGGATCGAGAGCCGTTGGCGGCGCGACGGCAAGAAGCTGACTCTGGCGGTCACCATCCCCGCCAACACCACGGCGACCATCTTTGTGCCGGCCAAGTGCGGGGTGGGCGTCACACACGTCGGCGACGACATCTTGTGGGTCCACCGGCTGTTGGAGAAGGACAAGGCCGTTCAGAAGGACACAGCCGTTTATTCTGTGGGATCAGGCCACTACGAGTTTGCATCCGTGCTGCCGTGAAGCCCTGAAGCAGCCGGCACTGTAACGGCACTTCACCGTCTGGTTGTGGTGCAGGCTGCCGCCTGCGCCGGAAAATGCAGGCATCGTGCCTGCACCGCAAAGACACTTGCGGGCCCTAATCCGTCACCTCCGGCAACTCGAACCCGAAATCGAAGTACCGCTCCGCGTTGTGGTAGCATATGTCGCGGACCATCCCGCCGACCAGCTCCAGGTCGTCCGGCAAGAGGCCCTGCTGCATCTCGGCCGCCCAACAGGTTGCAGAGGATGCGGCGGAAATACTCGTGCCGCGTGTAGGAAAGAAACGACCGGCTGTCGGTCAACATGCCGACGAAACAACTCAACAGCCCAAGGTTCGAGAGGCAGTTGATCTGCTTCTCCATGCCGTCCTTCTGATCGAGGAACCACCAGCCGCTGCCGAACTGCATCTTGCCGGGCACGCTGCCGTCCTGGAAATTGCCGATCATCGTGCCCAGGACTTCGTTGTGCGCCGGATTGAGATTGTAGAGGATCGTCTTGGCCAACTGGTCCGTGCGGTCCAGCCGATCGAGGAACCGCGACAGCCCCCGGGCGTAACGGCCGTCGGCAATCGAATCGAAGCCCGTGTCGGCGCCGAGCTGCTGGAACATCCGCGTGTTGTTGTTCCGCAGCGCGCCGATATGGAACTGCTGCGTCCAGCCGCGCTCGTGGTCCCAGAGGGCCATTTCATGGAGCATGGCCGAGCGGAAGCGGCGACCTCCTCGGCGGCCGAGGGCCGGCTGCCGCGGCGGACCCGGGCGAAAATGCCGGTCGCTTCCAGGGCCGTGCCTTCCATCGGCGTCGATGGTCTCCAGCCCATGGTCGGAAAGCCGGCAGCCGGCCTTGTGGAAGAAATCGTGCCGCTTCCGCAAGGCCTCGAGGAAGCACGGAAAGGCGTCGCCGATATCGACGCTGGCTCACCTCGGCCAAACGGTCGACATAGTGATTGAAGGCCTCCGGCGCGTCGATCGCCAGGGCCCGGTCGGGCCGGAAGGTCGGCAGCACGCGGATCTTGAACGTCCGGGTCGGCCGCGATCGCCGCGTGGTATTCCAGCGAATCGACCGGATCGTCGGTCGTGCAGACCAGCACGACCTTCATCTGCCGCATGATGCCGCGGCACGACATGTCGTCGCGGGCAAGCATGCGCGTTGCACTGCTCCCAGATTCCCCGCGCGGTCTGGGGATTGAGCAGCCGGTCGCTGATCCCGAACGGCCGCTTGAGTTCCAGGTGGGTCCAGTGGTAGAGCGGATTGCGGAGCGTCTTGGGCACCACCTCGGCCCACTTCTCGAACTTCTCCCAGTCCGTGGCGTCGCCGGTGCAGATAGCGTTCCGCCACGCCGGCCGAGCGCATCGCCCGCCACTTGTAATGATCGCCGTAGAGCCAGATCTGCGCGAGGTTGGCGAAGCGGTGGTCCTCGGCAATCTGCCGCGGCGGCAGGTGGCAGTGGTAGTCGATGATCGGCAGATCGCGGGCGAAGCGGTGATAGAGTTCGACCGCCTCGTCGTTCGAGCAGGAAGTTCTCGCTGATCAGGCTTCGTTCACGGCCGGTACTCCGTCTTATTGGCTCGGCATGCCAGGTAGGGCATCGTGTGGCCCCGGTTCATGGCCGCCTCACCGCCAGCGCCTGGTTTCGCAGTTCATTGACCGCCTGGAAAATCGCGATGATCTGGGCGTCGGTCGGCTGGTCCAGATTGATGCAGCAGACGCCCGTCAGCCACGGTCGCCTGACTCGCGCGCCAGCGCAGGATCGTCTCGTGATTTGAGCCGGCGTCCACGTCACCAGTTGCACGGGATCGAGTTGGCAATTTAGGAACGTGCCGGGCAAGCTCCGCCGTAGCGTGCCCACGTCGCCGCCCCAGCCCACGTCGAGAAATCCAGATGCGGCAGCTTCGCGTAGCTGGCCGCGAAGCGGTGCGGGTCGCGCCCGCAGTGATGAATGCCGAACGGCCGGCCTGCCGGCTCCAGGCCGCATCGATCGGCAGCAGGAACCGCTCGTAATCCGCGGCCGAAATCATGGTGCTGGAGCACTCCAGTGCAGAAACACCGGCCGCGAGAAATGCCGCACGACACGGTTTACCGAGATCGAGCTGCTGCTGGTCCGGGCCTGCACGCCGGCGGCAAACCGCTCGACCACCTCGGCAATCTGCGCAGGCCGGCGCTGACCGTTTCCGGCGCCTCCGCATGTCCAGGAACAGGTCCTGGCCGGGCAGGTCGAGGCCCAGGTTGAGCACGCCGACCAGTTGATGTCGCCCTGCACGCAACCGTAGTTCGTCGCCAGCGCGTTGTGCAGCCGCTCGAAACGCCGGAACGCCTCGCTCTGGAACGCCGCCTTCGGCTCCAACGCCAGCCGCTCGCGTCCCGCGGGCAGGACGTTGGGCGCGGCGCGTCGTGGTAGCGGATTTCGCAGCCGAGCATCTCCGAGAGCAAGTAGCCGGCGGCGTTGTGCACGGCACCGATCACGGGCAGGTCGCGGTCGTGGTCCGCGCCGAGGCCGTAGGCCCCGAACCGCTCGTGGAGCACGGTTTCCATGCGCCGCTCGCATTCGACCCGTTTGGCCGGGTGATAAGAAAAAGTCTTCGTCAAACGTGATCCGGCCTGCGCGCCACCAGGACGGATGCAACAGATCTCGACGGGCAGCAGCGGGTGATCCGTGTGCGTTCGCATTTCAGCGGGTCTCGCGTTCATCACGCAGGCGAAGGCCGGGCGGCAGCCGCATTCTGGCCGCGCGACCCTGACGTGCCAGGCCGGGGTTCGTGAGACGCAACGGTGGAGTCTTATTCTCGGTGCGGTTCTCAGCCCTGTCAATCGCCGGGCAATGGGCAGTTTTCGCAGTATCTCTTGACAATGCCGGAGAGTTTGGGTAGCTTAGAGGTAATGGCGATCCGCAGCCGCGCGGTGCGGCGGACGGCCGTTACCTGCCCCGTTCGACCCACCTATCCCTTCGCTGGACTTGCTGTATGAGGAGTTGTCCATGGGTGTGGATCATGGTTCGCCCGGCCGCCGCTGTTCGCGGCGGCGGCTCTAGGCGTAGCGGGGGCGGCCGCCCTGGCCCCCCTGGTCGTCCCCGGCCGCGTGCTGGGCCTAGAGGGCGTGACGCCGCCCAGCGAGCAGATCGTGCTCGGCGGCATCGGCATCGGCAACCGCGGCACCGGCGACCTGGGGTGCTTCCTGGCAGAGCCCGACGTTCCGCTGCCTGGCCATCTGCGACGTGAAGGCCGCCCGGCGTCAGGCCGTCAAGCAAATGGTCGACCAGCACTACGGCGGCAAGGACGGGCGCCCCGGCAGGTTCCGAGCGCCGCGAGCAGCGCGACACGGTCGATCAGCGAGTCGGACCGGCTGGTGCGCCGGGTCACGACGCCGTCTCCGCGTCCGTCGCCTCGCGCAGCCTGAAGCGGCAACAGATTGCCCCGCACATAGCCGCGTGAGACGGCGGCTTCGCAGTCGAGGGCGATCTGCGTCAGGTCATGCAACAGCGCCCTGATCGCCAGCCTCGCGTCGCCGCCAAATTCGGCGATAATCGCGTCAATCTCCTCGTCCGTGGCTTCCACAGGCGCCTGTTCGGCCGCTAACGACATGATTCCGCTCCGCTCTGGTAGAACATAAGAGGAACATTTTGTCCCTTAAGAAGTCAAGCGCGTCGAGGTTTCAGCTTGTCGAAACGGCCCCTCTTCGACGATGATCGCCTCATGACAAAACGCGATCTGGCCTTCCTGCTGGCCCCGGGCGCGGGCGCGCCCTCATCCCATCCGCGCATGCAGAGTTTTACGCGTCTTTTGAGCCGGCTGGGATCGGTCCATCCGTTCGACTATCCCTATATGATCGCAGGGCGAAAAACGCCCGACCGCTTGCCGCGCCTGATCGAGGCCCATCGCGCCGCGTTTTTCGCGCTGCGGCAAATCCACTCGGGGCCGATTGTCCTTGCCGGCAAGAGCATGGGCGGGCGCGTCGGCTGTCATCTGGCGCTGGAGGAAAAGGTCGAAGCGGTCATCTGCCTTGGCTATCCGCTTTGCGGCGGCGGCGACGCATCAAAACTCCGCGATCAGGTGCTGCTGGACCTCAAGACGCCGGCGATGTTCGTGCAGGGAACGCGCGACGCCCTCTGCCCACTGGAGCTGTTCGAGGACGTGCGGGGCCGCATGTCAGCGCCGAACTCCCTACACATCGTTGAGGGCGGCGACCATTCCCTGCTGGTGTCGAAGACCATGCTCAAGACGCTCGGCATCACCCAAGATGCCGTAGATCTCGGCATCGCCGACGCCATCGAGACTTTCCTCAAGCGTTGAACGCCATCATCAACACCCAGGCGCTCAAAACAAGGGACGGGACCATGACGAGGCGAAAGCGCCGACCCGAAGTCAGGAAGCCGTAGGAGGCGATCAGCCTTTCCGGCGGCACAGCCATCAGCACGACTCCCTTGATCAGCATCACCCATCCAAGCAGTGTCACCGCCACCGGCAGGGCGCCTCCCGACCAGATATTGTGACCGATCACCGTCGCGACGCCGGCGGCCATGGTGAAGATGCCCGAGACCAGCAGAAGCCCCGGGCTCTCCGCCATCGAGTTGGCGGCCTCCAAAATCGCCTTGGGTCGAGCGAGGCAGACGGCGCAGGTCACGAACCAGACGCTGCCGAAAAACTTTGCCAGAAAAACGGTCAGGGGCGACATTTCGTTATCCTCTCAACGCATTCGACGTCCCGCTTATATGGTCAGAAGATTGCGGAGGCGCAAAGTTAACCCCGGCGTCTGCGGGCAAACATCGGCATGTTGTTTTTTGAAGAGGCTGGCGATGACCCAAGTGGACGATCTGCAATCGAAGTTCGGCGACGAGCCGATTGGTGAAATCGCGGCGCGTCTGCCCGGCGCCACGGCGATCTTCCGCAAGCTCAAACTCGACTATTGTTGCGGCGGCGCGATCTCGCTTGGCGCGGCCCTGAAAAAACGCGGGCTGGAGCTTGCCGCTGTCGAGCGCCAACTGGCAGCGCTGACCCCGCAGGAAAGCGAAATCCCGGAGTCTTCCGGGGAAATCATCGATCATCTCATCTCGCGCTATCACGACACCCACCGGCGCGAGATTCCGGAACTCATTCAACTGGCGCGTCGCGTCGAGCGCGTCCATGCCGGCAATCCCGAGGCGCCGGCGGGCTGGCGGATTTCCTGATCCGGATGGATACGGCGCTTGGCACGCATATGCAGCAGGAGGAATTGATCCTCTTCCCGATGATCCGCGCCGGAGACCCCATGGTTTCCGTTCCGATCAGCGCGATGGTGGTCGAACATCTGGACCACGGCGACTTGCTGGAGGCTCTCGCCACGCTCACCCATGACATGGAGCCGCCTGAGGACGCCTGCGGAACATGGCGGGCGCTTTACGCCGGCGTGCGCAAACTTTCCGACGATCTGACCAATCACATCCACATCGAAAACAACATCCTGTTTCCCCGGTTTCCCGACTGATGCTCGCGGAAAATGCCGCTTGCCAATCGGGGCCGCTTGCCGGCAATCTGGTCTTTCAGGAGCCCCGATGACCCCGCCGAACAAGCGTCAGGACGTGCTGACACGGACACGCAACGTCAAGATGGCGCGCTCCCCGCACGCCTTCGTTCGCGGCAACACGATTCAATTCTACAAATGGTTGTCCGACCGGCCGCGTGGCGCGCTGCCCGAGGGACCGCCGATCTGGATTTGCGGCGATTGCCATGTCGGCAATCTGGGACCGGTCGCCAACGCCGAGGGTCATATCCGCGTGCAAATTCGCGATCTCGACCAAACGGTCATCGGCAATCCTGCGCATGACCTCATCAGGCTCGGGCTCTCGCTGGCGAGCGCGGCCCGAGGGTCGGACCTGCCCGGCGTCACGACGGCCCGCATGATCGAAAGCCTGGTCGAGGGCTATGAACAGGCCTTCGATCCCGGGCTGGACGGCGTCGACGATCAGGAATGCGCCCCCCTCCGTGCGCCGGGTCGTCCGCGAAGCCAACCACCGGACCTGGAAGCAATTGGCCAAGGAGCGGATCAAGGACACCACCCCGATATTCCCCTGGGCAAGAAATTCTGGCCATTGGACGCCGCCGAGCGCGCTGCGATCAGGGACTTGTTCGACGCGCCGGAACTGCGAGACCTCGCGACGTCTTGCACTCGCGCGATTTGGACGCGGTGGTCAAAGTCGTGGATGCGGCCTACTGGATGAAAGGGTGCAGTTCGCTCGGCCTGATGCGCTACGCCGTGCTCCTGAGCATCCGCAGCAAGGGCTCGGACCGGGAATATTGCCTCATGGACGTCAAGGAGGCCGTCAGAGCCGCCGCGCCCCATGATCCCGATGCTAAAATGCCTTCATCAAACGGCGAACGGATCGTCGAGGGCGCGCGAAAAATGTCGCCTTATCTTGGCGAGCGGATGCGGAGCGGCGAGCTTCTCGGGCAATCCATCTTCGTCCGGGAGCTGCTCCCTCAGGATCTGAAACTCGAAATTGAACAGCTGACGTCCGAAGCCGCGGTCGAGACGGCCAGATATCTCGCCACCATCGTCGGACACGCCCATGCGCGGCAGATGGATCGCGCCACCCGCAAGAGCTGGCAGGCGGATTTGCAGAAAAACCGGACGAAATCGCTCGATGCGCCCTCCTGGCTGTGGTCCGCCATCGTCCTCCTGCTGATGGAGCACGAGGGCGCCTATCTCGAGCATTGCCGCAAATTCTCGTTGGCGCTCTGAGTTATCCGAAGGCGTAGCCCGAAATCGCCTTGGCGCCGATGCTGTCGCGATAGACCCGCGCGTCCCGCGTCGCCTCCCGCCGCCCCGGCGACCACCATGAGCGGCAGCAAATGTTCCTCGCGCGGATGGCTTAGCCGCGCGGCGGGCGCCTTTTCCCAAGCGGCGAGTTTTGCGGAGCGAACTGCGGGATCGGGCGTTTCGACCGCCTCGGTCAGCCAATCGTCGAAACTCGCCGAGGCGCCGGTCTGGCCGTCAAAAAATGTGCGCAGATTATGAAAGCTGTTGCCGCTGCCGAGGATCAGCACGCCCTCGTCGCGCAAGGGTTCGAGCGCCGCGCCCATCGCCAGATGCGCCTCGGGCGACAGGTCGTGGCGCAGCGACAGGGTCGCCACCGGAATTTCCGCCTTGGGATCGACGATCAGCATCGGCACGAACACGCCATGGTCAAAGCCGCGTTCGGGGTCAGCGGCGGAGTCAATCCCCGCGACGCCCAGCAAGTCGCGCACGCGTTGGGCGAGTTGCGGCGCGCCCGGCGCGGGATAGGGAAGCTGATAAGTCTCGGGCGGAAAGCCGTAATAATCGTAGATCATGCCGGGATTGGCCGCCGATCCCGACCGTGGGCGTCAGCCTCTTCCCAATGGGCGGAGATCAGCAAAATCGCCTTGGGCCGCTCCGGCAGCGTCGCCAGCAGACCGGCGAGATAGGCGCGCAGCCTGTCGAAGCCATGCGGGCCGAAAGGCGGGCCAAACTCCATCCAGAAGCAGGGGCCGCCGCCATGCGAGATAAAGATCGTCGGCTGTTTCATCACGCGACTCCTTCCGAAGCGCCAAGATGCTTCGCCAGAAAGGCCTGCGCGAGCAGCGCGCCGTCCGACGAGATGGTATGATCGACCCCGCGCAAAATGTGCAGCTGCGTCGCCACGCCGAGCTTTTGCAGGGCGGCTGCGGCCTCCTCGCTCTCGGACGAGGCGATGACGGAATCGTCGTCGCCATGGATCAGCAGCACCGGCGGTCGCCAGCGCGGGCGCGAGCGGCGGCGGCGAGGCCAGCCGGCCGGAAAAGGCCACCACGGCGCCGAAAGCCCAGCGCCCCGAGGCGAGCGCGTCGAGCGCCATCATCGAGCCTTGGGAAAAGCCGACCAGCGCCACGCGTTCGAGATTATCGCTGAGGCCATGCGCCGCGATGATGTCGCGCAGCACGGCGTCGAAGGGCGCGCGGGCCTCGACGACGCGAGCGAAACGGTTGGCGACGGTGATCCCGTCCAGGCTGAACCATTGAAAACCATAGCCCGAGGAAAACGGCGCGTCGGGCGCGATCGAAGTCCGTGTTGGGCAAGGCGCGGCGCCATTGCGCGCCAAGCGGCGCGAGATCGGCGCCATCGGCATTGACGCCATGCAGCAGAATAACCAGGGAATCGGACATGATGCGCCTCACAAGCCAAGTTCGGACAGATCGGGACCAAGCGGGACGATCCCGTTGGGATTGAGCGCCTTGATCGAATAATAGCCGCGCTTGATGTGATCCATGCTGACCGTCTCGCGGACGCCGGGAACCGCCAGCATGGTTTTCAGCCAGTCGCTCAGCGCGGCATAATCCTTGATCCGGCGCAGATTGCACTTGAACAGGCCGTGATAGGCGGCGTCGAAGCGCACCAGCGTCACGAACAGGCGGATATCGGTCTCGACCGAGACGCGCGCCGAACAGGAAGGGGCCGTTTTCCGCGAGGCGCTGTTCCAACAGGTCGAGCATCGCGAACACGTCGGCGAAAGCCTCTTCATAGGCGGCTTGGGTGGTGGCGAACCCGGCGCGATAAACCCCATTGTTAAGGCGGGGATAAATCTCGTCGTTGAGCGCGTCGATTTTTTCGCGCAAGGTCCCGGGGTAAAGATCGACGCTTTCGTCCGCCAGCGGCGCCGAAGCCGGAATTGAGCATGCGCAGGATATCGGCGGATTCATTGTTGACGATGGTCTTCGCGCTGCTTGTCCCAAAGCACCGGCACGGTGGCGCGGCCGGTGTAATGCGGGTCGGCCCGGGTGTAGATTTCGTGCAGATAGGTCGCGCCATTGAGCGTGTCGCGGTCGGCGCCGGGGAAATCGCCGAAGCGCCAGCCCTGGTCGGTCAGCACCGGCTCGACCACGCAAACCGAAACCACCGTATCCAGCTTCTTGAGCTTGCGGCGCGATGAGCGTGCGCGACGCCCAGGGGCAGATCAGCGCGACATAGAGTTGGTAGCGCCCGGCCTCGGCCTCGAATCCGGCCTCGCCGGTCGGCCCCGCGGCCCGTCAGGCGTGACCCAATGGCGGAAACCGGAAATCTGCCGCACAAAGCCGCCCTTGGCGTCGCTCGCCTGCACCGGCTGCCAGTCCTGCGGTCCATTTGTCCATCGACGAGCATTTTCCATCCTTCGGAACATTTTTCCGCCACGCGCGGTTCGACAATTTGTGACTCATTTAAACTGGGACGCCCTTCGCGGCAAAGGCGCAGGATCAAGCCGTCGCGCGCAAGGGAATAGCCCGATGAAAATCCTCCTCGTTCTCACCTCGCATGACCGCCTCGGCGACACCGGACACAAGACCGGCTTCTGGCTCGAAGAATTCGCCGCGCCCTATTATGCCTTCAAGGATGCGGGCGCCGAGGTCACGCTGGCCTCGCCCAAGGGCGGCCAACCGCCGCTCGATCCGCGCAGCGACGATCCCTCGGCCCAGACCGACTCGACACGCCGTTTCAAGGACGACGACCCCGCACAGGCGGCTCTCGCCCATACCGAAATGCTGGAAAACCTCAACGCTGCCGATTTCGACGCGATCTTCTACGCCGGAGGCCACGGCCCGCTGTGGGATCTCGCGGAAGATGCGGCCTCGATCGCGCTCATCGAGGACTTCTGGACCAATGGCAAGCCGGTGGCCGCCGTCTGCCATGGGCCGGGCGTGCTGCGCCACGTCAAGGCCGATGGCGCGCCGCTGGTGAAGGGCCGCAACGTCACGGGCTTCAGCGACAGCGAGGAGGCCGCCGTCGAACTGACCAAAATTGTGCCGTTTTTGGTCGAGGACGAGTTGAAGCGGTTGGGAGGCCTCTACCACAAGGGTCCGGATTGGGGCGCTTTCATCCAGACCGACGGGAAACTCATCACCGGACAGAACCCCGCGTCGTCGACAGCCGCCGCCCAGGCCGTCATCGAATTATTGCGCGCGGGCGGTTAAGGCCGAGGCAGGGAACCGGCAGGGCCAGGCCAGAGTTAAACCGACGCCGTGGCGTGCGCAAAGGCCGCGAGCCGCAAATTATGGACTTGAAGAATTTTTGGACGAGGAACGATGAGCGATAACCGCGCGCAAACTGCGGACCCGGCCGCAAGTCACGGGATTGATGACATGGCCGCGATGACCTTCGCGCCGGACCTATTGCGCTCCCCCGAGCGCTCGGCGGTGATCAGATGGCTGGTGCGCGACATCGCCTATATCGCGATGCTGCTGCTCGCGCTGATCGGCGTGGGCTTTCGCCTGCCCGTGTCTTACTGGCTTGTGCTGTTTCCCCTGTTCGGGATCATTTCGGCCTATGAGGGGCGCGTTCGCGGGGTGTCGTTGGGTGAGCAGATCAAGTCGGTCATGGGAATCGCTGCGATCTGGATCGCCATGCTGGTCGCCATCTATCTCCTTTACAGCAACGGCGTGCAGGGCATGATCGATACGAACGCACGCTCGCTCGTTATGGTCATCCTGCTCGCGCTCGGGACCTTCTGCGCCGGCGTGCAGGCGCGCATCTGGCAGATTTGCGCGATTGGCGTCGTCCTGTTCCTGTGCGTTCCTGGTCTCGGTTGGCTCGACCAGTCCTTCATGTTCGTGACGGCCGTCACGCTCATCCTTCTTGTGGTTGGCGGTTTGGTCTGGTGGGGCGTCTCCCGGTTCAGAGCGTCCGACTGACGCTTCCGAAACTGATCGCGTCCGGCATCGGGGAAACTCCAGGCCCGTCGCGATTAATTTTTACGCCCCCCTCGCGCCTTAATGAAGCCTTTACCTTGTTCCAACAAAGCTGACGCCCTGTTGGAACGAGTGCGTCATGAGCTATCTTCATCCCCCGCCGGGCGACGCGCCGGTTGTGGTCTTCAAAGACGTCGGCGGCTATGTCGATCAATATGATCGGCAAACCGCGCTCTATTTCCAGAGCAACCGCGAGGTCCGGCTGCATGAATGCCGCTCGGCCTGCACGCTGGCGCTGGCGCTGCCCAATGTCTGCGTTTACCCCGACAGCCAGCTGAAATTCCACAAGGCCTATAATCCTGAAACCAAAGACGCCAACGATTCGGTCTCCGACGCGATGATGGCGGCCTATCCCGTCGCCGTTCGTCAGCGTCTTGGCCAACTCACGCGCAATTACAAGGTGTTGACCGGCTCGGAACTGATCCGCCTCGGCATTCGCGATTGCAATGCGCCGCAGCAGCCGCGCGTGATGGTGGCGCGCGCCCGGCTCAAGGACAACCCGCCCGAGAACCCTGTCTCCAACGCTTTTGGCGGCCTCGTCGCCGCCCTGACGCCGCAGTCCTCGCTCGCCACCGTCGCTCAGGTCAGGATGGCCAGCGTGCGTCCTGTCAGCGTCAAGCCGCCCCTCGCCGAAGCGCCATCGCCGCCGGTTCCGGTTCCGGCGCCAAAGCCCGCGCCGGCGAGCGCGAGCGCGCCCACCGCGATAATCCCGACTTCCGAGCCAGCGCCAGCGGAAGCCGCCGCGACCAACGCCGTCGCGCCGACGCCGCCACCGCGACCCGACGAATTTCTGGCGAAACCCGCCGCCGTCGCGCCCGTCGCCCCGCCCTCGAATTGGGGCCATTTGATCAAGGGCTCGGCGCCCATCCTCGTGTCGTCGCGCTTTGCCCCCTATCCCTATCGGCTGGCCAGCCGAAGCTGAGTCAAAACAGGCTCAGTTGCACGCCGCCGCCTTGTGGGCGCATGAAGAGATCGGAGCGCAGCCTGGATTTCTGCGTGTTGAGGCCGATCTTGTCACAGGCCATTTCAAAGCGCCGGCCGATCATCCAGGCATAGGGGCCGGTCCCGGTCATGCGCTTGCCCCAGGACGAATCGTAAATCTTTCCCTCGCGGGTCGAGCGCAGCAACGCCATGACCTTGCGATATTTGTCGGGATGATGTTCGAGCAGCCAATTGGCGAACAGATCCTGCGTCTCGAGCGGCAGACGCAGGAGGATATAGCCGGCCTCGCGGGCGCCCAATTGATGGGCGCGGGTCAGGATCGCCTCGATCTCGTGGTCGGTGACGCCGGGAATGACCGGCGCGACCATGACCGCCGCTGGAACGCCGGCGGCGCTCAGCTTCTCGATCGCGTCGAGACGGCGCTGCGGCGTCGCGGCGCGCGGCTCCATCGCCCGCGCCAGTTCGCGGTCGAGCGTCGTCACGGAGAGCGCGACCTTGGCCAATCCCTTGGCCGCCATCGGCCCTAAAATGTCGAGATCGCGCAGAACCAACGCCGATTTGGTGACGATGGCGACGGGATGATTGGCGTCGGCGAGAACTTGCAGGATCGAGCGCATGACGCCATGCTCACGCTCAATCGGCTGGTAGGGATCGGTATTGGTCCCGATGGCGATGGTTTTCGGCTGGTAATTTGCCGCCGACAATTCGCGCCGCAGCAGGTCCGCGGCGTTGTCCTTGACGGTCAGGCGGCTCTCGAAATCGAGGCCCGGCGACAGGCCCAGAAAAGCGTGGGTCGGCCGCGCGAAACAATAAATGCAGCCATGCTCACAGCCGCGATAGGGATTGATCGAACGGTCGAAGGAAATATCCGGCGAGTCGTTGCGGGTGATGAGGGTTTTGCGGCTTTTCATGCGCCACAGTCGTCTTGAACGGCGGCAATTGCTCCGCCGAGCCCCAGCCGTCATCCATCTCCTCGCGCGAAAAAACTTCGAAACGCCCCGAGACATTGGCGGTCGCCGCGCGGCCGCGTCGCCGCGCGGGCGCAACGGGAGCATTGGATTTGGATTGCAAGGCCGAGATCATCGTCGCATCGCCTCGGTGGAACAAAACAGGAATAGAACATTCCGCGAACATTAACCCTTTGTCAAGACGCTTTGCGCTGAGCCGCGAAAAACGCTAAAGCCGGAGCATGATTTCCGCCCTTGTCCTCTCGCCCTCCTTGAGCGCCGCGCAGCCGCACCCTCGCGCCTCTGAAGCCGTCGCGCGTAGCCTCGGCGCGCTGGTGCGCGCGGCGGTAGAGGGCGTGTTGCGCGACGTCACGATCATCGGCCCGAGCGGCGACGATCTGGCGGCGCTGGCCGACCACGCCGGCTGCGCCTTCGTCGAAACGGACTCGACCAAGGACGGACTGGTCCGGGCCGTAACGCAGATGCGCGCCAACATTCTTTTGGTGCTCGAAGGCGGCTATGCGCCGCCGAGCGGTTTTGCCCAGGAGGTCAGCGATCTTTTGCTCGATACGAATTTTCGCGGCGCCTTGCTGCGCGTGCGCGCCCGGCACGCTTGTCACGCGGCTGGCGCCGGGACTGGCGCGGCCGGTCGGCGCCTTGGCCTTGCGCAACGACATTCGGTCGGCGGCGCCGCGTGATCTCGCCGACCTGATCCGCCGTCTCAAAATCCGTCGCGACATGGCCGTGCGGGCGCAGCAGGTGGTTTGAAATTAAAAAAATCCCCGCTTCAGACGAAGCGGGGATTTTCGGTGGCAGGAAGCCCTGAAAGACTCAGGGGCAATTGTCCCAGAAGCCGGCCCGGCGTGAGGGATCGGTGTAATACCAGCACAGGCCCGGAGCCGGCGGCTGGCTGGTGTAATAGGCCGCAGCGCCGGCCGCCGTGATGAAACCAATAGCCGCGCCCGCCGCGATCGCGCCGCCCGGCGCCCAACGATAACCGGGACGCGCCCCATACAACGGCGCCGCCGCGACGATAGCCACCGCCGCGAACAACCGCGCCGCCACGAACCCCGCCGCGATAAGCGCCGCCGCGAACCGCGCCGCCACGCACCGCAACGGCTCCGCCGCGACCGCCACGCATCGCAACCGCGCCGCCGCGACCACCGCGATAAGCGCCGCCGCGAGCCATGCCACGACCGCCGCCGCCGCGACCGCCGCGAACAAGGGTCGCCGAGACAGCGCTGGAGTCAGCGATGGGCGCGATCGGCATCGCGAAGGCCGCGCCGGCATCGGCGAAGGTCAAAAGCATCGCAGCGACCGCAAGAAATTTGCGAACAGTAATTCGCGCCATCATTCTTCCTTTTCAAATTTTAAAACCGGCTCAAGTTGCCGCGCGGGGCGCCCGCCTGTCAATTATCAAAACGCAAGGAGTTATTGGGCAAAAGTATTGCAGGAATCGATCTTGCCCGACTTTAATCCGCGCTCCAGCCACTCCACGCGCTGGGCGGAGGAGCCGTGGGTGAAGGAATCCGGCACCGCAAAACCGCGCGAGGATTGCTGCAGCCGGTCGTCGCCGATCGCCTGGGCGGTCTTGATCGCCTTTTCGACATCGCCCTCCTCGATCAGCTGCCATTTCTGGTTGGCGTTGGCCGCCCAGACGCCAGCGAGGCAATCGGCCTGCAGTTCGACGCGCACCGAAATGGCGTTGGCCTGGTCCTTGGATGAGCGCTGCTGCGCCGCCTGGGCCTTGGGCAGAATCCCGACCAGATCCTGAATGTGATGGCCCATTTCATGCGAGATGACATAGGCGTAGGCGAAATCGCCGCCGCCGCCCAAGCGGGTCTGCATGTCCTTGAAAAAGGACGTGTCGAGATAGATTTTCTTGTCGAGCGGGCAATAGAAAGGCCCCATCGCCGATTGCGCCGTGCCGCAGGCGGATTGCGTCGCCCGGTTGAACAGCACGATTGGCGCCGGCGTGAATCTCACCCCCGTCTGGGCCGGAAGCACCTCTTTCCACACGTCCTCGTTCTCGGCGAGCACGGCGGCGACGAAACGGCCCATCTGGTCCTTGGGCGCGCCCACCTGACCGGCAGGCGCCGATTGCTGCGTCTTGTGCGTGACCTTGGAGACCATTTCGGCCCCGCCGATCAGCAGGCGCGGATCAATGCCGAAAGCATAGCCGATGAGGCCAAGGACGATCATCGCGCCGAGGCCAAGATGGCCCGACGAGCCTCCGCCGCCGGCATATTGATCGCTCCCCCGGCGATCCTCGACATTGTCGGACTGGCGGAGATTCTTCCCATTTCATCGCGTGTTGTCTCCAGAATGGCGCGAGACTCTTCTAGCAGGCCCAATGCGATTTTGAGGAGAGCGCGAAAGCTCGTCTTTTGGCCCATTCGCCCCCGAATTCCTCATTCATAGGCGACGCTGAGGCCCAGCTTGTCGAAGGCGTCGTCGATAGCCTCGAGGATTTTCTGCAATTCGGCCATCTGGATCTCCCAATTCGTCATCAGGCGCGTCCCAGCACATGAGGTCGTCGAGACTGACGGTGAAATCCGCAGCCTCCTCGGCGTTGGGCGGCGGCGCCGACGGCAATATGGTGCGGGTGCGTCCTCGCCACACCACGCGAATGGCGCCCTCGGTCAGCTCCACCTCCGGCTTGTCGCCGCGCTTCTTGCTCATCCCTGCCCTCCCTGATG
>CAWFBN010000198.1:0-11317 GCA_963813955.1 uncultured Alphaproteobacteria bacterium | reverse complement strand
TTGGGCGTCACGCCAAGGTGGATTCGAGGCTCGCCTCCGCAAAACGCCGCATCAACGCCGCCTCGCGCTTTTTTGCATGCGCGGCATAGCGCGCCTTGACCGGACCATAACCGCGGATGTGCTGCGGCAACGCCGCCAGTTCGACCGCGACAGCCAGATTATCGGCGTTGAGCTTGCGAATCATCTCGTCGGCCCGCTCCTCGTAATCCTGAATCAGTTGCCGTTCGAACTGGCGATCCGGCGAAAAGCGGAAAGGATCGAGCCAGCTTCCCGCAAAAATTTCAGCGCGGCGAGCAGCTTGAGCGCAGAAAAGGCCCAAGGCCCGAACTTGCGCTTGCGCGGCAGGACGCCGCCGCCGGCGCGGCCAGAATAGGCGGCGCGAAATGGAAGGTGAGGGAATAAGTCGCCTTCGAACTGCGCCTTCAGGTCGGCCATGAATTCCGGACGGGTATAAAGCCGCGCCGATTTCATATTCGTCCTTGAAGGCGAGCAGCT
Organism: uncultured Alphaproteobacteria bacterium; assembly: GCA_963813955.1. GTDB lineage: Bacteria > Pseudomonadota > Alphaproteobacteria > Rhizobiales > Beijerinckiaceae > Rhodoblastus. The sequence continues at coordinate 10,822 of CAWFBN010000198.1, read as the reverse complement.
TGTAATAGCCGAGCGCGAAAGCGCGCGACAAAGCCTCGCTGCCGGGGGCGACCCGCGTTTCCGCCGCGCGGATCTGAGCGACGCGGATTTTGAAACGCTCGGCATAGTCGCTGTTCTGATAAGCGGTCAGTTCGCGCGCCAGCGCCTCGATCATGTCCGTCAGCGGAAGCTTCATATAGGGTTGCGGCCGCGATTTCGAATCGGCGGCGGCTTGGGTCGCCGCCAAATCATGCGCCGCGCGCCGGCCCCAGAAAAAGGCGCGTCTGTTCTGCTCGACCGCAATGCCGAGATTTTCGATCGCCGCGAGGATCAACTCCGCCGCCACCGGCAGCACGCCCTTTTGATAGGCATAGCCGAGCAGGAAAAGATTGGTGGCGATGGAATCGCCGAGCAGCGCGGTGGCGAGACGGGTCGCCCGCAGAAAATCGGCGCGCCCCGATCCGCAGGCGTCGGCGATGACCTTTTCCATCGCCTCGCGCTGGAAAACCGGATCGGGATGCGCGACGAGATCGCCGGTCTTGGCCTGCGCGGCGAAAGCCCGCACGAATTCGCTGGTGATCGAAAAATCATCATTGACGATGGCGCGCGTAAAACCGGGACGCAGCTTGAAAATCACTTCCGGCGAGCTTGAGACGACAATGTCGCAGCCGATCAGCACGGCGGCCTCGCCCGACGAAATGCGGGTGGCGTGCAACTCGTCGTCTTGCGCGGCGATGCGCAGATGGGTGGTGACGGGACCGCCCTTTTGCGCCAGCCCCGCCATATCAAGCGCCGAGACGGCCTTGCCTTCGAGCGCGGCGGCGGCGCCGAGAACAGCGCCCACCGTCACCACGCCGGTGCCGCCAACTCCGGCGATCAGGATGCTGCAAACGCCGTTGAGGGGCGCCGGTCCCGGGTCCGGCAGGGCGGCGACCCAATCGAGAACCGCTTCGCCCCGGCCCTTGCGCAGACGGCCGCCCTTCACCGTCACGAAACTCGGGCAAAACCCGTCGACGCAGGAATAATCCTTGTTGCAGGAGGACTGGTCGATCTGGCGCTTGCGACCCAATTCGGTTTCGACTGGAACCACCGACATGCAATTGGATTGGGCGCTGCAATCGCCGCAATTCTCGCAGACCCCCGTGTTGATGAAGGCGCGCAAAGCCGGATCGGGGTAATCGCCGGTCTTGCGGCGGCGGCGCTTTTCGGCGGCGCAGGTCTGGTCGAAGATGATGGCGGTCACGCCGTCCATGTCGCGCAGAACCCGCTCGACCTGGTGCAATTCATGCCGCTCGCGCACATCCACGCCGCCGGGCAACAGGCCCGAACCCAGATATTTTTCGGGAGCTTCCGCCACCACCACCACGCGACGCACATTTTCGGCGAGCAACTGCCGCGCGATCATCGGCACGGTAAGCCCGCCCTCGACCGGCTGGCCGCCGGTCATCGCCACCGCGTCATTATAGAGGATCTTGTAGGTGATCGGGTTTTTCGCCGCCACCGCTTGCCGGATCGCCAGCAGGCCGGAATGTTGATAGGTGCCGTCGCCGAGATTGGCGAAAACATGTTTTGTGGTGGTGAAAGGCGCCTGCCCGGCCCAGGCCGCCCCTTCGCCGCCCATCTGGGAAAAAGTCTGCGTCGTCTCGGGGTTGAGCCAGGTCGCCATATAATGGCAGCCGATGCCCGCCAGCGCCCGGCTGCCTTCCGGCAGGTTCATGGTGGACCGGTTATGCGGACAGCCCGAACAATAATGTGGCACCCGCGTCGGCATGGACTTCAGCGCCTCGGCGTTGCGCTCATTGGCGTTGAGCAGCGCCAGCTTCTCCGTCAGCGAATCGTCATTGAGGAAGCGCGCGATGCGCGCCGCGATCACCCGCGCAATGATCGCCGGGCTCAATTCGCCCGCCGCCGGCAATTGCCAGTCCTCCTGCGGCAACTCCCATTCGCCCTTGTCGGAATATTTGCCGATCACGCGCGGACGCACGTCGTCGCGCCAGTTATAAAGCTGTTCCTTGAGCTGGTATTCGATGAGCTGGCGCTTTTCCTCGACCACCAGAATTTCGTCCAGCCCTTCGGCGAAATGCCGCACGCCTTCGGCGTCGAGCGGCCAGTTCATGCCGACCTTGTAGACGCGCAACCCGATTTCGGCGGCGCGCGCCGCGTCGATTTCGAGATCGTCGAGCGCCTGTCGCACGTCGAGATAGGATTTTCCCGTCGCGACAATGCCGAGCCGCGCTTTCGGGCTGTCGATCACGACGCGGTCGAGATGATTGGCCCGCGCGTAAGCCATGGCGGCGTAGACCTTGAAATGCTGCAAACGCATTTCCTGATCCAGCGGCGCGTCGGGCCAACGGATGTTGAGCCCGCCCGGCGGCAGGACGAAATCGGTCGGGTTCACGCATTGGATGCGGAAGGGATCGAGCGAGACATTGGCCGCGCTTTCGACCGTGTCGGCGGTCGCCTTGAGCGCCACCCAGCAGCCCGAATAGCGCGACATCGCCCAGCCATGCAGGCCGAAATCGATATATTCCTGCACGTTGGAGGGATTGAGCACCGGGATCATCGCCGAGGCGAACATGTGTTCGCTCTGGTGGGGCAAGGTCGAGGAGCGCGCGGCGTGGTCGTCGCCGGCCACCGCCAGCACGCCGCCCCAGCGCGACGTTCCCGCCGCGTTGGCGTGCTTCAAGACATCCATGCTGCGATCGACGCCGGGGCCCTTGCCATACCAAAGCGCGAAGACGCCGTCGCAAGTCGCGCCTTCGAACAGAGTTACTTGTTGCGATCCCCATACCGCCGTCGCGGCGAGATCCTCGTTGAGGCCCGGCTGGAATTTGATGCGATGCGCTTCGAGCCGGGCCTGATCCTCCCAAAGGGTCTGGTCGAGACCGCCGAGCGGCGAGCCGCGATAACCGGAGATAAAACCCGCCGTATCGCGGCCGGCGGCGAGGTCGCGCTGGCGCTGCAGGATCGGCAATTGCGCCAGCGCCTGAACACCCGTCAGGAATTTTCGCGGCGGCGGTTGGTTTTTTGAGGCAGGCGAAGGCGCCTTCCGTTCCGACGGATCGGGGGCGAAAAGATCGGTCGCGACCATGCCAGCGTCTCCCCGGCCCGCGCTTGGTTTTATGCCGCGCGGCTTGGCGTCGGACCGTATTGATTACATGGGATGGGCCGATTTTTGCGCAAGACGCGCCTGCGCTTGTCGCGGGCGCGGGTCACTTAATGGCGAGCGAGGCCGTCACGCCATGCCATCACTTCGCGTTCGACCCGAACAGCGTCCATGACGGGCACAACGGGTCGCGCCTCAAATTCAAAAGCAGGGAGCATCGAACAAAACTTGTGGACCGCCAACGGATCGTCGCAGTCCACCAGCATATAGCCGCCCCAGTCGCCGACGCGGATGACAAATACTTCGATCTTGAAATTATCGGGCGCCTTCCACTGGGTGAAAACTTCCAGAATCCGCTTTTGGGCGTTCTCATATTCGATGGGCGATCCTTGCGATCTTTCATTCCAATTGAGCATGTATTTCATTGGAATTCTCCTTTGCCATATTGAAATGGGCGCAGAGGGCGAGGAAGCGCGCAAAGGGTGCAACGGCCGCCGCCCCGCGACGGCCGCCGCCAAACGTCTCTAAAAAATCACCACCGAGCGGATCGACTCGCCCTTGTGCATGAGGTCGAAGGCGTGATTGATCTGGTCGAGCGGCATGGTGTGGGTGATCAGGTCGTCGATGTTGATCTTGCCCTCCATGTACCAGTCGACAATCTTCGGCACATCGGTGCGGCCGCGCGCGCCGCCAAAAGCCGAGCCGCGCCAGTTGCGGCCGGTGACAAGCTGGAAAGGTCTTGTCGAGATTTCCGCGCCCGAGGGCGCCACGCCGATGATCACCGAGGTGCCCCAGCCGCGATGGCAGCATTCGAGCGCCTGACGCATGGTGTGCACATTGCCGATGCATTCGAACGAAAAATCGGCGCCGCCGCCGGTCAGGTCGATGATGGCTTGCACCACCTTGTCGCGTCCGACCTCGTCGGGATTGACGAAATCGGTCATGCCGAATTTTTTGGCCATTTCTACTTTAGATGGATTGAGATCGACGCCGATGATCTTGTCGGCGCCTACCATTCGGGCGCCCTGGATCACATTGAGGCCGATGCCGCCCAGTCCGAACACCACGACATTGGCGCCGGGCCAGACTTTTGCCGTATAGACCACCGCGCCGATGCCGGTGGTGACGCCGCAGCCGATGTAGCAAATCTTGTCGAAAGGCGCGTCCTCGCGCACCTTGGCGACGGCGATTTCCGGCAGCACCGTGAAATTCGAGAAGGTCGAGCAGCCCATATAGTGCCATACGGGCTCAATGCCGCCGCCTGCCGGGGCGCAGGAAAACCGGCTGGTTCCGTCCGGCATCACGCCCTGGCCTTGCGTGGCGCGGATCTGGGTGCAGAGATTGGTGCGCTGCGACAGGCAGCTTTTGCATTGCCGGCATTCCGGCGTGTAGAGCGGAATGACATGGTCGCCGGGCTTGACCGTGGTCACGCCCGCGCCGACCTCGCGCACGATGCCCGCGCCCTCATGGCCGAGGATGGCGGGAAATTTTCCCTCGGAATCGAGACCGGACAAGGTGTAGGCGTCGGTGTGGCAAATGCCGGTCGCCATGATCTCGACCAATACCTCGCCAGCCTTGGGCCCCTCCAGATTGACCGTCTCGATGGTGAGTGGAGCTTCGGCTTTCCAGGCGACTGCGGCGCGCGTTTTCATTGGGGCGACCTCTGATCTGGAGGAAATTCGCCCTATTAGATGATGAACGTCTTCGCTCGCGCAATGGCCAAGTTACAATCTAAGCCAAATCTCAGAACAACGCCTATTCCAACTGCCTATTCCACTTGCGCGTTGGACGCCTGGACATTCCGCCGGCACAGCGTCTTCACATACAGGCCCTTGTCCATCTCTTCCTTGAGGGCGCCGCGTGAAATCAACTCCTGCCAACCGTGAGTGCAGCCCAGCTCCGACTCCACATGGGTCGAAATCATGTCGATGGCGCTGGTTTCGGTGCACGCGGCGGGGGGCGTGGTGGACAATTGGCAGACGAGCACGACGGCGGTGAAAAACTGCATTGACCGTTCCTTCAATCAGGTTGCCTTTTCAGAGATCGCGTCCCGGCTGTCAACGGGCTAACCCGTTAATTTTTCTAAACATTCCAGCCAAGACCATGCTGCCACCCTGCGCAATTAACTTCCTTCCCGGCCTTGTTAAAGCAAGATGCAGGCCAAACTCGCGCTGTTTTTGCATGGGCTTTGCTGTCTGTGAGACCATTTTTTGGACACTGCGCCGGCAAAGCAATTCTATAATGCAGCGCATCATTTTATGCTGCGCTGCAGCTTTTTATCTGTCGCTTAATAAGAAGAATATAATAGAGTCCGAGGCCGCGCTTACGTTGCTGTCCTCGCAACCACTTGTACATTCCATGCGTTATAACAAAGCACTCATTTAGCTTGAACGGAGCGGAGGGTTTCGTTCATTCTCAACCGAGGCGTCAAAAGAACAGCCCGCACGGCCGATCCATCGGCGAGAATCCGATGCGAGGGCCCCGCGGCAGCGGAGGAACAACATGAAAATTCTGCTCGCATCTCTTTTATCGGTCAGTTCGCTCGCCTTGATGACGCCCGCGAGAGCCAATGACAGCGTCATGAAGATGACCCAGAACCCCAAGGACTGGGTCATTCAGTCGGGCGATTACGCCAATACGCGCTATTCGAAACTCGACCAGATCACCGACAAGAACGTCGGAAAGCTCACGCCGGCCTGGAGCTTCTCGACCGGCGTGTTGCGCGGACACGAAGGTTCGCCGCTGGTCGTCGGCGACATCATGTATCTCCACACGCCCTTCCCCAACAACGTCTACGCCCTCGACCTCAATAACGAGGGCAAGATTTTGTGGAAATACGAACCCAAGCAGGACCCCAATGTCATCCCGGTCATGTGCTGCGACACCGTCAATCGCGGCCTCGCCTATGCCGATGGCAAGATCTTCCTGAGCCAGGCCGACACGACGGTGGTCGCGCTCGACGCCAAGACCGGCAAGGTCGATTGGTCGATGGTCAACGGCGACCCGAAAAAGGGCGAGACCGCCACGGCGACCGTTTTGCCGGTGAAGGATAATATCCTGGTCGGCATTTCGGGCGGCGAATTTGGCGTGCGCTGCCATATCACCGCCTATAATATCAAGACGGGCAAAATGGCCTGGCGCGCCTATTCGGAAGGACCGGACAACGAAATCCTGGTCGATCCGGTCAACACCACCGAACTCGGCAAGCCAATCGGAACCGATTCCAGCCTCAAAACCTGGAAAGGCGATCAGTGGAAACAGGGCGGCGGCTGCACCTGGGGCTGGTATTCCTACGATCCCGACCTCAACCTGGTCTATTACGGCAGCGGCAACCCCTCGACCTGGAATCCGAAACAGCGTCCGGGCGACAATAAATATTCGATGACCATCTTCGCCCGCAATCCCGATACCGGGATGGCCAAATGGGTCTATCAGATGACCCCCCACGACGAGTGGGACTATGACGGCATCAACGAAATGCCGCTGGTCGATCAGAAGGTCGACGGCAAGGAGCGCAAGCTTCTGGTTCATTTCGATCGCAACGGCTTCGGCTATACGCTCGACCGCGGCACTGGCGAATTGCTGGTGGCGGAAAAATACGATCCCGCCGTCAACTGGGCGACCAAGGTCGACATGGACAAGTCCAGCCCGACCTATGGCAGGCCGCAGGTCGTCGCCCAATACTCGACCGAACATAACGGCGAGGACGTCAACACCAAGGGCGTCTGCCCGGCCGCTCTGGGCACCAAGGATGAGCAGCCTTCCGCCTTCTCGCCCAAGACCGGGTTGTTCTACGTGCCGACCAATCATGTCTGCATGGATTACGAGCCGTTCCGCGTGAGCTATACGCCTGGCCAGCCTTATGTCGGCGCGACGCTTTCGATGTATCCAGCCCCCGGCGGCAGTGACATGGGCAATTTCATTGCCTGGGACGCCACCAAGGGCAAGATCGTCTGGTCCGATCCCGAGCAATTCTCGGTCTGGTCCGGCGCTCTCGCGACGGCGGGCGACGTGGTCTTCTATGGCACCCTGGAAGGCTATCTGAAGGCGGTGGACGCCAAGACGGGCAAGCAGCTCTACAAGTACAAGACCCCGTCCGGCATTATCGGCAACGTGATGACCTATGAGCACAAGGGCCGGCAATATGTGGCCGTCCTCTCCGGCGTCGGCGGCTGGGCCGGCATCGGCCTCGCGGCGGGCCTCACCGATCCTCACGCCGGTCTCGGCGCGGTCGGCGGCTATGCGCAGCTGAGCAATTACACCTCGCTCGGCGGCACGCTGACGGTCTTCGCTCTCCCCGAATAATCGGGCCTCCTCCACGCCGGGCGGATTTTCCGCCCGGCGTTCTCAACATCGGGGGATGCAGAGTGAAAACGCCTGTTTTGCGCGCGATATGCGTGCTTTTTTGTTTCGTTTCAGCCACCGCGCTCGCGGAAATCCAAAAACCCGCCAGCAGCAAGGATGGCAAATATTTCAGCGCCAACGGCGATCCGACCTATAACATAGTCCCGATGGAACCGTCGACTGGTACACATTCTCGGGCTTTATCCGCTATAATTCGGAATGCCTGCGCTGCCACGGACCCGACGGGATGGGGTCGTCCTATGCCCCGGCGCTGCTCGATTCCCTCAAGACCATGGATTACGACACCTTCCTCGCCACGGTCGCGCAGGGCAAACAAGACCTTGGGCGGCGGGCAGGAAAAGGTGATGCCCTCCCTCGGCCTCAATAAAAACGTGATGTGTTATGTGGAAGACATTTTCGTCTATCTGAAAGCGCGCGGCGACGGCGCGGTGCCTCGCAACCGGCCGGAAAAACACGCCGCCAAGCCGCAGAGTTGGAAAAATGCCGAAGACGCCTGCATGGGCCCTAATTAGTTTTTTCTGCGCGGCCCTCGCGTCCTCGGCCGCCGCCGCCCAAACCCGACCCGATCTCGTCGCCACCGACCGCTTGCGGGTCTGCGCCGACCCGGCCGACCTGCCCTTCTCCAACAAGGCGCGGGAAGGCTTCGAGAACCGGATCGCCGAGATTCTGGCCGACGAACTGAAGCTGCCGCTGCATTACATGTGGTCGCCGCAGGGTCCGGGATTCGTGCGCAACACCCTGGGAACCGACCGCTGCGACGTGATCCTCGGCGCGGCTGTCGGCTCAGGCATCGTCGATAGCACCAACGCCTATTACGCTTCGACCTATGTGCTGGTGACCAAAAAAGGCGGACCGCTCGACGGGGTCGAGCGGCTCGAAGATCCGCGTCTGAAGGGACGCAAGCTGGGTGTCATCGCCGCGACGCCGCCCGCCGACCATTTGCTGGAGTTGGGCCTGACCGAAACGGCCAAGACCTACCCGCTGCTGGTCGACCGGCGCTATTCCTCGCCGGCCGAAGACGCGCTCAAGGATGTCGAAGCGGGCGTCATCGACGCCGCCATTTTATGGGGGCCGATCGGCGGCTATTTCGCCGGCAAGGCGTCGCCGCCGCTGTCGGCCACCCCTTTGAAGGAAGACACGCGGCCGCTGTTCAGCTTCCGCATCGCCTTTGGGGTCAGGCACAACGAGATCGAGTGGAAACATCGTCTCAATGCGGCGATAGCCAATCGGCAGAAGGAAATCGACGCCGTGCTGGCAAGCTATGGCGTCCCCCTTCTGCCGATCGCTTCAGTACCCGCCGAGGCCAGCCCCCCGACCGTCGCCGGGCCTGAAGACGCGAATTGAATTACTGAAAACAGCGGACCTCCCCTTCCGCCTGGGCGCGGCGCAAATCGGCGATCATGTCGTCGAATTTGCCGACGGCCCGAAAAGCATTGGCGGTGAAGCCGACGCCCTGTCGCATCGACAGGACGGTTTCGGCGTTGACATAGCGATCATAGGGCAGGATGGACGCGACCACATCGAGCGAGCAGGCGCATTTATGCAGCGTCTCGCGCGTCTGGCCATTGGCCGCCATGCAGGCGAACACATAATCGGCGCGCGCCTCGGTCGGATAATCATTCTCAGCCTCGACGGCGGCCCAGGCCGGGGTCGAGAGCGCCATCAGCAGCGCCGCCAGCGTTAGCGCGCGCATTTATAGCCCGCCATGTCGAGCATGAAGCCGCGTCCGCGCACCGTGGCGATGAAAGGTCCGCCGACGCGGGTGATTTCGGCGAATTTGGTGCGCAGATAGCCGATATAGACGTCCACCACATTGAGCGATGTGCCAAGCTGGGCGCCCCAAAGCTTGTCGTAGATGCCGCCACGACAGACCGGCTGGTTGGGATTCTGCATGAGCAAGGCGAGAAGTTCGGCCTCGCGCTGGGTCAAGCGAATATGGACATTGCCGAAAAACGCCTGTCGCACGCGCATGTCGAGCACCAATTGACCCACTTTCATGCGCTCGCGCTCATCGTGGGCGATATTATGATGCATGAGATGGGCGCGCAGTCGCTCGACCAACTCGACGAACTGGAATGGCTTGGCGATGAAATCATTGGCGCCGGCGTTGAGGCCATTGGCGCGGTCGCTGGCGTCGTGGCGTCCGCTCAGGAACAGGATCGGCTCGGTGCGGCCGAGGCGCCGCATCTCGCGGCAGGCGTCGAACTCTTGCGCGCCCGGCGCCGTGGTGTCGAACAGAACCGCACAGGGATTGAGCGCGCCGGCGGTCTCGACGGGATTTTCGGCGCCATCAACCATGGTCACGTCAAATCCCTCGGCCGCGAGGCTTTCCGCCAGCGGCGCGCCGGCGGAAACATCATCTTCAACAAGCAATACATTCATGATGGGCCCTCCGCCTTTCCTCACCTTCCGCCGGCCTTTTGTGGGCTTCGCCCGGCCGTTGCGGTCGTTCTCGAACCTTACTCTCAGAATTAACTCAGAAAGCTCTTATTTGTTTCCAGTGGATCAAAACCTTTGTTGAATGCGTCGCGCGATTTCGAAGGCGCGTTTTTCCAAAAATCCCGGCGCTTCGCAGACATAAGCCAGCGAACGGCTGCGCTCTTCAAAGATCCGCTTGTCCCATTGCAGGGCCTCTTGTTGTTCCTGCTGACTTTTTTCCGGCGCATCCGCTTCCTGTGCGTCGGAGACGGCGTTGCTCTCCTGCCGCAGCTTTGCGGCCAGCTTGTTCTGGCCCTGCGCGTAACGGACGATCCCGGCGATGAGGCGGCTGCGGTCCCGGTTGATGAGTTCAAGCACGCCAGCGAAAACGCGGGTCAGCCTCACATCCTTTTCCGTCCCCGCCTTGGCGACGAAATCGTCCAAAAGAGGGTCCACCTCCTCCAGCGGCGTGCGGCGCGACGCAAGCTTTTGCGCCAGTGCGGCGGCTTCGGAATCGTCCTCCCAGGCGCCGGCCTGGGCGATGTCAGGACCGGACCAGATCGCCGCGGCGCTGATGGTCGGCGTTCGCGCCTGCGGGCAAGGCCAGTCGGCCTCGGCTTCCGGCGCCGGCTGGGCGACAGCGGCGCCGGCCTGCAGGCAGGCCGCCAGCAACAGGCCAGTCAATAATCCTGCTCGCATCCAAAACCTCCTCATTTCGGCGAAACGACAACGCCGATGGGCGCCGCGCCGACGGCAATGGTCTTGACCACTTTCCGGTTCGCCACGTCGATCACCGACACATCGTTGGAATTGCCATTGGTCGCGTAAAGCAGCTTCTCGTCCGGCGTGAGGGCGAGTTGCCACACCCGCGCGCCCACCAGCAGATATTTCTCGATCTCGAATGTTTGTGCGTCGATGACCGCGACGCGATTGGCCGGACCGAGCGCCACGAAG
>CAWFBN010000197.1:0-6158 GCA_963813955.1 uncultured Alphaproteobacteria bacterium | reverse complement strand
ACCGACGCGGGCGCGCAGCCCGTTCACGTCCTGATCGGGATCGAGGATGTTCTTGCCGTCGAGCAGCACTTCGCCGGCCGCGCGCTGATGCGGATAAAGGGAGTACATGCGGTTGAGCACGCGCAGCAGCGTCGACTTGCCGCAGCCCGACGGGCCGATGAACGCCGTGGCCTGGTTGGCGTAAAGCGGCACGCTGACCGATTTCAAGGCCCGGTTGTCGCCGTAAAAGAAATCGAGGTTTCTGACCGCCATCTTTTCGGCGAGCTTTCCGCGCGCCGCCGCGCGGCGTAGGCAAGGCGACTGGGAGGCGGGAAACGGCGTCGGTCATTTGCTGGTCCTTTGCGCGCCGAGAACGCGCGCCGTGATCGAGAGAGCCAGGACGGCCAGGGTGATGATCAACGCGCCGGTCCAGGCCAGCGACTGCCATTCCTTGTAGGGCGACAGCGCGAACTGGAAGATCACGACCGGCAGGCTGGCCATTGGCGCGTTGACGTTGGTGCTCCAGAACTGGTTGTTCAAAGCGGTGAACAGCAGCGGCGCGGTCTCGCCGCTGACGCGGGCCACCGCCAGCAGCAGGCCGGTGATGAGCCCCGCCCGCGCCGCCTTGTAGGCGACGTGGCGGATCACCAGCGAGCGCGGCAGGCCCAGCGCCGATGCGGCCTCGCGCAAGGGGCCGGGCACCAGATTGAGCATGTCCTCGGTGGTGCGCACCACCACCGGCACCACCAGCAGCGCCAGCGCGATCGCGCCGGCGATGGCCGAGAAATGACCCATCTGCACGACGGTGATCTCGTAGACGAACAGGCCGATCACGATGGAGGGCGCCGAGAGCAGCACGTCGTTGATGAAGCGCACCACCGTGGTCAGCTTCGAATTGCGGCCGTATTCGGCCATGTAGGTGCCGGCCAGCAGGCCGAGCGGCGCGCCGATCAGCACGCCGAAAAAGGTCATGATCAGCGAACCGACAATCGCGTTGAGCAGGCCGCCGCTTGCGCCGGGCGGCGGCGTCATCTTGGTGAAGACGTCGAGCGACAGGCCGGCGAAGCCGTTCCACAGCAGCGCCCCGAGAATCAGGGCGAGCGCGAGCAGGCCCAAGCCGGCGGACGCCCAGCACAGGCCCATGGCGATGGCGCTGCGCAGCTTGCGGGAGGTTTGCAGGGGATGCGCCTTGGCGCCAATTCGGCGGAGGTCATCAGCGCGCTCCCTGTTGTTCGATGCGCATCAGCAACAGCCGCGCGAAGGCCAGCACGATGAAGGTGATGACGAACAGCACCAGACCGAGCGACGACCAGCGAGGAGGTGTAGAGCTTGCCGTCGGCCTCGGTGAATTCATTGGCGATGGTCGCCGAGATCGTCGTGCCCGGCCCGAGGATGGAAGGCGAAATCTTGTGCGCGTTGCCGATGACGAAGGTGACCGCCATGGTCTCGCCGAGCGCGCGGCCGAGCGCCAGCATCACGCCGCCGACGAGGCCGACGCCGGTATAGGGCGCGACGATGCGGCGCATGACTTCCCAGCGGGTGCAGCCAATGCCGAAGGCGGCTTCCTTGAGCACCGGCCGGCACGGTGTTGAAAACATCGCGCGAGATCGAGCGCGATCAGCGGCAGGATCATGATGGCGAGAATGATCCCGGCCGTCGCGATGCCGATGCCGTAGGGCGGTCCGGCGAAGACATCCGACAGACATGGCACGTCGGCGAAGGCGCCGATCAGCGCCGGCTGCACGGTCGCCTGAAGGAAGGGCGCGAGGATGAACATGCCCCAGATGCCGTAGATGATCGAGGGAATGCCGGCCAGAAGCTCCACCGCCACGCCGATCGGGCGGCGCAGGGAATGCGGGCAGAGTTCGGTCAGGAAGACCGCGATGCCGAAGCCCGATCGGCATGGCGATCAGCAAGGCGATAAGCGAGGTGACCAGCGTGCCGTAAATGGCGGGAAGCGCGCCGAAATTCTCGGTGACCGGATTCCACGCCTGCGAAGTGAGAAAGCCGAAGCCGAATTGCGACAAGGCCGGCGCCGACCCATAGGCCAGCGAGACAATGACGCCGCTGAGCAGCAGAAGCACCGCAATCGCGCAGGCCTGGGTCAGGATGCGGAACGCGGCGTCGCCCAGTTCGAACCGGCGCAACACCCGGTCGCGCAGACGATCATGCGCCGCAACTCTTGTCTTCGAGCCCATCGAGGCGTCCACCATCTTATTCCCTCGTCCTGCGGAGGACCGGGGAAAAGCTCCCCGGCCCACACTTGTTCAGGCGCTTATTTGCCGTCGAAGACCAGCTTGCCGTCGGCGGTGGTGATTTCCTTGGCCCAGGTCTTCTTGATCATGCCGACGACATTGTCGGGCATGGGGATATAGTCGAGCGCTTCCGCATCCTTGGCGCCATTCTTGAACGCCCAGGCGAAGAACTTCAGCGCTTCCGACGTCGCGGCGACATCCGTGGGCTGCTTGTGCACCAGGATGAAGGTCGCGGCGGTGATCGGCCAGGAGGCGGCGCCCTTCTGGTCGGTCAGGATCTGGTAATAGCCGGGCGCATGGGCCCAGTCGGCGTTGGCGGCGGCGGCCTGGAAGGACATGGTCTCCGGCGCGACCGTCTTGCCGTCATGGTTGACCATTTTGGCGAAGTTCATCTTGTTCTGCTTGGCGTAGGCGTATTCGACATAGCCGATCGCGCCCTTGGTGTTGGCGACGGTGTTGGCGACGCCTTCATTGCCCTTGGCGCCGAGGCCGAGCGGCCATTCCACCGCCGCCGCCGAGCCGACCTTGGACTTCCAGTCCGCCGAGACCTTGGAGAGGTAATCGGTGAAGTTGAAGCTGGTGCCCGAACCGTCCGAACGATGCACGACGGCGATGGGCGAATCCGGCAGCTTGAGCGAAGGATTGAGCTTCACGAGGGCCGGGTCGTTCCAGGTCTTGATTTCGCCGAGGAAGATTTTGGCGAGGGCCGGACCGTCGATCACCAGATCGCCCGCCGCGACGCCGTCGAGGTTGATGACCGGCACGATGCCGCCCATGACCTGCGGCCATTGCACGAGGCCGTTCTTTTCGAGGTCTTCCGGCTTGAGCGGCGCGTCGGTGGCGCCGAAGGTCACCGTATTGGCGATGATCTGCTTGATGCCGCCGCCGGAGCCGATGGACTGGTAGTTCAGACCGTTGCCGGTTTCCTTCTTATAGGTGTCCGCCCACTTGGAGTAGACCGGATAGGGGAAGGTGGCGCCAGCGCCCGAAATATCGAGGGCGAAAGCGGAAACCGCCGCGCCGACGAGAGCCGCGGCGAGGACGGAGCGTGCAAGAATTTTCGACATTGCCAGACCTCTTATGAGGTTAAAAGGGCGTCCCGGATCGGCCGAAAGCCGAGACCGGCGACTGCGCGGCCGCGACAGGCGCGAGCCACGGTTGCATCTAAGACAGTCAGATGACAAATGGATGACAAGGGCGTCGGCGACGATTCGTCAGGAGCTCTGCGAAAGCGGGATCGACAGACGGAAAAGGTGGCGCCGCGGCCAGGCTCCGAGCGCACGCCGAGCCGTCCGCGGTGGCGGGCCAGAATGTGCTTGACCAGCGCGAGGCCAAGGCCGGTGCCGCCCTTGGCGCGGCTCTGGCCGACATCGACCCGGTAGAAACGCTCGGTCAGGCGCGGAATATTCTCCGGCGCGATGCCCGGTCCCTCGTCGCGCACCTCCAGCACGCCATAGCCGTCGCGCGCCGTCACTTCGAGCCACACCTTGCGGTCCGGCTCGCCTTTTTCCGGCGCGCTGTATTTGATGGCGTTCTCGATCAGGTTTTCCGCCACTCGCAACAATTCGTCGCGGTCGCCCCGCACCAGCGCCGGTTCGACCGAAAGCTCCAGCACGATGCGATTGTCCTGCGACAGCGGCGTCAGCGCGTCGCGCACCTGGCGCGCCAAGCCGCCCAGATCGATGGCGGCGCGCGGGCGCAGGTGGAGCGTCTGCTCGATGCGCGACAGCGACAGGAGATCGTCGACCAGCCGCGCCATGCGGCGGGCCTGCTCCAGCATGATGCCGAGAAAGCGTTCCCGCGCCTCCGGGTCGGCGCGGGCCGGGCCTTGCAGGGTCTCGATGAAGCCGAGCAGCGACGCCAGCGGCGTCCGCAATTCATGGCTGGCGTTGGCGACGAAATCGACCCGCATCTGTTCGAGGCGGCGCGATTCGGTGGCGTCGTGCAGGGTCAACGCGACGAAGCGCGACGGCCCGTAGGAAAAGGCCGCCACGTGGATCTGGAACAATCGTTCGACCGGCACGCGGTCGAGCCAGGACACATTTTCGGGCTGCCCGGAAGCCAGCACGCGCGCGATGGCGTCATGCACATCGACGGCGCGCAGGCTGGAGGCCAGCGGCGCGCTCAGGCGCAAATGCGGAAACAGGGCGCGCGCCGGCCCATTGACGGCCAGAAGGCGCACCGAATTGCTGACCACCAGCACCGGCTCCGGCATGGCGTCGATCAGGCTGGCGACCAGCGTTCCGGTGGCGTCGAACGTCTCGTCACGATTTTGTCCTGAAAATCAGGCGTCGTCGTTTCCGTCCGCCTGCGCGCGGTTCATCGCTTCGCGCAAGGCGTCCCAGCGGCGCCCGCCTTCATTGGCGCCGAGCAGGGCGAGAGCCAACACGAAAGGAATGACATAATAAAGAATGCGGAACATCAGCAACGAGGCCAGCAAGGCTTCCTGCGAGGGCGCGGGCAAGACCTTGAGCATGGTCGCCTCGAAAACGCCGATGCCCCCCGGCGCATGGCTGACGATGCCGAGCAGGCAGGCGAAGACGTAAACACGACGCAAACGTGAAGAAATCGAGACCCTCATGGCTCGGCAGCAGCACATAGAGCACGGCCGCGGCGCTGCACAGATCCAACACGCCCGAGCGCACATCTGGCCGAGGGTCAGGCCGAGGCCCGGCAATTCGAGATGCAGCCCCTGCCAGCGCGCGCGGCGCGGCCGCACCGACACCCAATAGAGATAGAAGCAGATCGCCGCCAGCACGCCGAGGCCGATCAGCCGGTTGAGATTGACCGCGAAATGGTTGATTTCCGACAGCGGCTCCGCCTCGGCCAGCAGGCCGAAGCCGATCACCACGCGCCATGCCGAGCCAGAAGGTGACGCCCGCGACCACCGTCAGGCTGGCGATCTTGCCCGGCTTCACGCCGGCGCGCGAATAAATCCAGTAGCGCACCGTGCCGCCGGTGAAGATCGGAAAGCCGAGCGTGAACGAGACGGCGTAGGAGGCGAAGGAGCCGAGCGCCGTCGTGCGATAGGGCACCTTCAATTTGAGCTGATGCAGGGCCAGGGCGTCGTAGCCGGTCAACATCAGATAGGACAGGGCGGTGAAGAACAGGCCGAACGCGATCTGGCGCGTCGAGGTCGCGGCGAGGGCCGAGCGCAATTCGGCCATGTTGAGATTGGCCAGAGTGCGCGACAGGACGAAGATGGCGATGGCGACCACGAAGCACGCTGGCCGCCGCGCCCACGCGGGCAGCCAGCTTGCGCCGCCGCGCCGCTTTCTCGCGATCATTCGCCGGTTGCGGATCTGATCCGGATGGCGCCGGCGACGCCTCTGGCGTGTCGGCCTCATCCAGGTGTTCCGCTCCCATAACTTCCATCGTCGCCGCTGCCGCCCGTCCGGTCGAGCGCCGGACGGTTTGGGCTGATGTACGACGCCATCCCCCCTTCGGCAAGTGACTTCATGGCGATCCCGGTACTTCGAGGATCCGGCGCCGCGAACGGTCATTGCGTTTGGCGGCGCGCGCCGTTCCGGACAGAAGCCCGCCGCGGTTTATCAGTTGGCGATTTTGGCGCCGGACTTGTGCGCCTTCACCGGCACGGTCTCGTCGCCGTCGAATTTCACCACGATGTCCTCGTCGCGGATGATGTACTGGCAGGCGAGCCGGAAATGGGGCGGCATGTCGTTGACCTCGGCTTCGTGACTTCCGCCTTGGAGATCTTGCCGAGCTGCTTGAGCATTTCCTTTTCCTTTTCGGTCAGGGAAATGGCGTGGGGCGTCTTGCTCAGGATGTGACTTCGACCAGGCAAGAGCCGCATTCGCCGTCCTGGCAGTCGAAGGGAATTGGAATCTTGTGGCCTTGGCGAGGCCAGAAGCGTGCCGCGATCACCCGCCACCGCATAGACGGTCACATCGCGCGACAGGAAGA
>CAWFBN010000196.1:0-14961 GCA_963813955.1 uncultured Alphaproteobacteria bacterium | reverse complement strand
GCGGGCGGGCGCGCCGGCGTGCTGCACGGCAATCGCACCTATCTCCTGATGGACGACGACGGCCAGATTCTCGAAGGCCATTCGATTTCGGCCGGTCTCGATTATCCCGGCATTGGTCCCGAACATAGCTGGCTCAAGGAAAACGGCCGCGTGACCTATCTGTCGGCCACCGACAAGGAGGCGCTGGCCGCCTTCCAGCTCTGCGCCCAGCTCGAAGGCATCATTCCGGCGCTGGAGCCGGCCCACGCCCTGGCCCAAATCATCGAAATCGCGCCGCAAAAGCCGAGGGATCATCTGATGGTGCTCGGCCTGTCGGGACGCGGCGACAAGGATCTCGCCACCGTCGCCGAACATCAGGGCGATACTCTTGGAGGCATGTGAATGAGCCGGATCGATCGATGCTTCGCGGGTTTGCGCGCGCAGCGGCGGGCGGGGCTCGTCACTTTCGTCATGGGCGGCGATCCCGATCCCGCGACCTCGCTCGCCCTGCTCAAGGCGCTGCCCGCCGCCGGGGCCGACGTGATCGAAATCGGCATGCCTTTCAGCGATCCCATGGCCGACGGCCCGGCGATCCAGGCCGCCGGCCTGCGCGCGCTGCGCGCCGGCATGAACCTCAAGGGCGTGCTGGCTCTGGTGCAGGCTTTCCGCAAGGACGACGCCGCGACCCCCATCGTGCTGATGGGCTATTACAATCCGATCTATGTCTATGGCGTCGAAAAATTTCTGGCCGACGCCAAGGCGGCGGGCGCGGACGGCATGATCGTCGTCGATCTGCCGCCAGAAGAGGATGAGGAGCTTTGCCTGCCGGCCTTGCGGGCGGGCCTGAGCTTCATCCGGCTGGCGACGCCGACCACCGACGACGCCCGCCTGCCGGCGGTGCTCGCCAATTCGTCGGGCTTTGTCTATTATGTGTCGATTACCGGCATTACCGGCGCGGGCCGGCCGGATTACTCAAAGGTCGCCAGCGCGGTGGCGCGGATCAAGGGGCATACGTCCCTGCCGGTGGCCGTCGGTTTCGGGGTCAAGAACGCGGCCGCCGCCGCCGAGATCGCCCGCAGCGCCGACGCGCGTCGTGGTCGGTTCGGCCCTCATCGACGCCTTGGCCGGCACGCTCGACGCGCAGGGTCGCGGCGGCGCGGCGGCGGTTGACGCGGTCACGCGACTGGTCGGCGAACTGGCGCAAGGCGTCGCAAGCGCCGGCAGAAGAAAAGGTGAGCCCATGAACTGGATTTCCAACGTCGTCACGCCGAAAATCCGCTCGATCATGCGGCGCGAGACGCCGGAAAACCTGTGGGTCAAATGCCCGGACAGCGGCGCGCTGGTCTTCCACAAGGATCTGGAGGCCAATCTTTTCGTCGTGCCCGAGTTCCGGCTATCACATGAAAATCCCGGTCGATGCGCGGCTCGACAGCCTGTATGACGACGGCGAATATGAAACGCTAGCCACCCCGGAAGTCGCCGCCGACCCGCTCAAATTCCGCGACGTCAAACGCTATGTCGACCGGCTCAAGGACAACCGCACCAAAACTGGAGCCGCCGATGCGATCCGGCTGACGGCGGGCGCCTTGCAGGGCACGCCGGTGACGGTGGCGGTGCAGGATTTCGAATTTCTGGGCGGTTCGCTCGGCATGGCGGCGGGCGAAGCCATCGTCACCGGCATTTTCCACGCCATCGAGCACAAGACGCCCTTCATCATTTTCACCGCGTCCGGCGGCGCGCGCATGCAGGAGGGCATGTTCTCGCTCATGCAGATGCCGCGCACGACCGTGGCTCTGCAGCGTCTCAAGGCGGCGAAATTGCCTTATATCGTGGTGCTGACCAATCCGACCACGGGCGGCGTGACAGCCTCCTACGCCATGCTGGGCGATATCCATATCGCCGAGCCCGGCGCGGTGATCGGTTTCGCCGGCGCGCGGGTGATCGAACAGACCATCCGCGAGCGTCTGCCGGAAGGATTTCAGCGCGCCGAATATCTGCTCCAGCATGGCATGGTGGACATGGTGGTTCCGCGCGCCCAGCATCGCGAAACCCTCGGCCGCATCTGCCGCCTCCTGACCAAGGCTCCCGCGCCGGAGCAGTCCTACACCGCGACCTGATCATGGACAAATGACCGCGCCCGACGCGATTCTCGAGCGCCTGCTCGTCCTGCATCCCAAGAGGATCGACTTGTCGCTGGGCCGAATCCAGCGCCTGCTGTCGGCGACTGGGCGAGCCCCAGCGCCGCCTGCCGCCCACCATCCATGTCGCCGGCACCAATGGCAAAGGCTCGACCATCGCTTTTGCGCGCGCCATTTGCGAGGCCGCCGGACTGGGCGTTCATGTCTATACCTCGCCGCATCTGGTGGCTTTTCGCGAGCGGATCAGGCTGGCCGCGCCGGGCGGAGGGCGTCTGGTTTCGGACGCGCTTCTCACCCACGCGCTCGATGCGGTGGAAAAAGCCAATGACGGCGGCCCGATCACCTTTTTCGAGGCGACCACGGCGGCGGCGCTCAAACTCTTCGCCGACACTCCGGCCGATGTCCTGCTGCTGGAAGTCGGGCTGGGCGGCAGGTTCGACGCGACCAATGTCGTCGAGTCGCCGGCCTGCGCCGTGGTGACGCCGGTCTCGCTCGACCATGTCGAGTTTCTTGGCGACACCATCGAGAAAATCGCCTTTGAAAAGGCGGGGATCATCAAGCCGGGCGCGCCCGTGGTGATCGCGGCGCAAAGCGATGCGGCGCTGGCGGTGCTGGAGGCCGCAGCCGCCCGCCTGCGGGCGCCGATCTTGATCTATGGCCAGGATTTCCTCTGCCGCGCCGAACGCGGGCGCATGGTCTACGAGGATACCCATGGCCTGCTCGACCTGCCCCTGCCGCGCCTGCCCGGCCGTCACCAGCTCGTCAACGCCGGAACCGCGATCGCCGCGCTCACGGCAATGCTTCCCCGATCTGGCCAATCGCGCCTATGAGGCGGGCGTAGCCGGAGCCTCCTGGCCGGGACGGTTGCAGAACCTCAGCCGGGGGCGGCTCGCCGCGCTGGCGCCGCCCGGCGCCGAGCTTTGGCTCGACGGCGGCCATAACGAGGCGGGCGGCCGCGTCCTCGCCGAGGCCATGGCCGATTTCGAGGAAAAGACGCCGCGCCCGCTGGTTCTGCTTTATGGCTGCTTGCAGACCAAGGATCCGCAGGCTTTTCTGCGCCATTTCAAAGGGCTGGCCAGCGAGGTCGTGGCCCTGCCCGTCTCCGGCGAGCAAATCGGCCGCGCGCCCGAAGACATTGCGGCGTTTGGCCCGCGATCTGGGCTTCAAGGCGCAGCGCCGCCACGGGACCTGAGGCGGCCTTGCGGGATCTGGCGCGCGCGGGATTGGACAACGCCTCCGCGCATCATGATCGCCGGGTCGCTTTATCTGGTCGGCGAGGTTCTGACGGCGGACGGCCGCCATTCCGGATTCCGACAAGGCGAAAATCGCTATGCGAGACGCCTTGTCTCGGACGGCCCAATGAGACTCGCGCCGGACCAAGGCGACCGAAAACCGGCGAAATCCTCGTGCGCCCCTCCACCGAGGCCGACGCGCCGGCGATGATCGCCATCTATACCCGCTATGTCACGCATGGCCTGACACGGGATGGCCTTCGAGCCGATGCAGGCCGACGACATCAAGCGCCGCCGCAAGAACATGCAGAAACACCGGCTGCCGCATCTGGTCGCCGAACTCGACGGCGTCGATTATCGGCTACGCCTATGCCGTGCCTTTCCGCAAAAGGCCGGCCTATCGCTATTGCGTCAAACACTCGATTTATGTGCATCAGGATTTTTTGCGCGCCGGCGCCGGGCGCAAACTGCTGCCGGCCCTGATCGAGGCCTGCGCCGGCGAGGGCTATCGCCAGATGATCGCCTATGTCGATTCGGAGAATCGGCGCCTTCGCTGAGCCTGCATGAGGCCTGCGGCTTCCGCCGCGTCGCCTATCTTGAGGCGATCGGCTTCCGCTTCGGCAGCTGGACCGACAGCGTCATGCTGCAACGCGCCGCTTGGCGCGGGCGGCAGCCGAGCCGCCCGCCGGCTATGTCGCCGGCTCAAAGCTCGGGATCGGCGACGTAGGTGTGGAATCGGATTGAGCCGTCCGCGCGCGATCTCGCGATAAATGCCCTGGATTTCCGCCTCGAAGCCGGGAAACAGATTGGCGCCGCGCTCGAAGGTCTTGAGATAGTCGAGCATGGGCCGGGCGCGTTCGTCGAGAATCTCGCCGGGCGCGATGGTGGCGATGCCCGGCGGATAGACCACCCACAGCGTCGTGGCGATCTTGCCCTCGATCTGATCGATCGGCAGGTAGCGCACCTGGTTGCGGGTCAGCTTCTGCACCGCCTCCTGCGGGCGCATGGCCGGGTCGCGGCAGGTGTTCGGGGCGGAATTGCAGGCGCTGCAAGGCGCTGGTGTTGGCCGTCGCGTAGAAGGCGTGCATTTGCGGCGCAGAGGTCGCGCAGCCGCAATCCCGCGTAACGCTTGGGCCGGCGCGCCACGAATTCGGGAATGACCTCTTCCAGCGGCGCATTCTCGTCGTGATAGTGTCTTGAAGGCGACCAGCGCCGAGATCAGCGCGCCGGCCTTGCTCGAACTCGACGCCCGGCGTCAGCAGGAAGAGCAGCGAATTGAGGTCGTTCTTTTCCGCCACGATGCGGTTTTCGCGCAGATATTGCGCGACCACCGGCGCCGGCACGCCATGGTCGAGATAGGCCCCCGTGGCGCGGTCGAAGCCCGGCGTGATCAGCGTCAGCTTGCAGGGGTCGGTCAGGGCGTAGTCGGGCGCGATGTGGCGGAAGCCGTGCCAGGCGGCGCCGGGCTCGAAGGTCCAATAGGCGGGATTTTCGGCGAGATCGTCGGTCGGAACCTCCTCCCAAGCCATGCGGCCGTCGCGGCGTCTCGACCTCGTCGGCGACGAAGGGATCGAAGAACCAGCGCCTGCTCGGGCGCGCGCGCCTTCTCCTTGAACTCGCGGCCAAGCGCCCGGATCTTCTTGCGGATTTCAATGCCGAGCCGGATCGTGTCGTCCCACAGCACCTCGCCGGACTTGCCCTTCATCATCTGCGCGCCGACGTCGAGCGAGGCGAACAGCGGATAGAAGGGCGAGGTCGAGGCGTGGACGAGGAAAGTCTCGTTGAAGCGGCGATGTTCGATGCGCCGCGTCTGGCCCTTGATGTGGCGGTCCTTGACGTGAATTTGCGAGGCCTGCGAGAAGCTCGCGAGCTGCTTGTGCGTCGATTGGGTGGCGATGATGCCCGGCGCGTCGGGGCCGAGATCCTGGTCAGGCCCATGGCGAAATGGCTGGCGAAGATCGGGTGGAATTTCATGAAGCCCGCCCAGGCCTCGTCGAACAGGATGTAATCGCAGAGATGGCCGATCTTCTTCAGGATCATTTCGGCGTTGTAGATCGTGCCGTCATAGGAGCATTGCTCGATCACCGCGACGCGGAAGGGGCGCTCGCGCTTCCAGGCGTCCTTGTCCGTCGATCAGCGGATTGTCGCGGATCTTTTCGCGGATCTTCTCTTCGTCCAGCGCTTCGTAATCGATCGGGCCGATCATGCCCTGGGCGTTGCGGTCGGTCTCCAGATAGATCGGCATGCCGCCGCCGAGCATCAGCGCGCCGTGATGGGCGGCCTTGTGGTTGTTGCGGTCGAACAGCACCAGATCGCCCGGCGCGACGAGGGCCGACAGGACGATCTTGTTGGAGGCGGAGGTGCCGTTGAGCACGAAATAGGTGCGCTCGGCCCCGAAGATCTTGGCGGCCTCCTTCTGGGCGCGCAGCGCCGGCCCCTCGTGCACCAGCAGGTCGCCCAGCTCCAGCACCGAATTGTCGAGATCGTCGCGGAAAATCGCCTCGCCGAGATGTTCGACGAAAATCCGGCCGATCGGGCTGCGGTTATAGAACACGCCGCCGTTATGGCCGGGGCAGGTCCAGAGCTGGTTGCCTTCCTCGGCATAATCGACGAGTTCGCCGAAAAACGGCGTCTTCAGCGTCTCGGCATATTGCTTGAGGCGGCTGACGAGGTTCTTGGCGATGAATTCCGGCGTCTCCTCGGACAGAAAGACATAGCCGTCGACATTGTCGAGCACGTCGATCGGCAGATCCTCGAAACGCTTGCGCCGCACCAGCAGGATGATCGGCATTTCCAGGCCGCGTTTGCGGACATAGGCGATGAGGCGCGGCGGTCTTGCTGTCCATGCCCTTCTTGCCCCAGTCGACCATCATGCAGCCGATGGCCGCGTCGGTCTTGATCGCCAGTTCGGCGTCTTCGACCCGGCGCGCCTTGACCACTTCGAAGCCGGATTTCTCCACCGCGCGCGACGATCTGCTGCAGGCGCAGCGCCTTCGAGCTCGTCGGGGTCGAAGGCCGGGGCGCAGAGCAGGAAAGTGAAGCGACGAAAATAATCCATGCTTGGCCTCGGCAAGAGATAACGGCGGACGGCAGATTTTACGCGCGCGCGTGACTGTTTGATGAATCCTATAGGGGGCCGAGGCGTCGACGTCTAACGCGCAATCGGTTCGATTGTCGTCCGCCGGGATTTTGGAGGCGAGACCTCCAAAAAAAGACGCGACCGAATAACGGCCGCGCCCCTTCGCAACCCCAAGCTTGGCCCGGGGCCTAGTCCTCGTCGTCGTCTTCGTCGTATTCGTCTTCGTCGTGGGACGGCGCGGGTCCCCTCATGCGCTCATGGCCCATCATGCCCATGCCGTCTCCCCCATCATGCCCATGCCGTGGCCATGTGGCGTCATGAGCATGTCCCCGCCAAGCATGCTGAACAGCCGCTTCTGAAACTCGTCGAGGCTGTCGTACAAGGGCTTGGCGGCGTCCACGACTTTTTTGAGCGCGGCGCCTTGATTCGACATGTGCTGCGCCATGGCGTCCAGCCGGTCGACCGGCGAAACCGCCGGGCCAGTCTGGCCGATGTCCTTTTGGATCATGTCCTGTGATCGCGTGATCCGCATCCGGCGTGTGCGGCGGCATGCCGCCCATCGACTGCGCGTGATCCATCATGGCCGTCATCTGGTCCATGCGCAGTTTGGCGGCGTCGCGAATGGCGGCTTCAAAGGACGGCCATAGCTTGTCCTGATCGGGGGTCAGCTTCAGGCCGGCCCTGAGCCCGGCGAGTCCGGCGTCCAGCATGGCGGCGCGGTCGGCGGCCCAATGCTGCTCCATCGCCATCGCCGGCGAGGCGGCTCTGCCGCGCCGCGACGGCGAAAATGCTGGATGCGCAAATCGCAAGCGCGGTCAGGGGAGGAAGAAGAGTGCGGATCATCGATCATGCCTCCGAGGTTTCGATGCAGGGATCATGGCCGGCGGCCGGTCAAAGGCGCAATGAGAATTTCGACGGGCGCCGCCCGATACAAGCCTGTCCCCGCAGTGCAAATGGGCGCAGCGCCCAACCGCTGCAAGTCTTGAACGCGACGGCGATACAGTGGAATTTGGCTTTCGTGACGCGGCAATCACCGATAATCTCGTCGAGCGATTGCATCAACATGGCGCGTCTCGTCTAAGGCTCGCCCTGCGCCGTGATTTGAAAATGAGATGCGAGGCTCAAAAAAAGCCAATATCGTCGCCATGTTGCAAACCGAAGGGGTCAGGGACGACCTTGCTTTGCCAGGCGCGGCCAATCCATAAAAGAATGGGGAAATATGCGGCAGTCCTCTGGCGTGATTTCGTTGTTTTGTCGCGCACGCGCTTCGTTGAACCGAAGGTTCGCCCAGGCGCATGCCACAATAGTCCGGAGCAAAAGCTGAGAATGAGCAGGGCCAGAAAAATCGCGGTTCAGATGGACCCCATCGACCGCATCAACATCGCCGGCGATTCGACCTTCGCTCTGCTGCTCGAAGCGCAGTTGCGCGGTTTCGAGATTTACTATTACACGCCGGACAGGCTGTCGCTGCGCGGCCCCGATGTCGTGGCCACGGCGCAAAAGCTGGCGGTGCGCGACATCAAGGGCGACCATTTCGACCTCGGTCCGGCGCGAGACCCATTTGCGCGACATGGACGTGGTGCTGCTGCGCCAGGACCCGCCCTTCGACCTCGCCTACATCACCTCGACCCATTTGCTCGAAAAGATCGGCGGCGCGACGCTGGTGGTCAATGATCCGGCCAGCGTGCGCAACGCGCCCGAAAAACTCTTCGTCATGGATTATCCCCAGCTCATGCCGCCGACGCTGATCACCCGCGACAAGGCGGCGATCGACGCCTTTCGCGCCGAACATGGCGAAGTGGTGATGAAGCCGCTGCACGGCCATGGCGGCGCCGCCGTCTTCCGGCTGCTGACGCAGGACGCCAATTACGGCTCGCTGTTCGATCTTTTCGCCACCAGCTTTCGCGAGCAGTGGGTGGTGCAGAAATTCCTGCCCGCCGTCAGCCGCGGCGACAAACGCATCATCCTCGTCGATGGCCAGCCCTGCGGCGCGGTCAATCGCGTGCCGGCGGCCAATGACATCCGCTCCAACATGGTGCGCGGCGGCGCCGCCGAAGCCGCCGAGCTTTCGCCGCGCGAAAAGGAAATCTGCGCGACCATCGGGCCGGAGCTGAAAAAGCGCGGCCTGCTCTTCGTCGGCATCGACGTGATCGACGGCTTTCTCACCGAAATCAACGTCACCTCGCCGACGGGAATCCGGGCGATCCAGCGCACCGGCGGCCCCGATGTCGCCGCCGCCATCTGGGACGCGATCGAGGTCAGACACAAGCGCTCTGGAGGCGACCGGATGAATTGTTGCCAAGCGTCGCCGCCGAAGGAAACCGGATCCGCGCTCCGAAATGGACGGGGCCGCGGCTCGACCTTCCCATGAAGGCGCTGATCGACCGCGCCGCGATCGACGCGGAAGTCGCCCGGCTGGCCAGGACGCAAGGCGCCGGCAGCGCCGAATTCCGCAAAGCCGTGGTCGATGTTTTCGCGCGGGCGCTGGACGCAGGGCCGGGAGACGGCGCGGCGCGCCCTGGAGGCCAAAGGCGCCGGCCTCGCCTGCGGCGCGCATATCGCCTATGTCGAAGACGAAATGTTGCGCGCCATCCATTCCTGCGTCGTGAAATACATCCAGCCCGGCGCGGCGACGGCGAGGCCTTGCGTTGTCGCGGTGGGCGGCTATGGACGCGGCGCGCTGGCGCCCGGCTCGGACATCGACCTGCTGTTTCTGCTGCGCGGCCACAACCGCGCCGGCGACGAGAGCGGTCATCGAAGCCATGCTCTACCTGCTGTGGGACCTCAAGCAGAAGGTCGGCCACGCCACGCGCACGGTCGACGAATGCCTGAAGCAGGCCAAGGCCGACATGACCATCCGCACCACCCTGCTCGAATGCCGCTTCATTCTCGGCGACCGGACCCTGCTCGACAGCATGCTGGCGCGTTTCGATCATGAGATCGTGCGCAACAGCGCGCCGGAATTCGTCGCCGCCAAACTCGCGGAGCGCGACGAGCGCGTCCAGCGCGCCGGCGCGTCGCGCTATCTCGTGGAGCCCAACGTCAAGGAGGGCAAGGGCGGCTTGCGCGATCTGAACACCTTGTTCTGGATCGCGAAATACGCCTATCGCGTGCAGGACGTCGAGGCGCTGGTCGGCGTCGGCCTGTTCAGCGAACAGGAATTGCGGCTGTTTCGCCGCTGCGAGAACTTTCTTGTGGAAGGTCCGCTGCCACCTGCATTTCGTCACCGGCCGCGCCGAGGAGCGGCTGAGTTTCGATTTGCAGCGCGCGTCGCGGAAAAACTCGGCTATTCGACGCGCGACGGCCTTTCGGCGGTCGAACGCTTCATGAAGCATTATTTCGCCGTCGCCAAGCATGTCGGCGATCTGACCAATATCGTCTGCGCCGCGCTGGAGGAGCGCCAGGCCAAGCCGCGCGCCGTTTTCGACCGCTTTGTCGGAAAATTGCGGCGGCGCGTCCAAGCCGACGGATCTCGGCCCCTTCGCGCTGGAAACCGACCGCGTCACCGTGGCCTCGACCGACGTGTTCGACCAGGAGCCGATCAATCTCATCCGGCTGTTCTCGGTGGCGGCGCGCAATGAATTGCCGATCCATCCCGACGCCTTGCGGCTGGTGACCCAGTCCCTTGCCGCGCATCGACGCGAAATTGCGCGCCGACCCGGAAGCCAACCGGCTGTTCATCGAGATCCTCACCACGCCGCAATCGAGCGAACGCGCCCTGCGGCTGATGAACGAAGCCGGCGTGCTCGGCCGCTTCATCCCCGATTTCGGCCGCATCGTCGCGATGATGCAGTTCAACATGTACCACCACTATACGGTGGACGAGCATCTGCTGCGCGCGCTGGGCGAACTGGCCGCGGTGGAACTGGGCCAAAGCCCGACCGAATTGCCGCTGGCCAGCGAAATCATGCCGTCCATCTCGCATCGCCGCGCGCTTTATGTGGCCCTGCTGCTGCATGACATCGCCAAGGGCCGCAAGGAGGATCATTCCGCTCCTCGGGGCGCGATCGCGCGCAAGCTCTGCCCGCGTCTGGGCTTGAACGAGGCGGAGACGGAGACGGCGGCCTGGCTGGTCGAAAACCATCTCGTCATGTCCAATATCGCCCAGAGCCGCGATCTCGGCGACCGGCGCACCATCGAAGGCTTCGCCAAGCTGGTGCAGACCATCGAGCGGTTGAAAATGCTGCTGGTCCTGACCGTCTGCGACATTCGGGCGGTCGGTCCCGGCGTGTGGAACGGCTGGAAAGGCGAGTTGCTGCGCACGCTTTACTGGGAAACCGAAATCGTGCTCGCCGGCGGCCATTCCTCGGTCGACCGCAAGCGCCGCGTCGCCCAGAGACAGCAGGAATTGCGGGTAGAATTGCCGGCGTGGTCGGACCACGAATTCGCCGATTACGGCGCCCGGCATTATCCGGCCTATTGGCTCAAGGTCGATCTGCCGCACAAGATCCAGCACGCCGCTGCTGCTGCACGCCAGCGCGGTGGAAATGCATTCGCTCGCGACGGAAGTGTCCACCGACGCCTTTCGCGGCGTCACCGAACTCACCGTCGTCGCGCCCGACCATCCCCGCCTGCTGTCGATCATCGCCGGCGCTTGCGCGGCCTCGGGCGCCAATATCGTGGACGCGCAGATTTTCACCACCACCGACGGGCTGGCGCTCGACACCATCTCGATCTCGCGCGCCTTCGAGCGCGACGAGGACGAAATGCGGCGCGGCCAGCGCATCGCCCGCTCGATCGAACTGGCCCTGCGCGGCGAAATCCGCCTCAGCGACCTGGTCGCAGCCAAGGCCAGCGCCGCGCAAATACGCGCGGAGACCTTTTCGGTGCCGCCGGATGTGGTCATCGACAACAGCCTGTCGCATATGTACAGCGTGATCGAGGTCTCCGGCCTCGACCGCCCCGGACTGCTGTTCGATCTGACCTTCGCCTTGTCGCGAGCTGAACCTCAACATCGCCTCGGCCCATATCGTCACCTTCGGCGAAAAGGCGGTGGACACCTTCTACGTCACGGATCTGACGGGCGCCAAAGTGGTCAATCCGGCGCGGCAGGGCGCCGTTTGCCGGCATTTGCTCGAGGTGTTCAATCCCCAGCGGCAAGCTTGATTTTTGCATTGTCCGGGGCGATATGCAGGCCGAAAGCGCTTTCATGCGAAAGCGCAGCAATTGAACAGCGAAAGCCTTTTCCGATCCGATCCACTCGGATCGGAAAAGGTTTTTGAAACAACGAATGGTTGGATTGATGAACGGAAACAACCCGCAGGACGAAACGCTTGCCCAGACGGAAGACGCCCAGTCCCCGGCGCCGGATCAGGTCCAGAGCGACGCCGAACGCGACGCGGCGGCGTGCAGGCTCTGATTGCCGAGAACGCCAGCCTCAAGGACAAGGTGCTGCGCACGCTGGCGGAAATGGAAAACCTGCGCCGTCGCACGGAAAAGGAAGTCGCCGACGCCAAGGCTCTATGGCGTGACCTCTTTTGCGCGCGACATGCTGACCTTTGGCGATAATCTCAAGCGCGCGCTGGAAAGCGTTCCCGCCGAGGCCCGCGCCGCAGCCGACACTGCGCTGAAATCCTTTGTCGAGGGCATTGAACTGACCGAGCGCGACTTCCTGTCGCGCCTTTCCCGCCATGGCGTGCGCAAGCTGGACCCCAAGGGCCAGAAATTCGACCCGAATTTCCACGAGGCCCTGTTCGAAGTCCAGGACGAAAACATGCCCCCGGCTCCGTCGCGCAGGTGGTCGAGGAAGGTTTCGCCATCGGCGAACGCGTGCTGCGCCCGGCCAAGGTCGGCGTCGCCAAAGGCGGCGCCAAGCCAAACTGAGGCAATCCTGAGCCTGTGCTCAAACCCGGTCTGCGCCTTTATAAAACGGCGCTCGACCGGGCGGAGCAGGAGGCTTTGCTGGCCGACCTGCGCGAGGTTTTGCGCGAGGCGCCGCTTTATCGCCCCGCCATGCCGCGCAGCGGCAAGCCTTTCTCCGTGCGCATGAGCAATTGCGGCGCTGTGGGCTGGGTGTCGGACATCTCCGGCTATCGCTACCAGACAACCCATCCCGAGACCGGCCGGCCCTGGCCGCCCATGCCGCGACAGCGTCACTGCGGCTGTGGCGCGATTTTTCCGATGACCCTGGCGCGCCGGACGCCTGCCTGATCAATTTCTACGACGCCCAGGCCCGCATGGGCGCGCATCAGGACCGCGACGAACAGGACTTTTCCGCGCCGATTCTGTCCTTGTCGCTCGGAGACTCCTGCCGCTTCCGCTTTGGCGGCGAGACGCGCGGCGGACCGACGCAAACGGTGATGCTGGAATCCGGCGACGTCCTCGTCTTCGGCGGCCCGGCGCGAAAAATGTTCCACGGCGTCGACAAGATTTTGCCGGGAACGTCGACGTTGCTGTCACCGCCCGGCCGGATCAACTTGACCTTGCGCCGGACGTGAAATTAAGGCGAATATTTACAAGCCAAGTGTCGCCTGACGTGGCAATGAAAAATTCCACCTATTCGGCGGATTTGTATTTTCCGATTTTGATCAAGGGCCATGCCTCAGCATACGACATTATTTGATCGTGCTTCGCCTTCCAGTGAGCGTCAATGCCGTCCAGCCGTTCCCTTGAAACGTGTGCTGGCATTCAGGGCATACCTTCCGCTCTTTCGGCACCGGCGGCGGATCACTCATCGGCTTATGCGTTGCAACGCGCCTGAGGGCGGCGTTGAAGGCTTCTTCGGGCTCGTCACAGCCAAGTTCCCGCGCTAGGCTAGGAAAATTGTCGTCCTGCGAAATCTTGGCCTCCAATTTGTTTTTTCACGGCACGCTCTCATGACTGCTGATTACGAATACGTAGCATATATCGACGAAGCCGGGGAGCCAGGCCTGTCGCGAGTACGCCCGCTTGACCCTAACGGGTCCTCAGACGGCTTGTTGTCTCTGGCATTCTTGTGCGCCGAGAATACGAAAATCACGGAGATTATTGGCTCTCTAGAAATAATAGCGGCTTCGTGAACTTCAAGGCCAAACGCGTTCACTTCTTAAAGCTCACTGAAAAAAACAAGCTAATTGCATGCAATTATCTGGCAAAGCGCCCATTCACCATTTTTACTGTATGTTCAAATAAAAAAAACATGAAGGGATATAAAAATCCATTTGCCTCTCTAAGGTCTCTAGATAATAACTGGTTTTATTGCTGGCTTACGAGGGTTCTCCTTGAAAGGATAACTCACTTCGTCGTCAACAATTCGCTTGGTAGGTACGGGTCAGTTAAGAATGTTAAACTCGTTTATAGCCATCGTGGCGGCCTGTCCTACTCTCAACTTGGTGCATATTTTGAATTGATAAAGATGCAAGGCAAAGTAGGCGGTCTGTATCTTGAGCTTGGCCGTGTTTATTTCGAATGTTTAGATCGAAGATTGGTAGACGTTATCCCACATTTTGAAGATACAAGCCTTGTCCCTGCGGACATTGCGGCAAGTGCGTTCTTCAAAGCCTGCGACATATACCATACGAGAGCTTGCAACTCTCGCTTCGCCGAGGCTCTGAAACCACGCATTGCGTCAACAGATTTCATAGCCGAAGGTGAGATAGAAAGCTGCCGCACATTCGCTGGGTACGGAGTGAAATTACTGCCTTCTTTCAGCGGGGCAAGAATGCGTCGCGAACAACAGCAGATCTTTCGCTTTTACGGCTACCCTGTGCAGTGGTGGGACCCGACCCCGCCTACTTCAAGCCCATATAGGATGGCTACCATATCGCCAACCGTAGCTATGAACGCTTCGGATAATATACCCAATCAATTGGCCGCAGTCCCATTACTTTTTACACAAAAAACCGTTGAAAATCAACAACTTTTAAGTTGTTGATCAAACTCGATTTTCCGTTTTTTCGTCAATCCGCCGATAGGTGAGGCGCTTGCCTTTTGCGCCGCTGAGAGCCTTCATAGCGAGGAGGCCCCCCGAGGAGGCCGTCTCGAACCATTGGCAGCGCCGCAATTTGACGGCATTGGCGCCAACAATCAGGCCGCCTTCAGCGCCTTCAAAACCTGCTTGAACTCCACCGTGAAATCCGCCTTGAGGCGATAGACCAGGGGTACGCCGGTCGCCAGCTCCATCGCCGGGATGGTTTCGGCGTCAGGCGGTCGAGCACCATCACGAGAGCGCGCAGCGAATTGCCATGCGCCGCGACGATGGTGCGCTCGCCGCGCAGGACGGCGGGCAGGATTCCTGATTGTAATAGGGCAGCACGCGCGCCACCGTATCCTTGAGGCTTTCGCCGCCGGGCGGGGGAACGTCATAGGACCGGCGCCACAAATGCACCTGCTCGTCGCCCCATTTCTTGCGGGCCTCGTCCTTGTTGAGGCCGGACAGGTCGCCATAGTCGCGCTCGTTGAGCGCCTGATCCCCGGGAGCGGGGAAGACGCGGTCTGGCCGAGTTCGGCGAGCCATCAACGTCATGGTGTTCTGGGCGCGGGTCAGGTCGGACGTGAAGCCCGTGTCGAAGGTTGAGGCCGAGCGCCTTGAGGCGCTGCCCCGCCGCTTTCGCCT
>CAWFBN010000195.1:0-29058 GCA_963813955.1 uncultured Alphaproteobacteria bacterium | reverse complement strand
CTGAAGCATGCACGTTCGCCGCGCCAGCGGTGAGCTTGATGACGGCGTCGACGCCGCGTATCATAGCCCGCGACTCCGGCATTGTTGATGACGACATAGCTTCCGGCATCCGACGCCGATCCTGTGAGCGTGACAAGATCCGCTCCTTGCGCTGCAAAATTGGAAGACGTCAGTACCGCCGAGAGGTCACCGGATAGGTTGCCGCGGGCGCGGCGCGTCAAAGATTGGAAATTCGACGACGTGACCGTGTGCCCGATCTTGAAATAATCTGTTCCGCTCACGCTGAAATCGGTGATCGTGTCATAGGCCGGATATAATGAGTTCGCGCCGCTGGTGTAGACGACAGCGTCTCCCCCTGCGCCGCCCGTGATGGTATCGCCCGGTCCAGCGGTGATCGTGTGGCCGCGGCGCCCGTTGTGATCGTCTGCGCTGCTGTTCCGGTCGCCGTCACCGTTACCGCGCCCTTCACCGCGCTCGCATTGAGCGATCCCATCAGACCGGTGACAGTGAACCCTTCCGTTCCGGCTCCAGATGAGGAATTATCGTCGCGGTCGGCGCCATTGCGGACGCATTCACGGTCAAGGTTCCGGAATTTCCGTCCGTGATGCTCTGCGTCGCCGCTCCCCGCAGTCACAGTCGCGATTTTGGCGTTCGCGGCATTGGTCCCCAAAGTCGACCGCGCTGGCCCCATTCAAGGTCAGCGCCAAGGCCGCGCTGTTGGCCGTCGCGCCCGAAGGCAGAGCAAGGCCGCCAAGGTGGACATTGGCGAAGTCCGCGTCGGTCAGCGTCGCCGGGGCGCTCAACGCAATGATGTCATTTCCGCCATTGCCCCAGACGCCGCCGTTAAGCAGCGCTTGTTCCGAGCCGAAGGTGAATGTGTCGTTGCCCGACGTTCCTATCCAATAGTCGCCAGATCCGCCCGAAGCGCCGGTGACCGTCGCATAGAAATCGTGGGCGACGTTCAGGCTGTTGGCGGAACTCGGCAAAAGACCCGTGGTGGACCATGAGCCATTGGCGGCGGTGACGGCGAAGGTGGCGATCAACCCGGTTGGATTACTCGCGCTGACCTGGGTCCGGTCGTAAATGTTGAGCATGGACCCCGTCGGCGCCACGCCGCTCAAGTTCCAAAAACCGTCGGGTGCGGACCCCGTGTAGGTCGGAGCGTTGAACGTCGGGGCGTTGAGCGGCGGCGGCGCGACCACCGTTGCATTCGTGAACAGAGAGAGCCAGTCGGAAGGCAGGAGATTAGGCGCCTGATAATTGACCGATTTAATCGTGGGGCCCAGCGACTGATCAGATGTGGCCGCATAGGGCACAAATCCTTTCGCAATCGCCTGCGTGATGTAGCTCTGTTGCGCCGTTGTCGACGACGGATAATCGATGGAAAATACCGTCTTGCCAGCAGCCACCGCGTGGGCGGCATATTGCAGATTGTAACTTGACCAGGACGGGATCGAGTTGTCCGGAAGATAGAACGTACTTTCGGCCAACACGCCATCGATGTAAGAGAGATACGCAGTGTTGGTGGCGCTCGTCGGATCGTTGGGATTGACGGTCAACAGGTCCAGCGCGTTGTTTTGCACGATTTTGAAGTTGGGATTAACGGCCTTTGTCGCGACCGAGATGGCTTGGATAAACTTCACCATGTCTGCTCGCGCGTTGGCAACGCCGCCGTCAGCATTCGCTACATTCGAGTACAAATAGACATCAACGACGTCGAGATCGACGCCGTCATAGCCTGCCTTGGCAAGCGCGACCGCCTCGTTGATCACAATTTGTTGCCAAGCCGGGCTCCAGAATGCGACGTAATACGCTCCCGGCCAGCTCTTGGCTGCCCCCAGAATAAAGCTGGGCGGGCTGGTATTCCAGCTCGGCTGCCAATAGCTGCGGTAATTGTTCGCCAGGCCAATGCTTAAATAGGCCAATAATGTTTTGCCAGACGATTTCGATGCTGCTGATTTGGGCAGAGGTCAGACCAGAGCTGTCCGGGTCAACGATACCCACCTCGAAGTTGGTTGAGGAAAGGTTCGAATAGTTTGCGCCTTGCAGCTGATCGATAAACGCGAGTGTCGAGCTGGCCATAATTGCCCTCCCTGTGTCTCGTTAATTAAAGACCCTTGCAAATTTCATAGGATGCGGCAATTTCCTGTGCGTTGGCGGCGCCAAACGGACGATGCTCCAGTCCTTGCTGGCTTGAGCTTCGTCACGCTTGACATATGACCATTTACGCGATCTTGACGGCATTTTGACGGCAATCACGCATTTCTTAATGAGACTTACGACAGAAACGGCGCGCTATCAGCACGCTCGTTTCGATCCATGTTGATTTGGCAGGGTTAGCATCGAGGCGCGGTGGTGTCGCGCCGCCGGGCCAAGCGGGAGACCCCTATCGCCTTGCGGCGAAACACCCACCCTGCGTCACGCACCTTGTCGCTCACACAATGAAGCTTGAAGCATGCACGTTCGCCGCCCCGGCGGTCAGCTTGATTACGGCGTCGACGCCGCTATTATAGCCAGGGGCTCCGGCATTGTTGATGACGACATAGCTTCCGGCATCCGACGCTTATCCCGTGAGCGTGACAAGATCCGCTCCTTGAGATGCAAAATTGGAAGACGTCAGTAACGCCGAGAGGTCATCGGATAAGTTGCCGCTGGCGTTGTCGAGCGTCAACGAATGAAAATTCCTCCACCGGACTGTGTGCCCGATTTTGAAATAATCTGTTCCGCTTACGCTGAAGTCAGTGATCGTGTTATAGGCCGAATACAATGAGTTCGCGCCACTGGTGTAGACAAAAGTATTGTTCCCTGCGCCGCCCGTGATGGTGTCGCTCGGTCCGGCGGTGATCGTGTCGTCGCCGCCGCCCGTTGTGATGGTCTGCGCTGCTGTTCCCGTTGCCGTCACATTGACTGCGCCATTCACCGCGCTCGCATCGAGCGATCCCGTCAGACCTGTGACAGTGAATCCTTCCGTTCCGGCTCCAGAGGACAGCGTCATGGTCGCGGTCGGCGCCATTGCGGACGCATCCACGGTCAATGTCCCGGAATTGCCGTCGGTGATGCTGGTATCGCCATTTCCCGCAGTCACAGTCGTGATTCCGGCGTTCGCGGCGTTGGTCCCTAAAGTACCGTGCTGGCCCCATCCAATGTCAGCGCCAAACCCGTGCTGTTGGCCGTCGTGTCGCCCGAAGGCAGGGCAAGGCCGCCAAGTTGGACATTGGCGAAGTCCGCGTCGGTCAGGGACACCGGCGCGCTGAACGCAATTATGTCATTTCCGCCATTGCCCCAGACGCCGCCGTTAAGCAGCGCTTGTTCCGATCCGAATGTGAATGTGTCGTTGCCCGACGTTCCTATCCAATAGTCGCCAGATCCGCCCGAGGCGCCGGCGACAGTCACATAGAAATCGTGGGCGACGCTCAGGCTATTCGCGGAATTCGCCAAAAGGCCCGTGGCGGACCAAGAGCCATCCGCGGCGGTGACGGCGACGGTCGCGACCAATCCGGTGGGATTGCTCGCGCTGATCTGGGTCCGGTCGTAAATGTTGAGCGTGGTCCCTGTCGGCGCCACGCCGCTCAAGTTCCAATTACCGCTTGATGCGGAGCCCGCATAAGTCGGAGCTTCGAACGCCGGAGCGCTGAGCGGCGGCGCGTTGAGCGGCGGCGCGACCACCGTTTCATTTGTGAACGCAGACAGCCAGTCGGCAGGCAGGAGGTTCGGTGTCTGATAATTGACCGGTTCAATCGTGGCTGCCAGGGATTGATCAGACGTAGCGGCGTAGGGCACAAATCCGTTCGCAATCGCCTGGTTGATGTAGTCCTGTTGCGCTGCTGCCGACGACGGATAATCGATGGAGAAAACCGTCTTGCCGGCAGCCACCGCGTGGGCGGCATATTGCAGGTTGAAAGATGACCAGGAGGGTGTCGAGTTGTCGGGCAGATAAAAGGTGCTCTCGGCCAGCACGCCATCGATGTAGGAGAGATACGCAGTGTTGGTGGCGCTCGTCGGATCGTCGGGATTTATGGTCAACAGGTCCAGCGCGTTGTTTTGCACGATCTTGAAGTTGGGATTGACTGCTTTGGTCGCGACCGAGATGGCTTCGATAAACTTCACCATGTCCGCTCGGGCGTTGGCGACGCCGCCGTCAGCAGCCGCCAAATTCGCGAGCAAATAGACGTCGACGACATCGAGATCGACGCCGTCATAGCCTTGCTGGGCAAGCGCGACCGCCTGGTTGATCACAATTTGTTGCCATTCCGGGCTCCAGAATGCGACGTAATACGCTCCCGGCCAGCTCGTGGCTGCTCCCAGAATAAAGCTGGGCGGGCTGGTATTCCAGCTCGGCTGCCAATAGCTGCGGTAATTATTCGCCAAGCCAATGCTCAAATAGGCCAACAAGGTTTTGCCAGAGGATTCGAGGCTGCTGATTTGTGGGGAGGTCAGGCCTGAGCTGTCCGGGTCAACAATACCGACCTCGAAGTTGGTCGAGGATAGGGTCGAATAGTTTGCGCCTTGCAGTTGATCGATAAAGGCGATTGTCGAGGCCATGGAATTGCCCTCCTGCTTCTCGGTATCTTGCGCGCAAAGGCGATTTCGTTACGCGGGCCCTAATTGGTGGCGATCATTCGGACGGGAAGCCGAGAGCTTCTGCAGCGGCATGGATTTTCGCGATCAGTCCGCCGCGAGACTGGCCAAGTATATGAATTATAACCTTTTTTCTTGCGCGCGCCAGCGGTGTGCCGGCGTCGCGCGTTAGACAGTCCATGGTCCGATTTGTGTTCTCACACGATAAAGCTGGTGGAGTTGACCGTTGCGGCTCCTGTCAGCAATTTGATCACAGCGTCAGACCCGGATTTGTATCCAGTGGCGCCTGCATTGTTGATCACGACATAGCTGCCAGCATCCGACCCTGTGCCAGTCAGACTTACTAAATCTGCTCCGCTCGCCGCGAGGGGGGTCGCGATCAGCGCCGCGGCGAGATCGTTACTTAAATTGCCGCTCGCGGTCCTTGAGGCGGCATGGAAATTCGCTGCGGTAACGGTATGGCCGATCCTGAACTTGTCGGCTCCGTTGCCAAAATCCGTGATCGTGTCAAAGGCGGACACGAGCGAATTTGCGCCGTTGGTATAGACGAATATATCGGCGCCAGCGCCTCCGGTCAGCGTATCGCCCGGGCCGCCAACCAGCGTATCATTGCCCGTGCCGCCGAAGATGAAATCATGGCCCGACGACGAGTTGACGGCCGTGGCCTGGTCGGAGACGGTGACCGTTTGGAGGACGGGCGTGCCCTGCGGCGAAGTGGGCGAGATAGCCAACGGGACGTTGGCGAAGGTCAGCGAAAGCTCGTCTCCCGTCAGCGTGGCGGCAGTCACACCATGGACGGAGACGACATTGGTCCCCGGCGTCTTGACGTGGACGCTTGCGACCCCGGAGCCGGTCATCGAGAACGACAGGTTGGAGCCGTTGCCGGTCACGGTCTGCAAATCGGCGCGCATCGGCAGGGCGTCAATATGGGTGACGTCGTCCTGGGTCGCGCCAAGCGTGACGGTGACGTTGCTGACGCCTCCCTTGGCCACGAAGACGCTTTTACTGTCGTAGGCGTACCAACTGCCGGCGTTCTGGATCACATTCGCGCCGCCATTGGTCACATTGAGCGCCATTGTGCCGAGGTCGTCCGTGGCCACGCCGGGCGTGACTGTGACATTGATCGTGCTCGCGGTCGGGTTGGTCTCCGTGATCGTCGCGCGTTGCTCGGCGGCGATGCGGGCGGCGAGCTCTTCCGAAGTCACGAATTCGTAGCCGGCGTTATAGGCGTAAGCGACAAAACTCGTGAACATCTGCGTGGTGTAAGGGCCCGAATTCGCTGTATCGGTGGTGGTGTTCCAGTTTGTCACGCCATAGTCATGCCATGGCCATACGATGATCGGCTGTTGCGAATTGGCCGAGAGCTGGCCGAAAAGCGTCTCCCAGTCGGCCAGCGCCTGCGCAGGCGTCTTGTTGTCATATTGAACCTCGCTGAAGTCGAACGTGACATTCGGCGCGATATAGACCGAACTCGTGTTGGTCGGGCTGATGTAGCCGAAAGCATTGGGGGATCCCGAGCCGACGCCGGTCCAGCCGCCGTTGACATAGCCGGTAAGCCCGTTCGCGCTCGGATAATACGGCAGGATGTTGAGAGCCGTCGCGCTCGTGTCGTTGGCGCCGGGCACGGCCGCGCCCGCGATCGTGGTGCCAAGAGCCTTATCGATCAGGGTATTGGAGTTCCCGAACTCATAGGCGTAGGTCCAATTGGGCGCCGAACCATTCGCCGGCGCCGTGGTGTAAAGGTAGTTGGTGTTCTCATTCCAAAGGGAGACGGTCTGGCCGGCCACCACCGTGGTGGGCACCGGATTGCCATTCGCATCGACGGTCGGCGGAGCGATCAGGTGGTCCGTCGAGTGGCTGCCGATCTCGCTCCCCATCTGCATAAGCTGCTTCAGGTAAGGCGCGGTCAGCGTCAGCGAATTGCCTGCGTTATCGGCGCCAGCAGCGCCGTTGCCGACGTTGGTGTAGAACGATCCGACGAAACCATATTGTTGCTGCCACTGCTGCATGATCGGGATCATTTGGTCGTAGATGCCCGGCCCGCTCGCTGGCTTGATGTCCGCCGGGAACTGCGACTGGTCCAGATCGGTGCGCGAGTTGAACAGACCGGCGAAGCGGGTCGTGTCGAGCGTCAGCGAGGGGCCGCTGCCAAACGCCGCGTTCTGGATGACGTGTTGCAGCAAGTTGCTGTCGCCGAGCAGTCCGTCGGTCGAAAAGAGCGTGTTGACGGCGCCGTTGTTGGTGGTCTGGATCACACCCGCCACGGAGGAGGTCGTCGCAGCGCCCGGCGCGGTCGTGACGTTGATGTCGGCGAGCGTGGTCGTCGGCGTGGCGCCAAGCCCCGCGTAACTCACGTAGCCGGTGTTGGTGTAGTAGCCGGCGGTGGTTCCGGCGAACTGACCGCTGGCGCCGCCGATGAGCGCGCCGGGAGCATATCCAGCCATGATTGGATTGCTGGTGGCGCCAGGGTCGACCGACACCGAATAGGTCCCTGTGCCATAGCTGGAGAGAGTTGTCCCAAGCAGCGTCTGCATCGCAAGGTAGGGGGTCGGCAGGAGGGCGTTATTGGCGTCGGCGGTCATGAAGTCGCCGGCAGTGATGATGCCGACGTGGTACTGGCTTTCAAGCTGCGACAGCACGGTTGTGATTTGCGCCGCCTGCGCCGCGTTCTGCACGTTGGTCATCGACGGGATCACCAGCGCGCTATATTGCGACAGCTGGGCCGCGGTCATGGTCGCGAGGTTATCCGCCGTGATGATGTCATAGGGCACGCCTGCGGCTTCCGCCTGGTGCTGCGCCGTCATGAACAGGTCGGAATAAGCCGTCGTGAGCGACGCTTGCGGTATCAGAGCCCCAGTGGCGTCCGTGGCGCCCTTGAAGTAATTGTTTGCGGTTTCCTGCGACCAGATGATCGCAACCTTCTTGATCGAATGATTGACCGTCTGAGTGGTTGATGGATTGATGGTGTATTCCGGTGCGCTTCCTAAAACGGCAGGCAGCCCTGCCGAGCCATTGATCAGAGCATCGAAATTGATCGACTGCGGCGCCGCGCCGCCTGACGGCGTCAGAAGCGCCTGCGGGATGGCGATCTCCACACTTTTGCCGCCGTCGGCGGCAGAAGGGGCCCAGTTGAGCGGCTGTCCGCCATTGAGCGGGGTGGTTCCGATGCCGGCGGAAGTGGCGGCGTAGAGATAAGGCTGGAGAACTCCGGCCGTGATCTGGAAAACCACGACGTATTCCGCGCCAACATTGGAGCCGGCCCACGGGCTGAAACCCGTCGCGGAATTCTGATCGGTATTGAGATAAATATAGGTATTCGCGCCGATGACCGGATCGGTAGCGGAGGTGGAGCTGATTCCGATGACATAGGTATTGCCAAGCTTGGAATCGGAGACGAGCTGGCCGTAAATATTATACCCAGCAACGGTGTTTGCCGCAGTCTGGACGAGCGGGGCGGACGGCCAATCCGCAATATTTCCGTCTAATGTGATGTTGCCAACTTTAAGGGCGACCGGCGGGGTGGTGGGATCTGTGATGGTATATTCCGGTACGCTTCCGAAATAGGTCGGCAGCCCTACCGAATTGTTGATCAGAGCCTCGAAATTGATCGAATGCGGCGCCGCGCCGCCTGTCGGCGTCAACAGCGACTGCGGGATGGCGATCTCCACACTTTTGCCGCCGTCGGCGGCCGAGGGGGCCCAATTGAGCGGAGCTCCGGCATTGAGCGGCGTGGTTCCGATACCCGCGGACGTGGCCGCGTAGAGATAAGGCTGGAGCACTCCCGACGTGGTCTGGAAAATCACGACGTATTCCGCGCCAACATTAGAGCCGGCCCACGGGCTGTAACCCGTCGAAGAGTTCTGATCGGTATTAAGATAGATATACGTATTTGCGCCTATGACCTGATCGGTGGTGGAGGTGGCGCTGATTCCGATGACATAGGTATTGCCAAGGGTTGGATCGGAAACGAGCTGGCCGTAAATATTATACCCAGCGACGGTGTTTGATGTGACTTGGACGAGCGGCGCCGCAAGCCAGTCCGCGACATTTCCGTCTAAGGTTATATTACCAACTTTAATGGTCATTTTTTTGTCCTTTCGGGAAATGTTTCCAGCATTGCGCCTTAAGGTCGCGAGTTGATCGCGTCTTTTCAGACTTTACATTGTGGTTGGCAATTTATGGGAGGGCCATGAACCAATAGTTACAGTTTTCGATTGATCATAGATTAGCATCTATGCTTGTTATTCGCGGTAGATGTTTCATGGAACCGAGACCAATACTCCCTTGTCTCGGTTCCATAAATGGCGTTCAGGTCAGAAACTTTCCTGTCGTTACATAGGTGTTGATATACGCAGTCAGGAAAGCGTCGTTTGAAGCGTATTTTCCGATGAGGTCGGTATGGGCCGCCTCATAGGCGCTGACATTGAACGCTTGGGCCGTACGGCCCTCGTTGAAGCCATTCTGGATATAGTGGCTCGCACCCGCGTCATTGTTCGCGCCAAACGCTTTCATCAGGTCGGTGTATCCGGCGATGTAATCGAGCCCGTCAAAACTCGTCGTGCGGCCTTCGGCGGAGCCGTGGGTGATGAAATGATCCGCGCCGGCTTGCTCGTTGGCGCCGAAAGCTTTGATGAGGTCGCTATAGCTGGCGATGTAATCCAGTCCGTCGAAACTCGTCGTGCGGCCTTCGGTCACGCCATGTTCGATAAAGTGATAGGCGCCGGCGTCGCCATTGGCCCCAAAGGCTGCGATCAGATCGCTGTAACTGGCGATGTAGTCGAGGCTATTGAAGGTCGTCGTGCGGCCTTCGGCGGAACCATTGGTGATGAAGTGCGACGCTCCGGCGTCGAGCACTGCCTGCTCGGAGCCGACGGATTTGAATGCGTTGATCAGATCGCCATAGCTGGCGATATAATCGAGCCCGTCAAATGTATCGGGCCGATTCTCGCTGGGTTGGTTGTAGGTGATACCAATTTTGCATGGACTGCGTGTTGGTCCCGAACGCCTGGATCAGGTCGCCGTAGCTCGCTTCGAGATTCGACAGATCGATGAAATTATTCGGTCCCGTCACGTCGCCGCTGTAGGCAAGATTGTTGGCGTGAACGGTCGTCACAGGATTGATATTGATCGGCGTTGAGGTCGAAGAAAAGAGCTCCGCCTGGGTGAACACGCTTCCGTCGCTGAACTTATAGTCCTGGATGTTGACGTCGGTATCCGTGCCGTCCGGCGACCCGGTGCGCGTGTCGACGACGGTCACGCTGCCGTCTGCGTTCAGCGTGAACTTGTAGTTGGACTCCAGCCCGGAGTACACGGCGGTATTGGTCCCGCCGCCGCCGTTGATATAGTCGTTGCCGGCGCCGCCGGTGATGGTGTCGTTGCCCGTGCCGCCGAAGATGAAATCGTTGCCCGACGAGGCGACGGCCGTGGCCTGGTCGGAGACGGTGACAGTGTGGAGGACGGGCGCGCCCTGCGGCGAAGTGGGCGAGATAGCCAGCGCGCCGTCGTTGAATTTCAGCGAAAGATCCGTCGCCGGTCAGCGTCGCGGTCGGCGCGAGCGCGCCAGCCCCTTCAGTCCCGACAATCGATGTCTGGATTGAAACCACGTTAGCGCCCGGCGTCTTGACGTGGATGTCGGTGACGCCGTCGCCGGTCATCGAGAACGACAGGTTCGAGCCGTCGCCGGTGACGGTCTGCAGATCGGCGCGCTGCGGCAGCGCGTCAATATGGGTGACGTCGTCCTGGGTCGCGCCCAGCGTGGCGGTGACGTTGCTGACGCCGCCTTTGGCCACGAAGACGCTTTTGCTGTCGTAGGCATACCAACTGCCGGCGTTCTGGATCACATTCGCGCCGCCGTTGGTGACGTTGAGCGCCATTGTGCCGAGGTCGTCCGTGGCCACGCCCGGCGTGACCGTGACATTGATCGTATTCGCAGTCGGGTGGGTCTCGGTAAGCGTCGCGCGCTGCTGGGCGGCGACGCGGGCGGCGAGATCCTCCGTGGTCACAAACTCGTAGCCGGCTTGGGCAGCGTAAGCGACGAAATTTGTGTACATCTGCGTCGTATAAATGCCCGCGTTCGGGGTGTTGGTGGATGTGTTCCAGTCGGTCACACCATAGTCATGCCACGGCCACACGATGATCGGCGACTGCGAGTTGGCCGAGAGCTGGTTGAAGAGGGACTCCCAGTCGGCCAGCGCCTGCGCGGGCGTCTTGTTGTCATATTGAACCTCGGTGAAGTCGAAAGTGACATTAGGCGCGATATAGACCGAACTCGTATTGCTGGGGTCGATGTAGCCGAAAGCATTGGGGGAGCCCGAGCCGACGCCGGTCCAGCCGCCGTTGACATAGCCGTAAGCCCGTTCGCGCTCGGATAATACTGCAGGATATTGAGAGATGTCGCGCTTGTGTCGTTGGCGCCGGGCACGGCCGCGCCTGCGACCGTGGTGCCGAGCGCCTGATTGATCAGCGTATTGGAGTTCCCGAACTCATAGCTGTAGGTCCAGTTGGGCGCGGATCCGTTCGCTGGCGCCGTGGTATAAAGGGTGTTGGTGTTCTCGTCCCAGGTGGAGACGGCCTGGCCGTTCACCAGGGTGGTGGGCACCGGATTGCCGCTCGCATCGACCGTCGGCGGAGCGATCAGGTGATCCATCGAGTGGCTGCCGATCTCGCTCCCCATCTGCATAAGCTGCTTCAGGTAGGGCGCCGTCAGCGACAGCGAATTGCCCGCATTTTCCGTCGCCCGCGGCGCCGTTGCCGACGTTGGTGTAGAACGAGCCGACGAAACCATATTGCTGCTGCCACTGCTGAATGATCGGGATCATTTGATCGTAGATGCCCGCACCCGTGCCCGCCTTGAT
Source organism: uncultured Alphaproteobacteria bacterium (assembly GCA_963813955.1). Lineage (GTDB taxonomy): Bacteria > Pseudomonadota > Alphaproteobacteria > Rhizobiales > Beijerinckiaceae > Rhodoblastus. The sequence goes on along the minus strand of CAWFBN010000195.1, from coordinate 17,626 downwards.
GTCCGCCGGGAACTGCGACTGGTCCAGATCGGTGCGCGAGTTGAACAGGCCGGCGAAGCGGGTCGTGTCGAGCGTCAGCGACGCGCCGCTGCCGAAGGCTGCGTTCTGGATGACGTGCTGCAGCAGGTTGCTGTCGCCGAATATTCCATCGGTCCCAAACACCGTGTTGGTGGCGCCGCCGGTCGTCGTCTGGACCACACCCGCAAGGGAGGAGGTCGTCGTGCCGCCCGGACTGGCTTCGAGATTGATGTTGGCGAGCGTGGTGGAGGTCACGCCGGCATTGGCGGCAAAGCTCTGGTAGCCGGTGGCGGTATAGTAGCCGGCGGTGGTCCCGGCGAATTGGCCGCTGGCGCCGCCGATGAGCGTGGTGGGCGTATATCCAGCCATGATCGGATTGCTGGTGGCGCCTGGGGCTTCCGTCACCGAATAGGTTCCAGTGCCCGACGTGACGGGGAGCACCCCAAGCAGCGTGCTCATCGCCAGGTAGGGGGTGGTAATGGCGCCGGTCACGGCGTTGGTCATGAAGTTGCCGGACGTGATGATGCCGACGCCCAGGGCTTGAGCCGCCGATAGCAGGGTTGTGAGTGTCGTAGCCTGCGCCTGGTCCTGAACATAGGCCATCGACGGGGCCACGATCGCGCTATATTGCGCCAGCTGGGTCGCGCTCATGGTCGCAAGGTTATCCGCCGTCACGATGTCATAGGGCACGCCTGCGGCTTCGGCCTGATGTTGCGCGGCCATGAACAAGTCGTCGTAAACCGTCGCGGAAAAATCGTTAGCGGCGCTTTCCTGCGAATAGACGATCAGAACTTTGTTGGCCATGGCATTCCCTCCGTATTGCGACTACGCTGGCGCGTTGTCGCACCCGCTCCGCGGACAATTTTCCCCGCAAAAACGGTAACATGGGCTGCGCTGGCGCTAATAGTTCTCCATAGGGTGTCGCGGAGGTCAGTGGCGCTACCCCTTTGGGGGTAGCGTTGAATTCGAAATGCGGATGCCGCTACGCTCAGGCGCCCAATGGGTTATTTCTGCGACAGCGGCGCTGGCGCGCGCCTCGCGAGGGTCTTGGCGGGATCGGCGGCCTCGGTTCCCACTTTCAGAACGTCGCCGGGCAAGAGTTCCGTCATATCGTCGGCGTCGAGCAGTTGAGGTCCGGATTTGTCCACCCGAAGGATTTCCATTCGGCGATTTAGCGCGGGGCTCCGCACACTCTGGCCTGCGAGCGCCATGACTTGCTCGTTGGCGCGAAGGCTTCTTTCTCCTTCCGCGATCTGATCGTCGAGTTGGGTGATCTCCGCTTCGATGTCGCCGCGCTGGCTCAACTGGGCTTGGCGGAGATCCGTTTCGGCGGCGGCGAGGCGGTTGGCGGCTTGGGTGAGGTTGATCTTGAATTCGCTTTGGCGCCCCTGCAGGTCCATATAATCGCGGCGGACAGTCGACACGCGCTCGTCGTCGATGACCTTGCTGGCGAAGAGACTTTCCATCTTCTGGAGCCGCTCCGCTCGCGCCTTGATCTGCCCGTCGAAGTCCGAGAGCCGGCCCTGGATCAGGGCGACTTCCTCGCGAATCCCGGCGGCGGCCTGCTGCTTTTTCGCCAGCTCGTTTTGTTTGGCTTGTTGGCGCAATTCAATCGCTTCGCGCTCGCTGGCGATGAGGGCGGCGGCCCGGTCAGCGCCGCCCGCAAGCTCGACCAGGCGCGGCGGAGCGGGGGTGTTCTTCCCGCCCTCGCGGAGCGTGACATAGACGGCCTTGCGCGCGAGAGCTTTTCGCTGGCGTTCGCGCGCGACTTCGCTCTGGTCCTTGCGGTCAAGCATGCTCAGCGTTTGGCTGAATTCGAGATTGTCGCGCTCCGGGCCGCCAGCGAGCGCGAGCGCCTGAGCCGCGATCATCCCCGAGAAATACCCATAGGAGCCGGGATTGCGCGCGGCGCCGGCGACAAAAACCGGCTGGCGCTGGATGATCGCCACGGAGGCGTTGCCGGCCCGGCCGGTCGCTTTTTCGAGGGCCGCGAGCGCGCTTTCGCGGACACGGTCGGGCGATTTTCCGGCGGCCTCGACCGAGCCCAGTATCGGTATGGCGACCATGCCGTTGGCCTCGACGGTGAATTCGCCGGAAAGATCCACACGCTGATAAAAAACGCGCAGTTTCGAACTGTCGCTCGATCTCCGCTCGGAGCTTGGAACGTCGGGCAATTCCATCGTCTCGAAAAAGATGATCTTCAGCTTGTCACCCGCGCGAACGAGCCCCGTGTCCAGGGCTTCGGCGCGGCCGGACAGAAGGAAGACCAATGTATATATGACGGCGCGAATCTTGGACGCTTGCATGACTTCATCCCCAATGATGTTCGATGCCCGGCCTGGCCTGACATGCCTTAAAGACTAGAAATTTCCTTCATGATCAGCATTTGTTCGCCCGGATGGCCCAGTTGGCCCGCGAACTCCGCCAATTTGGGAAGGAGTTCCGCTGGCAGTTCGCCCCGCCTCCGTCGATCGAGCAGAAGGGCGAGGGCGGCCTGAGGCGACGTCGCCTCGGCCAGAAGATCGACCCAGATTCGCTGGTCCGCCACCGGCATGTCGGCAAGCCGGGCGCCGGTCAGATAATGCAGCGCGAGACGCTGGTCGCCCGTTCGCAAGGCGAAGCGGGCGGCGAAGAGCGGTCGGGCGAGGAGGATTGGCTCAGGGATCGAGGCCATCAGCGGAACAATCGCGCCGTCGCCGAATTTATCCCCGAGCGCATCGAGGAAATAGCTTTGCGCCTCCAGGGCTTTCGGCTTTGCCATGATGACCGGGAGCAGGCGCCAAAGCAGCGTGGCATCCCCGATGGAGCCGGAGACCTGAATTAGGCCGCCGATCTGAGCCAGCGTCGGGGCCGGCTCATCGCTCGCCCACCGCGACAGGATCGCGGCGGCGATGGACGAGCGGCCTTGGGCCGCGACAGTCTTCGCGATATAGAAGGAGGTCTCGGGGAAATGCCCGATCGCCGCCGCCGTGAGCCTGGCCACGTCTTTTTCCGGCGTCCGCGCGGGGAGGCGCCGCACCAGCCTCGTGGCGATCCAGGGCTCCTTCCATTGTTCAATCCATTTCACGGCTCGGGAAACGGCTTCGTCATAACGTTCAGCGGCGAGGAGCACGTCGAACAACAGAACGCGGCCGCGATCCACCTCGGGAGGCAGAAGCGCGTCGGCCTCGAGAAGAGGCGAAATCGCGGCCAGCCGGTCCCCTTTGGCCGCGAGATATTCACCCAGCCGGACCAGATCGGTGGAGTTCAGGGCAACCCCTAGATTTCGCGTCCGTTTCAGCAGGTCGAACTCGTCGTCGAAATCGTCCGTTAAGGCGGTACAAACCAGCCAGACGCCCGACGCGTTCGGGATTGGGCTCGATCGAGACGAGCGTGGTCAGCGACGCGATCATCTCCGCAGGCGACCCGGCCAGGGAATAGAGTCCCGCCAGATAGTCGAAGCCGGTCGGATCCCGAGGCCGCTGCTCGACGAATTTTTTCATCAATGTGATCGCGCCTGGAATATCGCCAGCCGCTTCCGTCGCGTGCGCCAGCGACGCCAGAAGCTGGGGGTTTTTGTCACCTGTAGCGATCCTCTGCTCCAGCACGGTCGCAGCTTCCCGGTGACGGCCCTCGCGCAGCAGCATCGCGATCCGCTCGTCTTCGCCAGGCAGCAGGAAATAACCCGCGGCCGGAGCTAGGGCGAGCAAGGCGATGACGAAGCTTTTGTGCAGCTTCATGGCGCAGGCGCCGCAGACTGGGAGTTGCAGCGCACCGTGTAATCGGTCCGGCCACGCGTTTGCAGCGGTATTGAAAAGGTGAGTCGATGACTTGCGTCGGTCTGGATCGTCGTGCTCCAGGCTTTGCCGTTTTCTGCTGTCGTCGAGAGATTATAATAGCCGGCCGGAACGTCGTACCAGTTAAAATCTCCCGCGCCGAAACCCGCCGCCGAAAATGTCCATCCGCATGGCTGGCGTTGGAGATTGAAAACGCTCCATCGGCTGTCCTCCAGCCCGACGATACCCGGCGGCGGCGCGGCGTCCCGCATGGCGATCACGGCTTCGGTCCTCGCGGAATTGACGGATATGTAGAGCGAATGTCCATGGCGGCGCGCGCCCAACACGCCGTCGCTGCGCGACAGATCGAGTTCGAGCTTATCCGCGGCGTCGAAGCGGAAATTATGGAGCGATCCCAATTTGGACACGCGCCAGAGGGCGGGGCCGATCGGCGTGACTTCGCAATGCGCGAAATCATCGACGGTCGCACCATAATCGCTGACGGCGACCGGCTTCACATCGGCGCTTTCGAACTGGCGGAGTTTTGTCTCGATCCGTTCTGCTAGGTCCGGATCGTCCAGCCAATTGGCGTGAAAGCGCCAAAACAGCGGCGCGAGGCGTTCGGGGTTTTCCGTGCTCTCCAATCTCGCCTCGGTCTCGACGAGAAATCTCATGCCCATTTTCGCGTCCCGCGACGCAGCGTCACCGGGCAAAGCGACAATGGGACCGCCAGCGGATGGACGCGTCAGGGGGACGACGTAAGCGATCGAAGGATAGGAGGTGGAAGTGAGATTGGGAATTAACTCGATCGGGCGAACGCCCAGGCGTTGCGCGGCGGTCTCCGCGGCGGCGGACCATGGCGTCTCCGAGGTGACCTGGATCAGGCCGAGGCTGTTGCGGTTGTCCGGGGCATTGGCGCCCGGCCGGAGAAGGTCTGAAAGCGCAACGTCCCATTTTTCCACGCCGACGCCACGCCGACCGGAAGGCGGCGCTTCTTTTCCACCCTCTTCAAAGTCGCTTAACGCAAGGCAGGACTTCTTCCCTTCGAAAAATCCTTTGGGCGCGCGGCAGAAATTGGGCCGGATCGCGCCGTTGACCTGCGACTGTGCGAGCAAATCCCCAAGCATTTTGCGATTGGCGGCGTCGTCATGGGAGCGCGCGCCGAATTGTTGCGGGTCAAAGCTCAATGTCACGGGAATGGCGGGGTGCGGCGCGACGACCTTGCGCAGCACTGCGTCGAGCGGCGGCCGATCGACGTTGGGAACGGTCCCGTCGGCTTGGTCGATTTCGACGAAGGTGAAGAACACGCGACGCCCGGATTGCGAGGTGACGTCTGGCCGCGGCCATTCGCCGGTGTCGAGTATCGCCCCAAAGAAGGCGAAGGGGTCGATCAGCCATCGCACGCGGTCTAGTCTTGGTTCGACCATCATCTCGAACCCGGAAGCGACGAAGCCGCCGTGGCTGCCGACAACCGCGACGGCGCTGCGGCCGCCGCCTTCACGAAAGGGAACGACGAGCTCGGTCAGTGTTTCCACGTCCGACCCGACAGGCGCAAGCACCGGATAGGGCGGCGGAACCGGATCGAGCGCCGCCTCAAACGCCGGAGGACGTTTCGAAAAGGACGAGTCGAAAGCAATATCGACAAATCGTCCCAAATGCCGAAGGCCAATTTGCTCCAGTAGATCGTTGATCGTCGCAAGATCTTTCGTCCAAAATCGCCCGCCAATCTCCCCCAGGATGATGAATTTGACGCCGGATCGAGCGGTTCGCGCCGCCCATTCCAGATAGGCGCCGGGCAATTCCACCGGGACGGCGAACCAGGTCAGGACCGCGGAATAGCCATCGAGTTCATCTGCGCCGGGTAAGGTTTCGCGGACGTCCCGGAAGGTCAGGACATATCCGAGATGGTTGAGAGGCGCCTTGGCCCAGCGCCGAATTCTGGTATCGACCGGTTTTTCGTCCGCGCCATCATACAAAGCAAGAATGTGCCGCGACAGGGCGGGCGGCGGGGACCGCCCTTCGACCGAATCCGCCCGTGCGAGACCGATACAAGCAAACAGGGACAGGATGCAGACTACGCCAAGCAATCGCGGTCCAAGCATAGCTACTCCCTTTGAGCGGATGTAAGTCATTCCCTACGTCTTTTGGCCAAAGCGTGCGTCCTATGCGCGCGTTGACGATTTAATAAGGTCGCTGCATATTCAAACATACTCTACGGGTAGTGGCAAGGAACAATGAAGATTGCTCAAGCGCCAAGCATCACCAAATAAAGCATACACCTCGAGAAGGAGTACTGCGATGGACATTCCGGCACCCGGATCCTTTGCATCGACACTGAGTGAGCCGTCATTTAAATCGCCAACCATTATTCACCACCCGCAGAGCAAGCTTGACCTTCGACCGAAGTCCAAGATTCGGCAGGCGGTCGTCATGGCGGGCGGCAAGGGCGCCCGTTTGCATCCCTATTCTGCCACGCTGCCAAAGCCGCTGATGCCACTCGGCGACATTACCATTCTTGAATTGCTACTTTATCAATTCCAGAAAGCCGGCATCACCGATGTCGTCATGTCGATCAATCACCTCGGTCATCTGATCAAGGCCTATTTTGCCGATGGCGCGAAATACGGAATGCGCATCACCTATGTGAGTGAAGATCATCCGCTTGGCACGGCGGGAGCCCTCGCGTCGGTGATCGACGATCTCGACGAGCATTTTTTCGTCACCAACGGCGATTTGCTGACGACCCTTCACAGTGAGCGCATGTTGGCGGCTCATTTGGCGAATGGCGCCGACGCCACCATTGGCGTATTCAAACGCACGCTCAAGGTCGAATTCGGCGTCATCGAAACGGACGATCAGTCACGATTGATTGCCTATCGCGAAAAGCCGAAAAGCGACCACTTGGTCAGCATGGGAATTTACATTCTGCATCGCGACGCCGTTTTGCCGCACGTCCGGTTGAATGAATATCTCGACATGCCGGATCTGTTGCTGCGCATGAAGGCGGCGAAATCCGACGTTCGCTGCTATCAGGAAGATTGCATCTGGCTGGACGTCGGGCGTCCCGATGATTTCGCCCTTGCGCAAACGATGTACTGTGACAACCCCAAAATCTTCTTCGGAAATTGAAGATCATGCGGGCCCTCGTCACTGGCGCCAGCGGCTTCATTGGCAAGCGGCTGTCCTCGGCCCTGGTCGATGCGGGAATCGAAGTCATTGAAATCGGCCAAAATCAGGGCGACGGCGGGGGCAATCGTATTGCCTTCGGGCCGTCGCCTTGGCCTTGGCGTCGATGGGCGGAAGTTCTCGAAGAAACACGGCCCGACGCTATTTTTCATCTCGCGGGTTCGCGATTGCCGCCCGACAAATTGCGCGAGATCAACCTCGGGTTGTGCGAGGAGATGCTAAGGGCCTTGCGTGAGACGGGACAGAAGCCCGTCGTTTTGGTCAGCGGGAGCGCGGCCGAATATGGCGCGGCTCTGGTGGATGGACAACCCGCCGACGAGGGGTATTCTTGCAAGCCGAGCAATCTCTACGGCGAAACGAAATTGGCGCAAACAGAGGCGATCATGACGTTCTCGAAGGAGACCGGCGTCCGGTGCGTCGTGGCGCGTATTTTCAACCCGGTCGGCCGCGGCATGCCCGCGAATCTTTCTCTGGGCGATTTTGCGCGGCAGATCGAAGCATGCCCGAGAAATGGCGAACTCGTTACGGGCGATGTCGATGTCGAGCGCGATTTTTTGCCGATTGAAGCGGTCGTCGATGCGCTGGTCAGCCTGGCCTTGAATCCGCAAGCCCATGGCGTCGTCAATGTTTGTTCAGGTCGCCCGGTCAAATTGCGTCGCCTTGTCGAGGCGATGATCGCCCGCTCGGGAAAAGAAATCCGCATTCGCGTCGACCCGGCCCGGATCCGGCCCGGAGAACCGCGCGTTATCATTGGCAGCACGAAGCGGCTTTCGTCCTTCGGAGTGTCCGCTTCTCCAATCGATATCGAGGCCGTCGCGGAAGCGATGGTTACGCCGGTCTCACCCTGAGAGGAGACTTCTGTCATGTCCGACGAACGGCGCTCCTCCCTTTTGATGCCTGACGCCGCCGTCGCTTTGACAGTGATTGGCAAGGCCGCGTTGGCGGCCGGAGACTGGATTTCAGGATGGGCGGAAACCTGGCGCGAGAAGACGCCAAGCGCCCCATTCGCCTATGTGCGGGTCGCGCTGGAGTCCCTCGCGCTGATCGCCTTTTTCGCCTTGATCGAATTGAAATTTCCGCAGGGGGTCTTCGGTTTCAGCCCATTCTGGATTCCCGTCGTGCTCATTACCGCTCAATATGGATCGAGAGGCGGCCTTCTCGTCACCTTGACGGCGACCGCGGCCAGTTACGCACTTCATGGTCCATCGCGTCTTGCCACGCAGGATTTCTATGATTACGCGGCGGCGCTGGTCGGCCAGCCTTGCAGTTGGCTGGTTTATTCGCTTGCGCTCGGCGGCCTGCGGGATTTGCACAAGTCCAAGGAAATCAAGACAGAGGATGAACTCGCGGCGACGAGGGAAGGGGCCGAAGCGATCGGCGATGGCCTCGAACGCGCGCTGGTGGAAATCCAGAAACTGGAAATGCGGATCGCGGGCGATCGCGCGACCCTGGACGCATTCATGGGCGGCCTGGCTGACGTCGATGTGCGCGGCGAAAAAGAACTGCTGGAAGTCTTCGTGGACCTGGTTCGCGCCGCGACAGGGGCCGATCACGTCATGCTTTTGCTTTGCGAGGGCGAAGGCTTTCGACTGGCGGCAAGGGTGCATGACGAACACTGTCCGCTGCTGGTCCTGCCGGCGCCGCCCACGACGTTGATCGAGGATGTTGTGGCGACGCGACAGGCGGTTTTATGGGATTGTCCGACCGCCGCTCTCGCGGCCGCGAAACGGGTTTACGTCGCTCCCATCTGCCGGGACACGACCCAGGCATTGCGCGGCCTGCTGGTGATCAGTCGCGGGTCGCCAGATGGCAAGCGCGACGCGGTGCGGCGCCTCGAACAGATGGGACGATTGCTCGACATATTCCTCGATCTCATGTCGCGCCGCGACAGCGCCTCGTTGCTGGAAAGGGGAGGCTGAACTGAACGTTGGCCAACGCAATCTTTACGCGATCGTGGCGCTGGCCGTATTCGCCGTCGAAAGCGCATTGCTTCTTCTCGCCCTGGAAGAGTTGCTTGCCACATTGCCGTTGCTGCTGCTTCATCTCGCGATTTGCACGTGTCTCGGCGTGATCACTTTCGCGCGTCGCGCCGAGCCGGACCTGTGGTCCGCATTGCTGATGCTGGCGCTGTGGAGTTTTTTCACCGGTGCGCTTGGCGCGCTGGTCGGATTGGGGATCGTTTTCGCCGGCGGGTCCGAGCGCGCTACCGACTATGGCGAATGGTTCGAGCGGCGCGCCGGGGGCGACAGGGATCGCGTGCGGTCCCTCGCCTCGGCATTGCGCGGCAAGCGTTTGCGGATCGAAGGCGCTTACGCGGCGCGACCCTTGCGCGATGTCATCGCCGCCGGTTCTCTCAAGGAAAAGTTCGACGCGCTGAATGCGCTTGGCCGGATCTTCGATCCGTCGCTCTCGCCGGCGCTGCACCTGGCGCGACGCGATCCCGATCAATCGGTCCGCGTTCTTGCCGCCACGGTGGCGATCAAACTGCAGACGCGGTTTTCGTCGGAAATCGAGGCTCGGCAGTCGGCGGCGCGCCGGGAGCAAACCATCGAATCCTTGCTGGCGCTCGCATGGGCGCATGCACACTTCGCGCGGTCGGGCTGCTGCCGGCCAAGGAGGCGCAGAACCAGTTCGAAAAGGCCGAGGCGCGTCATCAGGAAGCGTTCGAACGGGCGAGCGAGGCGGATCCCGGCCGGTTCCAGATGATCGAACAAATGATCCAGGAGATCGAGGAGCAAGGTCCGGTGGTGTTTCCGAAAGACCAAGGGCGCCTTTCGGGGCGCTATAATGCGGCGGCATCTGGCAATAAGGCAGGGGGCGCGACGCTGCCCGGCGAAAAGGAAAAAAGTATCGGCAGGTTGCCATGAAGCCGGCCGATGTCTGCCTGATCGTCGAAGGCGGCTACCCTTACGTGCTTGGAGGCGTGGCGTTTTGGGTGGATGCGCTCATCCGGTCGCTGCCGCAATTCCGCTTCCACATTGTCGCCATCCGAATCTCCACACAGAAACCCGAACTCCGCTTTGAGCTTCCGTCGAATGTCGTCGGCGTCCAGGATATCGTGCTCGACGGCCACGTCCCTGGCGCGCGTGCGCGGGGATCGCGCGAAGCCGCTTTGCCAGGCGTCTTCGCCGGCTTTCGGGCCCTTTTATCGGGCGAGAGCGAGTCTCTGCTGCAGGCGCTGCTCCGTGAGATCGTGGACAATAATTTGGGCAGCAAAGCCCTTCTTGACTCGCGCGAGGCCTGGTGCGCGATGGAAGCCGATTACGAGGCGCTTTTCCAAAACTTGCCGCTGCTGGATTTTTTCTGGGCCTGGCGCTTTCTATTGCGCAGCGTCATCAATATCGCCATGGCGCCTCTGCCGAATGCGCGGCTCTATCATTCCGTTTCGACCGGTTATGCCGGCCTTTTTGGCGTCCGCGCCAAAATCGCGTCCAATCGCCCGTTGCTGTTGACGGAACACGGCATTTACACCAACGAGCGTCGCATGGAGCTCTGCTCCGCCGACTGGATTTTTGAATCGGGAGCCTCGGGCTATAGCGTCGACAGCCGCAATATCGAGCTTCGCGATGTCTGGACCAACGCCTTTCTCGCTTTTTCCAGGGCCGCTTATGCCTCAGCCGACGCCATTACCGCGCAATACCGGGCGAACCAGCAGGTGCAACTGCAGGACGGCGCCTTGTCGGAAAAACTTCGTCTTATTCCCAATGGCGTCAATTACGATCGGTTATGCTCCAGCGCGCGCATACGGTCAGCGGAAAGCAGGCCGACGATTTTGATGGTGGCGCGCATTGTCCCTATCAAGGATGTGCGAACCTTCATCCTCGCCGCCGAGATGCTGGCGCAGATCGTGCCCGACGTCGAGGCGATCATCATCGGTCCCGAGGACGAGGATCAGGATTACGCCGCGGAGTGTCGCTCTCTGGTGCGCCAGGGCCGGCTCGAACGGGTCGTCACCTTTGAGGGGCGCGTGCCCGATATCATGGACTATTACCCGCGCGCCGACGTTTTTGCGCTGACCAGCATCAGCGAGGCGCAGCCACTCGCCTTGCTGGAGGCCGGCGCGGCGGGCCTGCCCATCGTGACGACGGATGTCGGCTCCTGCCGTGAGATTCTGGGCCTGGTGGACGACCCCGACGAGTTGGAGCCGGGCGGTTTCGTCGTCCCTCCTGGCGATCCGCGCGCTTTTGCGGAAGCTGCCGCCAAACTGCTGCTGAACCCGTCGCTGTGCGCGCGGATGGGCGCGGCAATGCGCGAGCGCGTCGGGCGGATCTACAATCAGACGCGCGTTCGGCGCCTCTATGCGGATTTCTATGAGGAACATCTCGGCGGCGAGACAAGCTCGCATCAAGTCGAAAGGGTTTGAAGCATGGCCGGGATCGGGTTCACGCTGGAAAGAATGGCGCGCGGCGGCAGTCTGACCTCCGTCGTCGGCGCCTACGGCCATGCGGTGATGGTGGTGGCCGGCCCGTGGATTTTCACCCTCATCGGCCTCGCCGGCACAAGCTTCGTCGCCTGTGACGCCGGTTGTCGCGACGTGCAGGTTTTCCGCTCGATCATCATTTACAATTCCGTTTTCGCCCTGATCGCCTCAAGCCCGATCGTCTTCGTCTCGACGCGCTTCATCGCCGACCGCATCTTCATGAAACGGTTCGAAATCCGTCATGTTCACGCTTGCGGCAAGCCTTGGAAGTCTATTTCTTTGTCGCCCTCATTTTCGCGGCGCCCTTCTATGGACTGGCGACGACATTGAGCCTGCCGGAAACCATTGCCAGCGTGCAAAATCTGATGCTGCTCGGCGCCTCCTGGCTGATGATTCCCTTTTTGGGGACGATGCGCAGCGCCAATGGAATCGTGGGGGCTTTCGTGCTGGGCGCCGCCGCAATGATCCTGGCCGCCATCTCCGTGCCGGACGCCCGGCCCTTCTACCTGTTGCAGTCGTTCAATGTCGGGCTGGCGCTGATCAATGGCGTATTGCTTTGGCTTTTGACGAAACAATGCGGGGGACGCATCGTGGCGGACCTGGCGCTGCTGACCTGCGCGCGGAAATATTGGGAACTTCCAATGATTGGACTGACCTATGGTCTGGGGGTCTGGTCGGACAAGATCATGATGTGGATGTTCGCGCCGGAGGAAAAAATGCGCGTGGCCGGCGCGATCGTCACAATGCCGCTCTACGACACGCCGATGTTTCTGGCCCAGTTGGCGGCGCTTCCGGTGGCCGCGGCCTTTTTCATCCACGCCGAAACCGAAGTCTTGCGCTTGTACCGACGCCTTTTCGACGGGATCGAAGGGCGCGCCAGTCTCAAGGAGTTGAAGGCGTCGAGCGCGGCTTTATCGCAGTTTATCAGTAGCGTGACGATCTTTCTGTTCGAAAGCCTCGCCGCGATCGCGCTGCTGGGCGTGCTGATATCCTTCGTCGCAGTCGATACTTTCAACCTGCAGCCCAACCAGACAGGCATTCTGCGGAATGCGCTCTTCGCCATGGCTTTTAACACCAGTGCAATGTTCTGTGTGATATTGCTGCTCTATCTTGATTTGCGACGCGTGGCCCTTCTGATCACAACGACTTATCTCGTGTTGAATATCGCGCTGACGGCTTTCTTTCTGCCACACGGCTTTCGTTTCTATGCTTATGGCGCCTTTCTGGCTTCCATCGTGGAATTCGCCATGGCAATCTTGTTCTTGCGGCGAGAACTTCCCTGGCTGCTCTTTCATGTTTTCGTAACTAACAACGTCAGCCGCGCTCTTCGTTGAATTCGATCCGCTAAAGTCACCCGCCGACGTTGATCGTCCTGTTTGCAGACCAGCAAGAAATTAGATAAGTTAAATCGTAAAAATTTTATCGACGACAATTGCAGCAAGAATGACTCAGTGAGTAACATGGGGGCGTTTCAATGACTTTTAGTCTGAATCGGCGTCAGGCTTCAACTTTCCTTGCCGCGGGGGGCATGGCGATGATGACGGGGAGGGGAGCGGCGTCGAGCCGTCAGCTCATTCGGCCAGACGCTTCGTGGGTCGTGTATTATAGCGCCGTCGCCAATGCGGCGCAGCTCTCCGGTTTCAATGTCATCGTCCTCGATCCCGCTTATTCCGGCGCCATCGCGGATTGCCGGTCGCATGGCGGCAAGATCTTCGGATATCTCAGTCTCGGCGAAATTTCCAAGAGGAACACCTGGTTTCCTTTTCCCAGCGACCCGGCGGCGATATTGGAGGAAAATCGAGACTGGCCTGGCACATATCGCGTTGATGTCAGACAGGAATCGTGGCGGACCGCGATCTTGAACGACGGCGTCAAGCGGTTGCGCGAAATGGGATTCGATGGCCTGTTCATGGACACCCTGGATACGCCCCCCTATCTCGAGGCGATTGATCCGCGCCGCTGTCGCGGCATGGGCGCCGCCGCCATCAATCTCGTCAAATCGATTCGCCGGCAATGGCCGGATATGCCGATCATCATAAATCGCGGTTATGCCCTGCTCCCCGATCTCGTCGATGACATCGACGCGGGTATCACCGAGAGCCTGTTGACGACCTATGATTCCGCGAAGGGCGGCTATCGATGGCTGGAGCCAGATCGCGTGGCGGAACAGATGAAAGTCTTGAGCCCCGCCAACAGACGATCTCCGCAGTTGCCCATTTTGAGCCTCGACTATTGGAATCCTGACGATCCCGCAACGATCCGGGAGATCTATCGTCGTGAGCGGGCCCTTGGTCATTCGCCTTATGTCGCAACGATCAATCTGGACCAGATTGTCGACCCCCCTTTGACGTGATGCCGAGACGGCGCCCATCAAGATCAACGGCAAAATTTACGGCAAAATTTACGGAATGACTGGAGGAGTGAAATGTTTCGAAACAAGCGGGTCGTCATTACGGGTGCGGCGGGGTTCATCGGGAGTTATGTCGCGGAGGCGCTGGTCGAGGCTGGGGCGAATGTCAAAGCGCTCGTGCGCTACAATTCTGCTTCCTTCCTGGGGAACTTGCGTTTCGTCGACGAGGAAAAGCGCAATGCGATGCAGATCGTCGCCGGCAATATTGATGACAGCGACTTCGTTTACCGGGCGCTCGAAAGGCAAGACATCATTCTGCACCTGGCGGCGCTGATCGCAATTCCCTATTCCTACGAGGCGCCAAGAAGCTACATTCGCACCAATGTGGAGGGCACCCTAAATGTGCTCGAAGCGGTGCGCCGCTCCGGAGCGGAGCGCGTTGTCGTCACCAGCACGTCAGAGGTCTACGGCACGGCATCGCGCGTTCCGATCGACGAGACCCATCCGTTGCAGGGCAGTCACCCTATTCGGCGTCGAAGATCGGGGCGGACAAGATCGCGGAAAGTTATTATTGTTCCTTCTCGACCCCGGTCGTGACCTTGCGCCCGTTCAACACATTCGGTCCCCGCCAAAGCGCTCGGGCCTTCATCCCGACGATTATTTCGCAGGCCTTGAGCAGGGACGTCGTTCGATTGGGCTCCCTGACGCCGGAGCGCGATATGACTTTCGTTAGCGATACGGTCGCTGGCTTCCTTGCTGCGGCTACGGTCCCGGAAGTCGAGGGCAAAACCATCAATCTCGGGACTGGAAAGACATTTTCGGTCGGTTGGTTTGCGGAGACAATTCTTGCGCTCATGGGCATGAAAGACAGGCCGATTGAGCAGGATGCCGAGCGGATGCGGCCGGGAAAAAGCGAAGTTCTCAAACTGATTTCCGACAATCGCTTCGCCCTGGAAGTTCTCGGGTGGGAGCCGCGGGTGTCGCTGGAGGATGGGCTTCGCAGAGCCATCGATTTCGTAAGCGCCCATCGCGACCTCTACGCCACCGATCGCTACGTGGTTTGAAACCTCATGGAGCGCGGCTCTGAGTTGAGCCGCGCTCCGCATGCCCGCCGATCGTTCCATGCGGGCCGCTCTCGTCCATGGCGCGCTGACCGCGCGGACGAGGTCTGATGGCTGGCCTTATCCGGGCCGCCTGTTGTTCGCCTGAACTTGCGACAAATCGTCGCGCGCCCGCGCTTGGATCCCAGGCGGTCCAAAGCCGATGAGCCCGCGCTTTTAGCCGCCGAGCGTGGCGCCAATCCATAGCAACTATCGTGGTCGAGGACGTGTGCGCGCATGAGCGGCGCGGTGTGCGTCTCTGGCTGGCCGGGGCTTTGCGGCCACTGAAACGGGGGCAGAGCCTCCGGCCAACTTGTTCCGGCAAGCTTTTCCAATAGCTACCTTAAGCTTGACTATAAAACTGCATGCCTTAAGCGTAACCATACACGAAAATGTGAATAACTAAAAAATCTGCCACATTGTCGCCCAATACTTCTTATCCTGACGATCAAGCTAAGGGATCCGTCATCAGAGCGCGGCTCTCATCAGGAACATAATAAATGGAAACATGATGATTTTAGCATTTTGTTAACCGGCTAAGCTCTTCCTGCAAACGCTACATTGCCGCCCCGCCCGATTTTATTGTTCGCCTCGATACGATCAAGTCAGGTTTTCCACGCTGAATAAGCGGCTCTGGTGCGACGCTCTGAAACATTTCCAGACCACCTTCAATCCCACCTCGAATGGAGCACCCATGGCAACGCAAACTAACGGAATTACGTCCTGCAAGGTGTCGTACCCTCCGATATCGCCGCCGCGCCCGTGACTGCGAAGGTCGTCGAAATGTACGACGACAGCGGCAACCTCCTCTCGGCCGCCCAGGTCGCCCAGATGGAGAGCGGCGGCGGACAAGTGCTGGGATATTTCAGCATTGGAGAGGCCGAGAACTACCGCTCCTATTTTTCAAGCTTGCCAAGTTCAGTATTGGGTCCGGTGGACCCGGCGTGGCCGGGCGACTACGAGGTGGCTTACTGGTCGCCGCAATGGTTGACCGTCTCCGAGAACTACATCCAGACGATGATCAACCAGGGCTATAATGGCGCCTATTTCGACGTGGTTGGCGAAGCCTTTACATCCTGGGCGCAGCAGAACGCGCCGGGCGGCGATGCGCAGGGCGCGATGGTGAAGCTGATCCAGGAACTGCGCCTTCGCCCATGCGCAGAATCCCAACTTTAAAATCTGGATCAACGCCTCGGGCGCGGAGCCCATGCTGTCGAACCCCGCCCTGATCAACGCGATCGACGGCGTGTTTGAAGAACAATTATTTTACCAGAATGCCACGCAAGCGACATCGCCCGCAGATTTGAGTTACAACATCTCGCTGCTGAATAATGTCACCAGGCCGGCAGCCGGTCGTTGAGATCGAGTACATATCGGGGGCCGCGCGGGTGGCCAGCGTCGAGACCCAAGCCGCAGCGGATGGTTTCGGCTATTACATCGCGAACCCCAACCTCGCCCTGAACGGCGTGGACACTCAGGGATTTGCGGGATTAACGCCGCCGCCGCCCACGCCGCCCACCGCCGTGCCGGTGGTGGCGATCACCATATTCATATTCGTGCAGTCCTTTGTTTTCAATAACATTTCCGGATGCACCTTCATTTCTTGATTGGGGGCAGAAGCCATCGCCCTGCCAACGCCGGTCGGGATTAATCGGCTGACCTCTGCTTTTTGCGCTCCTTTGTTTTCATAGACATTCCGGCTTGGAACGTCTTTGAAAGTGAGCCTTTCTTGCGACACGCCCGCCGGCAAGCCTTCCACTTTGGATTTTCCAACCGCTCCTGACACCTTGCACCTGACACCTGACACCTTGTTCTCCACCTTTGTTTTTGTCCCCCTTCTGGCGCCCAAAAGCGACAAAAAGCCGCAAGATGACCCTGCCTGCCGTCCGCCGCCATCGGCTAGTTCTGAAGTTCGGCGGGGCGGGAAAAGGATGTTGGGGGGCGCGGTGGTGGGGCGGTCGAGCGGCATGCATCGTCCGGGCGGCGCGTGAGTCCAAGGTCCGGCGCGGCCGGCGAGCCTCGGTCTTCCGGGCAGTATACGCACATTTCTAGCCGTTTGTCAAGCGCCAAGTGAGGCTACGGTGAATAACTCACCTAGCCGACAAGGCAGCGCGGGGTGGTCGCCACGGTCCGTGCAGTTCTGTGGGATTTTCCCCCAGTTAAGTATTCCCCTCGTCGTGAAAGGAAATCGCGAGGCAATTTTAAGGTGGCGTGGCATCGAAGGGAGAACCCACGGTCACACAAAGGCCGTGACCGTGGCTACCGGCTTCTGCCCAAAATAGCGGAGGGTTACGGCTTGCCCGCCCCGCTCGGCGGAAGGGTTCTGCCCATCCCCGGAGTTTCTACATTTTCAGGGCCCGTCAGTGGCGACGCCGTTTCCCGGCAACTCAACCGCCTGCGCCCACCTTCCGAGTAGGGCGTGATACGCTCGGAGCCATGAGGACATGCCCGGGAGAGCACAAGCTTGCACCGGACTGGGATCCAGAGTGATGTAGGGATTTAGCCGCGGTCAAACTACCTTGCAACCTCAGCGAGTGGAAACCTTTTTTTGCGGAATTATCGGCACCCACACGGTGCCTTCGATAATTTCTCGGGCACCGTGACCCTTCCGACCACAATCCGCTTGACTTGCCGACCTTTGGGGCGTACCACATTCCCGGTAACGGCGACGTTGCCCGCCTTGGTAGGGTAGAATGCTGCCGGATCTTTTGCTCAGTCTCCGAGGCCTCCGCGAGGTGCCGATGAGATCCCGGAACACTCTAGCAAGGCACCAACCGAACCAAGTACAGGACAGAGC
>CAWFBN010000194.1:0-7209 GCA_963813955.1 uncultured Alphaproteobacteria bacterium | reverse complement strand
GTCGTTCGTACGTCAATTCGCTCCCTTCACTTACCTTGAGAAGGAGTATGGAGTTATTTATTCTCTAATAATTGAAATAGCAAGTTTAAATCCTTCGAAGACGACACATTCGAAGGAATGCGGAAGATGCTCGATGAGGTCGAGCATGCCTGCATATATCGCGAGAACGTCAGAAATTCGATGAAATCGTCGAGTTCATGTGCGCCGATGACGACGGTGACTGTTGCAATGGAACGGGGGAATTTGGTCGATCACCAACTCCATTCCATGCAAGACGATTTTTGGCGCCAAATCCTATATCAATCGACTTCGCCAGGAAAACGGGTGTCGCATACGCTGTTCGAGCGTAAGAAGCGTCTATGACCCTGTATCGAAGCGCCCGGTTGAAGAGTATGAAATCGCGGATAAATCGGGTCAACCGCTCATCAAATTATACATTTCGCCCTACCATAAATTCAATTCCGTCACGGCTCCATGCGGTTTCACTCTGAGACATTACGAGTGGTGCGCTCATTACGAATATGCCGATATTTTGCTCTCGGAAGTTGATGTCGACAGCGCGGGCAACTGATGGCGCGGTTTTCCCGGACTCGCGTGACGAACGGGGCGGAGTTAATGTTTGGGGTAATTGAACGCGAGTTGCGAAAATGACTCCAAACTCCTTGCCCAATGTCACCTTTCACATCCGAGTGAGAAATGAGGCGCTGGGCGGAGCCAACCCGTTCGAATGGAAGGACGTCTCCAGCAAGGACATCTTCGCCGGCAAGCGCATCGTGTTTTTCGCCTTGCCGGGAGCCTTCACCCCGGCCTGCTCCGAAAAACATCTGCCGGGATACGAGCGGCGCTATGACGATTTCAAGCGCCTGGGAATCGACCAGGTCGTCTGTCTCGCCGTCAATGACGCCTTTGTGATGTTTCAGTGGGCCAAGGGGCAAAATATCGAAAAAGTCTTGATGCTGCCTGACGGCAATGGCGATTTCACGCGGCTGATGGGCATGCTCGTCGATCGCCGACAGCAGGGCATGGGCCTGCGAAGCTGGCGCTATTCCATGCTCGTGGAGGATGGGGTGATCGAAAAGCTGTTCGCTGAGCCGGATATCCGCGACAATCCCACCGGCGTTGGGGTGGAGTTCTCGGACGCCGACACGATGCTGGCCTATCTCGAAAACTCACCCCGATAGCCGATAGAGGGTCAGGCGGGTTCGCGGGCCAGGCGCTCAAAAATCGCCACCGCCTCAGCCTCGGTCGCCCGACCAATGGCGCCGGCATTGACCTCTTCCTGAGTCCACATCCATGAGCGAGCGGGGTCGTCGCGCATCGCCCATTCCGGGAACAGTCTTTCCGTCACGTTTCGGCGGCTCAGCACCTTCACATCAAGGTGTCTGCGATCCCACTCGATTCGTCGAAACGCCCGCTCGACCATGTTTTGCGGCCCTTCGAGCAGTTGCAGATACAAATCGCCGCGGCAGATCAGCGCCCCGGTGACGCCATCGCGCGCGTTGTTGCGTCGCGAAACGATCAGGAGCGCCGCGAGTGTGCCTTCGTCAAAACCGAACGGAGTGGAGGCGTAGATCAATTGGAAAATCGGCATATGCAAATTCCTTTGCCGGACTGCTGCGCCCGGATTTCTGGACACGAGACTGCCATATCAGCTTTATCGAGGCTTGCCGACCGCCTGAGATTGCCGCGCCCTGCGTCCTCGCCTAAAACTGCCGCATGACCGAATCCTGCTCTCCCTCCGATCGTCTAGTTCTCGCCCTTGCGCAAGTCAATTGCGTCGTCGGGGACATCAACGCCAATCTCGACAAGGCCCGCGCCGCGCGAAAAGAGGCGGCGGAATTCGACGCCGATCTGGTGATGTTTTCCGAGCTTTTCCTCGCCGGCTATCCGCCCGAAGACCTCGTGCTGCGGCCCGCCTTCCAGGACGCCTGCCGCGCCGCCGTCGAAAGTCTGGCGCGCGACACCGGCGATGGCGGCCCCGCCGTGCTGATCGGCCTGCCGTGGATGCAGGATGGGCTTTGCCACAATGGCTACGCCTTGCTCGATGGCGGCCGCATCGCCGCCGTGCGGCTCAAGGTCGATCTGCCCAATTACGGCGTGTTCGACGAAAAGCGCGTGTTCCATCCCGGTCCCGCGCCCGGACCGGTGGGTTTTCGCGGCGTGCGCCTTGGCCTGCCGATCTGCGAGGATATCTGGGGTCCGGACGTGGTCGAGGTGTTGAGCGAGACCGGCGCGGAAATCCTGCTATCGCCCAATGGCTCGCCCTATTGGCGCGGCAAGGATGACGAGCGCCTCAGCGTCGCCACGGCGCGGGTGGTGGAGAGCCGCCTGCCGCTGGTCTATCTGAATCAGGTCGGCGGGCAGGACGAACTGGTGTTCGACGGCGGCAGTTTTGTCCTCAATCCCGATTGCTCGCTCGGCGGGCGGTTGCCGTCTTTTGCCGAGACAGTCGCCAAAGTGGTTTTCGTGCGCCAGACCGGGGGCTGGCGCTGCATCGAGGCGCCTGACGCGCCGGTTCTCGACGACGACAAGGCCGATTACGCCGCCTGCGTGCTCGGCCTGCGCGATTACGTGCAGAAAAACAATTTTCCCGGCGTCGTCCTCGGCATGTCGGGCGGGGTCGATTTGGCGCTCTGTGCCGCGCTGGCGGCGGATGCGCTGGGGCCTTCGAGCGTCCATGCGATCATGCTGCCCTATCGCTACACGTCGGGGGAATTGCTTCAGGACGCCGCCGAATGCGCCGAGCTTCTCGGCCTGCGCTATGACATCCTGCCGATCGCCGCCGCCGTCGAGGGAGTTGAGGCGGCGCTGGCGCCCTTGTTCGCCGGGACGACGCGCGGCGTGACCGAGGAAAACATCCAGGCGCGGGCGCGCGGCATTTTGCTGATGTCGGTGTCCAACAAATTCGGTCCCATGCTGGTGACCACCGGCAACAAGTCGGAAATGTCGGTCGGCTACGCCACGCTTTACGGCGACATGAACGGCGGCTTCAACCCGATCAAGGATCTTTACAAAACCCAGGTGTTTCGGCTGTGCGCATTGCGCAATGGCTGGAAACCGGAGGGCGCGCTCGGCCCCGACGGGCCGGTGATCCCGCAAAATATCATTTCAAAACCGCCGACCGCCGAATTGCGTGAAAACCAGAAGGATCAGGATTCGCTGCCGCCCTATGACGCGCTCGACGACATGCTCGAATGCCTGGTCGAAAAGGAAATGCGCGTCGCCGATATTTTTTACGAGGACACGATGCGGAGACGGTGAAAAAATCGAGCGGCTGCTGTTTCTGGCCGAATACAAGCGCCGCCAGTCGGCGCCGGGGGTGAAAGTGACGCGGAAAAATTTCGGCCGCGACCGGCGCTATCCCATTGTCAACCGCTTCCGCGACAGCGGCGCGCCGGCGCAAAGCCCGGATTTTTCCATCGCGCCGGATGCGCAGTTGGGCGTGAGCCAGCGATTTGAGGATTAACCGTCATTGCGAGCGAAGCGAAGCAATCCAGGCTTGAGGAGGAAGTTGCTCGCTCGCTATCGTCTCGAACCATGGGCAGCGTGTGGTCACGCCGCGTCGACGGTTTCCTCGCTGGCTTCGCGCACCGTCATGGAATTACCCAGCCAGACGAAATCGTCGCCGAGCCAGCCGTCAATCCAGATCACCGCGAACAGCAGGTCGCGGAAGATATAGCCGAGCGGCGACCACAGGCTGCTCGGCCAGCGCAGAAGGCGGTTGACGATATATTCAGGGATGACGAAAGCCGCCGCCACCAGCGCAACCACGGTCCAGGGCTCGAAACCGAAATCGCGCGCCGCATAGGCGCCGGCGAGCGAGGGCAGGCAGAATGCCGGCGAAGATTTCCGGCACATACATCGCCGGGAAGCTGGCGCGGCGGAGGCGAGCCCAGCGCGTCTGCCGCTGGTAGATGGCGCGCAAACTGCGCGGGCCGAGCGGCTGGCCGAAGGGGCGGTCCACCAGCGTGACGGTCATGCCGGCGGCGCGGACAAGCTTGGTCGCGGCGGCGTCCTCGGCGATTTCCGAAGCCAGGGCCGCTATGCCGCCCGCCGCCTCGACGATCTCGCGGCGCCACATCATGCTCTTGCCCTGGGCGAAGCCGGCGCCGACCGCGTCGGCGCAGAATTGCCAGCGCGCCTGGAAGGTGTTCAGGAAGCTGCATTCGAGGCGGGCGAGCACGCCCTCCGGCATGATGCCGAGCGGAGGCGAGCAGACCAGGCCGACGGTGGGCGTGAAGCGAACCAGCATCTGCTGGAGATAGTCTGTTGGCGCCAGCACATTGGAATCGGCGAGCACGATGAACTGATGCTTGGCGGCCTGCCAGCCCTTGAAGCAATTGTTGAGTTTTGGATTAGGGCTGATCGGATCGTCGCCGACCAAAATGCGGCCGCGGCCTTCGGGCTGTCCGGCGATCAGCTTTTCCAGCAAGGGAATGATCGGATCATTCTTTTTCTGGACGCAGAACAGGACTTCATAGTCGGGATATTCAAGCTCGAAGGTCGAACGCAACGTCAATTCGGAGTGCGTTTCCAGCCCGCAGACCGGGCGGACGATGCTGACCGGCGGCGTGGGTTCGGCCAGGCCGGTCTTGAGCAGGCAACTCGCCAGCGTCTGCTTGCGGAAGCGGCAGCGCCATCCGAGCAGTCCGAGAGAGAAGAGGTTGAACAGAAGGAAAGCGAGGCAGAATACCGCAGCAAATATGCCTATCATCGCAGGTCGTCTCCCACACCTAAGCGAAACGCTTTCTCCACGTAGCGTCTGTTGCGCTTATGCGCAATATTTTTCACGAATTCATGACAGCCACGCTTCAGCGTGACGAATCCTGTCAAAAGAGCTAAATATCCATCATGACTCACGCCTCAGCTCCCTCCGCCGTCTTTATCGTGCCTGTCGTGCGTTTCGCGCCGTCGCCCACCGGGCGCATCCATATTGGCAATGCGCGCACGGCGATGCTCAATTATTTCTTCGCCCGCAAACATGGCGGAACCTTCCTGCTGCGCTTCGACGACACCAATTCCGAGCGCTCGACCGAGGAATATGCGCTCGGCATCGAGGTCGATCTCGCATGGCTCGGCGTGGCGCCGGACCGAAAATTCCGCCAGTCGGAAAGATTTGCGCTTTACGACGCCGCCGCGAAGATGCTGAAGGACGCGGGGAGGCTCTATCCCTGTTTCGAGACGCAGGATGAGCTGGAACGCAAGCGAAAGCTGCAGATCGCGCGGGGCGCGCCGCCGGTCTATGACCGCGCCGCGCTCAAGCTGACGGAGGCCGAGCGGGCCAAGCTGGCGGCGGAAGGGCGCAAGCCGCACTGGCGTTTCCAGCTGACGCCCGGCGTGGTGCGTTGGGACGATCTCATTCGCGGCGAAAGTCATATCGATTGCGCTTCGCTGTCCGATCCGGTGCTGGTGCGCGAGGACGGCTCTTATCTCTACACCTTGCCTTCGGTGGTGGACGATGTCGACGCGGGCGTGACCCATATCATTCGCGGCGAGGACCACGTCACCAATACGGCGGTGCAGATTCAGCTTTTTGGCGCACTGGGCGCCGAAGCCGCTCCGCATTTCGCCCATCACAATCTATTGATCGGCGCGGACGGGCAGGGACTCTCCAAACGCAGCGGCGCCCTGTCAATCGCCGGGTTGCGCGAAGCGGGCGTCGAATCGCTGGCGGTCGCGGCCATGGCGGTGCTGACCGGGTCGTCGCAAGCGGTGCAGGCCGTGCACAGCCTGCCGGAACTCGCCGGCCTGTTCGATTTGTCCTCGATCTCGCGCAACAGCGCGCGGTTCGACGACGAGGAATTGCGGCCTGTCGCAGCATGTGCTGCACGGACTGCCCTATGAATTCGTGCGGGAACGACTGGAGGCTTTGGAGATCGTCGGTTGCCGCGCCGAGCCGCTTTGGCTGGCGGCGCGGGGCAATCTCGAAAAATTCTCCGATATTTTGTATTGGTGGCAAGTGATTGAGAGCGAGATTGACGGCGCGGAAAAGCTCGACCCGGGTTTTCGCGACGCGGCGGTCAAGACCCTGCCGGACGAGCCTCTGGACGAACCGAGTTGGGGGGGCTGGACGCAGGCGCTGAAACAGGCGACCGGCCTCAAGGGCAAGGCGCTGTTCCATCCGCTGCGGCTGGCGCTGACGGGGCGCGAAGCCGGTCCTGAACTGGCGAAATTGATGCCGCTGATCGGCCGGGCCAAGATTTTGGCGCGACTGCAGGGTGGGGGGGGAAACTTTAGTGTTGAATGTTGAGGCCAAGGGGGAAAGAAACTCCGAAGACTTCACGGGGGAGGGAGGGGGGGGTGTCCGGCGCTCACCGCAGCAAAGACTCCGGCAGTGCGTGCGCGCGAAGGTGAACGGCGCTTCGCATCTGGCGGCTGTCGCTTTTCCTCACTCCACCGCCGCCTCAAGACTGCTTCCTCGCGCAGATAGCCTGCAGGCCGGGACGCCCACCGCCCTCATCGCCGGCAGGGCAGATCGAGGTCGCGGGCCGACAGGCGGCGGCCTGGTCCGCGGCTGCCGCCGTCATGGCGTCGAAACAGGCGTTTTATGCATAGGTTCAGCTCTTCCTTTCGGCGCGCCAGAAAAAAGCATTGACAGCGCGCCGCATCGAGCAAGGTTTTCCGCGCGCGGCGTGAAACGTGGCGAGCGGCGCGCCGGTGGCCGCGTAAATCTCCAAGGCGCGGAAAATCCGCTGGGGGTCGGTGGAGCAGGCGCTCGGCGGTCAGCGGATCAATTTTTTGTAACCTTGCGTGAAGCTCCGCCGGCGGGCGCCTGGCTCTCGGCGGCAGGCGGGCCAGGACCTGGTCCGGCACCGTGGGAATATGGACAAGCCTTGCAGCAGGTCTTGAAATACTTCGTTCCGCCGACGAACACCGGCATGCGGCCTTTCGCGCGAGCTTTTTCCAGAGCGCACTGGGCGTCGGCGAGCCATTGGCCAACCGAATAGTTGCGTTCGGCGACGCAGTATGCCCGAAAAGCAGGTGCGGCGTCGCGGCGGTTTCCTCGGGTGTCGGTCGCGCCGACAGGATGGGCAGATCCTGATGAGCTCCCCATAAAATCGGCGTTGATGACGACGCCGTTCAACTCCCGGGCCAGTTTTATGGCGCGGGCGGATTTGCCACTGGCCGTGGGCCCCGCGATGAGCACAGCTTCAAACTTATTCACGCTCAAAACTCTGCACGCTCAAAACTCCAACTCAAAAAACGCTG
>CAWFBN010000193.1:0-5169 GCA_963813955.1 uncultured Alphaproteobacteria bacterium | reverse complement strand
GTTATCTCCTTTCAGCGACTCATCGTATTGCTGATAACGGTTTACATGACGGTGGGATTAAACTCCGGTAGCTTCCGGCGGCGGCCCTTTTTACGTAGTCGCTGCGGAGTCGGAAACTTGGCTACGCGCAAGTTAGAGCCTGATGGACATCACGGTTGGTCCCTGCCGCAGTCTTTTGCGCCAAAATGTCGCTCTCTCAATTCATCTTCAAATCTTCATCCTCTTCTGCAACAGGTTCAGCAGCGGGCGGTCGAGCTGGTGGCCGTGCCAGTCTTCAAACTTGGTTTCAGGGCGTTCCGTATCGAGAACTCCGAAGGGTCCGCGGAAATTCCACAGCGCCCACCCGGTGTGCAAGTCATTGAGTACGCTGAGGGTGTCGTCGAACCACGCCAGCACGACGTTGGGAGGCGTGTGCTTGTACGCGCCCATTTCCCCAAAG
Source organism: uncultured Alphaproteobacteria bacterium (assembly GCA_963813955.1). Classification (GTDB taxonomy): domain Bacteria; phylum Pseudomonadota; class Alphaproteobacteria; order Rhizobiales; family Beijerinckiaceae; genus Rhodoblastus. The sequence goes on along the minus strand of CAWFBN010000193.1, from coordinate 4,730 downwards.
TGGATTCGCACGCCGTGCTGGGTCAAGTCTCGCCACGGCTGGAACAGGGTTGCGATGGCCGCGCGGTCAATGACGTGCCCGTCGCGATCCTTAAGCGGCCAAGTGGGCAGTGGCGTATGAGCAAAGGGGGAAATCAACAAGAACCACGTGATTCGCAACGTGCTGGAAGGACGGGCCAGCCAAAAGGGGCAGCGCCAAGACACTGTGCCTGAGCGAACGCCATGTCCGTCGGCTGTGTGCCCGGGTTGAGGGACGAAGGCGCGCGCGGGATCGTTTAATAGCCCTACGCGGCCGGCCCTCCAACGACCAATAGAACCAGAACTTCTAGAAAAGGCCCTCTGCGCTCTGCATTCGCCTTTGTGGGAGGGCTTTGGGCCTGAAATTCGCCAGCGAGAAGCTTGAGCGATATCACTGCATAAAGCTCAGCAAAGAAACCGTCGCCAGTGATGCTCAAACCGAGATTTGCGGCTCGGTCAAAGCAAAACCGCCGATCCATTCGCCGCTGGCGAGTTTGGGCAAAAATCGCTGCTTCTGTTCTTCCGTGCCGAATTTGACGATAGGGCCGCAACCGACCGAATTATGCACGCTCAAAATGGTCGAGCAGGCCCCGTCGCCCGCCGCGATTTCCTCCAGCACGCAGGCTAGGCGACCGCGCCGATGTCGGAGCCGCCATAGGCTTCTGGCGTCGTCATGCCGAGCAGGCCGAGTTGGCCCATTTCCTTGATTTCCGCCGCCGGGAACCTGTGCTCCCGGTCGCGCTCGGCCGCCGTCGGCGCGAGCTTTTCGCGCGCAAAATCGCGCGCCATGTTGCGGATTTCTTGCTGGGTTTCCGTCAGCAGCATGACATTTCCTTCAAGACATGAGTTCGACGGCCAAGGCCGTGGCTTCGCCGCCGCCGATGCACAGCGCGCCGACGCCGCGCTTGAGCCCGTGTGTTTCAGGGCGGCGAGCAACGTGACCAGAATGCGCGCGCCCGAGGCGCCGATGGGATGGCCGAGCGCGCAGGCGCCGCCGTTGATATTGACCTTGTCATGCGGCAGATCGAGATCGCGCATCGCCGCCATGGCGACGACCGCGAAGGCCTCGTTGATCTCGAACAGATCGACCTCGCCGAGCTTCCAGCCCGTCTTTTCCGCAGTTTCCGGATCGCGCCGATCGGCGCGGTGGCGAAGAGATGCGGCTCCTGCGCGTGGGTGGCGTGACCGGCGATTTTCGCGAGCGGGGTCAGGCCGCGCTATTCCGCCTCGGACGCGCGCATAAAAATCAGGGCCGCCGCGCCATCGGAGATCGAGCTGGAATTGGCCGCCGTGACCGTGCCGCCGTCGCGGAAGGCCGGTTTCAGGCTCGGATCTTGTCCGGCCTCGCCTTGCCGCGGCTGTTCGTCCTGCGTGACGGTTGTCTCGGTCCGGCCCGAGCGCAGGTGACCGGGGCGATCTCGCCCGCGAAACTGCCGTCCGCGATGGCTTTTTGCGCGCGGGTCAGCGAGGCCAGGGCGTAATCGTCCTGCGCCTCGCGGGTAAATTGGAAGGTCTGGGCGCAATCTTCGGCGAATGTTCCCATCAGACGGCCCTTGTCATAGGCGTCTTCGAGGCCGTCGAGGAACATATGGTCGATCACCTTGCCGTGGCCAAGGCGATAGCCGCCGCGCGCCCGGTCGAGCAGATAGGGCGCGTTGGTCATGCTCTCCATGCCGCCGGCGACGACGATATTGGCGCTCCGGCGAAGATCAGGTCATGGGCGAACATGGCCGCCTTCATGCCCGAGCCGCACATTTTATTGACCGTCGTCGCGCCCGCCGAGGTGGGCAACCCGGCGCCAAGTCCCGCTTGCCGGGCGGGCGCCTGTCCCTGCCCGGCGGGCAGCACGCAGCCGAACACCACTTCGTCGATCTGAGTCCGGGGCCAGACCGGCCCGCTCCAGCGCCGCCTTGATGGCGGTCGCGCCGAGTTGGGCGGCGGTGGCGTCCTTGAGGTCGCCCTGAAAGCCGCCCATGGGGGTGCGGGCGGAACCGACGATGACGACAGGATCATCGAACGTCATTTTATGCTCCCAGAAATCCTTCAACGGGCGCCCATGCGCAAGGCGCCGTCGAGGCGGATGACTTCGCCGTTCAGCATGGTGTTTTCGCAGATATGCTTGACGAGCGCCGCATATTCGGCGGGACGGCCGAGGCGCGAGGGGAAAGGGCACGCTTTTTCCCAGCGAGTCCTGCACCTCCTGCGGCATGCCGGCCATCATCGGCGTCTCGAAAATGCCTGGCGCAATCGTCACGACCCGGATGCCATGCCGCGCCAGTTCGCGCGCCGCCGGCAAGGTCAGCCCGACAATGCCCGCCTTGGACGCGGCATAGGCGGCCTGACCGATCTGCCCATCATAGGCCGCGACCGAGGCGGTGTTGACGATCACGCCGCGCTCGCCGTCAGCGCCCGGCTCTTCCCTGGCGATGGCGGCGGCCGCCAGCCGCAGCATGTTGAAGGAGCCGATCAGGTTGATGTTGATCGCCTTGGCGAAGGAAGCGAGGTGATGCGGCCCCTCGCGCCCGAGAATCTTTTCGCCCGGCGCCACGCCGGCGCAATTCACCAGCCCATGCAGATGGCCGAAGGTTTTCAGCGCGGCGTCGATGGCCGCCTGACCCTGTTCGTCGCTGGTCACGTCGGTCGCGACAAAACGGCGCTGACGCGCCCAGTTCGGCGGCCACAGCCTCGCCGGCCGCGACATTGACATCGGCGAGGACGACTTTGCCGCCCTCGGCGACCAGCAGGCGCGCCACGGCGGCGCCGAGGCCGGAGCCGCCGCCGGTGACGACAAACACTTTATCCTTGATCTGCATTTGGGGATTTCCACATGTGACGTTTTGAAGGTCAATTGCGGGAGACCGGACGCCACGATCAGGAACTCGCCTTTTGCTCGGCGAGCGCCTTCTCATTATTGCGCAGGATGAATCTTTGCAGCTTGCCGCTCGGCGTCTTGGGCAGTTGCGCCATGAATTCGATTTCGCGCGGATAGGCATGGGCCGAAAGCCGCTTGCGGACATATTGGCGCAATTCCTCGGCCATTTCCTCGCTGGGCTCATACCCCTGCTTGCAACACGACGAAGGCCTTGACGATTTCCGTGCGTTCCGGGTCCGGCTTGCCGATCACCGCCGTCTCGATCACGGCGGGATGTTCGATCAGCGCGCTTTCGACGTCGAAAGGCCCGATCCGGTAGCCGGCCGAGGTGATGACGTCGTCGTTGCGGCCGACAAAGCTGATCGCGCCGTCGACCTCGCGCTCGACCATGTCGCCGGTGCGATAAAGCCCCTTGGCGATGGACGGCGTCGGCTGGTTCTGATAGCCGCCGAACCAGAACAGCGGCGATTGCGCGATGTCCACCGCCAGTTCGCCGGTTTCGTTCGGAGGCAGCTCCTTGCCGTCGGGATCGACCACGACCACCTTGAAGCCGGGCATGGCCAGACCCGCCGAGCCGGCATGCACGTTGTGGTCCAGCCCGTGATGGTTGTTGACGAACATGCCGAGTTCGGTCTGGCCGTAATGATCGTGTGATCGTCGCGCCGAGTTCGGCCGCGAACCAACGGATCACTTCGGGATTGAGCGGCTCGCCGGCACTGGAGACCACGCGCAGCTTGCCCTTGACCGCTGTCGCCGCCTCGGGGCCGGCGGCTATCAGCAGGCGATAGGCGGTGGGGCGCCGGCCAGATTGGTGATGCCGTGCTCGGCGATGATGCGATAGGCGCTTTCGACCGTGAAGGGGCCGTCATAAAGCGTGGTGGCGTGGCCGAGCAGCAGCGGCCCGGTGATGCGTAATAAAGCCCATAGGCCCAGCCGGGATCGGCGATGTTCCAGAATTTGTCGTCGGGACGCAGATCGATGGCGTCGACCATGTAGACCCAGAAATTCAGCAGCGCCTTGATCGGCACGATCAAGCCCTTGGGCAGGCCGGTCGTGCCGGAGGTGAACATCATCATCAGCCCATCGTCGCCGCGGCGCAGAACCGGCTCGAAGATCGGGCTCATCTTGCCGATCTGGGCATGGAAGTCGTCGTCGCCGACCGGAGCGGTCTCGCCTTTGTCGGCGCGCGTGACCAGCGCGATGGTCAGGGCGTCTTGACGTCGTCGAGTTTGGAACGATTGGCCGGATCGGTGACGACCAGTTTCGCGCCGCTCGACTGCAGGCGGTGCTCGACCGCCTTGGAGCCGAAGGCGGTGAACAAGGGCTGGTAGACGGCGCCGGCGCGCCAGGCTCCCAGTATGGTCACCAGCAATTCGGACGTGCGCGGCAGCAGGCCGGCCACCACATCGCCCGGCCCGACGCCGCGCGATGTGAGGTAGTTGGCGAAGCGCGCGGAGAGGTCGCGCATCTGTTCGAAGGTGAAGCTGGCGCGGCGCCCGTCGGCGCTCTCCCATTCGAGGGCGATCTTGCCGGGGGCGATATGGCGGTCGCAACATTCGACGCAGGCGTTGATCCCTGTCGTCAGATCGCCGCTCAGATGGCCAGCGAGGTTTTCGAGGCGGAAGGCCGCCATGTGCTCTTCATAAACCGGGGGCTTCATAATATTTCCTCCTGATAATTTCTTGTCTGGAGGTTGCTCCTCCTTGACCCCACTATGACGCGAGATCGGACGGACCGCCTATGCCCGGAAAGGCATATTCATTGGGCATTTTTGCCTAATCGTCTGACACAGGATTTTCCGCGCGAAAAAACTCAAGATATTGGCATGGCAGCGATGCGTC
>CAWFBN010000192.1:0-16881 GCA_963813955.1 uncultured Alphaproteobacteria bacterium | reverse complement strand
CGCCGAGAACGGGAGAAAGGCCGGCCACCAGGACGGCGCGCTGGTAAGCAGCAGCGGCGAATACATGGGCGACAGGTAATCCGCGCCGCCGCATTGCGTGGTGCAGATAATTGTTTCCTTGCAGAGCGGCCCAGTAGCATAACTGATAAACGCCATGTAGCCAAGAAAGACAAGCAGTGGTTCGATCCACCAGTTGTCCTTGCGGGACGTGGTCCCGAAGCCCCCATTTTTGAGGGGGACATCAATTGAGGACATTTAATCATCCTGAGAAGTAAAGGGGTAGGGCAACTAATCAGGATAGCTTCCTACCCGCTTTGATTTCAAGCAGCCGGATATTCGATGCCGTCAGCGGCCGGAACGATTCTCATTCGGAATCAACGCGGCGGCGCTAAGCGAACTCGCCAGCGCGAGACCCGCGGCCAGCCATAACACCGTGCGATAGCCCGCCACGAACGAATCGTCAATCGCTTCGCGAGCGCGGGTATTCGACGTTTGAGCGGCGGCGAGACCGGCCTGCTGGGCCTCAACATGACCGTACCTGCGCCGGCACGGAGAGACGATCGAGTTCGCGGCCGAGGTGGTGCTGAAAGACTCCGGACAGCAACGCGCCGAACGCGGCCACCGCCAGCAGGCCTGCCACGCGCGAAACCGCATTGTTGATCCCGGAAGCGGCTCCCGCATAGGTTTGGTCGACTGCGTTCATCACGGTTGTGGATCGAGGGGGGCAACACTGATCGCCATGCCCAGCCCGAGAGCCAGCACGGCGGGGAAAAAAGTGGTCCAGTATGCGCCGCGAATACCCGGCCGGGCGAACAGATGCGAATCCCGCGGCGGCGATCAAGGGTCCCGATCATCAACGGAGCCCCGGCGCCATAGCGATCAAGAAGTCCGCCGGACCAGCGCGACAGCACGAAACATCAAGCAGGATGAAAGGCAGCAGGGCCGCCCCCGCTTCGGTTGAGGAATAGCCTTGCACCTGAATCAAATCGAGCGGGAAGAAAAAGAGCACGCCGCTCATGGCGGAGTAAAGGAAGAGGGTAAGCAGGTTGGCCCCGCTGAAATAGCGGGAACGGAACAGACGTAGGGGAACCATGGGCGACCTCGTGCGCGACTCCCAATAGAGCAGTGCGAATGCAGGGCGGCGGACTGCCAGGCCACGCCCAGCCAGGGCCGTGGAATCAATCAACGCGAAGACGACACCTCCGAAACCGGGCGCGGCGAACAGGCCGCCCAGCCAGTCGAACCGCGGTTGGGTGATTGTCGGCTCTACTTTCCGGCACCTTCCAGAACGATAACAGAGGACGGCGGCTCCCAGCGGCACGTTGATGAAAAATACCCATCTCCAGGAACTGTGCTCCGTGAACCATCCGCCGAGCACCGGGTCCGATGGCGGCGGTGATGGACGTGAACCCGGACCAGGTCCCGATGGCGCGGCCCTCGCTCTTTTCGGTGAAAAACTGGCGCTGATGAGCCGAGGCTGCCCGGGTACGAAGGCGGCCCCCGATGCCCTGGATGCCGCGGGCAAGAATTAGTGCCGTGAAGATTGGGGGGCAATCCGCACCCAGGTGGAGGCGAGCGAGAAGACACCGACGCCGAGGCCGGCGAAGACTCGTCGGCCGTAGCAGGTCGCCAAGAGATCCGCCGACGAGCAGCAACGCGGCCGAGAAACAGCGCCGTACGCCTTCGCAACCCATTGGACCTGGGCGAGGGTCGCGTGAGGGTATTGGAGAGCGGGTAAAGCGCCACGTTCACGACGGTGCTGTCGATGAACGCCATGCTGGACCCGAGGATGGTCGCCGCCAAAATCCAGACGCCATGAACTGGCGGCGGCTGAGCGGAGGAATGAGCGAGGATCGACGCCTCGTCGCAAGGAGGCCGGCCGAATGCTCCACATTTTCATTCTCCCCTGATTCAGAAGTTTAAGGGCGCCCTGCACGGGTGTTTTACTCCTGTCCGGCAAGGAGTCCGTTTGATGACGGAGGCAATCCATCGCACGCAGGCCCTCGCGGCGGTGACTAGTACGCCGCGTTTTCGTTTGCACTGGACCGGTCCGGGCTCTCCGATGGACGAGCGCCCGAACTCCTGGCTAAAAGATAGGGCGCGGGCGCGGAGGCGGCGCGAGGTGCAAGTTGGGATGTAGCTGAAACAACGCCGGTTCCAGGCGGAAAATAAACGCGAACTGATTACGCGGGATACTTCGCGGCTAGTTTAGCAATCGTGCCGGCGCCACGCATCGTGGAGACGCCGTGGATGGCACGCTCGAAACGCTGGTTCGAAAAGGTCGAATCACTTTGCTTGAGGCGGCATAACCAGTACAACTCGCGGCCGTGTACGTGGAAATCGTCAACCGGCGTTGTGAGCGCCATCAGGGCGGCGATGGCGGCGGGGGCGAGAGGTCTTTCAAGAATCCGATATTGAGAGCCTGGGCGGATTGGATCGCGGCGGCGTCAAAGGGCTGGTAATCCGCGACTGCGCACAGTTCGGCGGGAGTTCTAAGGAATGCGGCAATTTCGTGGCCGACGGCGCGTGCGAGATGTTCCTCAATCTTTTTTTCGAGCGACGCGGACGCGGATCATTTGGCGTCGAAGATTACATTCCCGCTGGCGATGAATGTCTCGATATTTTTAAATTGAAGCTGCGCGAACAGTTCGCGGAGAAGGTCCATCTTCACCGTGCGGCCGCCGACGTTAACGGCCCGCAGGAATGCGACGTAGCGGGGCATGCCTCGATTAAAACATTCGTCCGGATTGTTTTTTTAAGGTAAGCAACAGTTCGGGCGAGATCAGGTGCCGGACTTCAGCGCCTGATGGACGACATCCCAGGCCTTATCGTATTGGTGCAATTCACTGGTGTAGAGCCCCACCATGGATGGATATGGCTCGTAGGGGCAGGACTTGTCGTCGGCGGTGCCGAACTCGACGGACTTCTGATACTCCACCGCCGGCAGCCGCGTAGTTCTGCTGCTGTTGCAGCTGGAATCCGCGGTAGCAATAGGCGGTGGCCAGCCTACTTCGTCCCAGTGGATTGAGAGCCATCTCTTTTGTGTAATCGACGATGGCTTTATCCGATTCGCCATTCTGCTCATGCGTCAGGCCGAGCCGGTCCGAGCCAGATCGTTTTCGGGGGTCCTGCTGAGTCGCTTTTTTCGAAATCCCGGGCAGACTCTAAGTCGAGCCAGGGCTTCCCGTCTTTGTGCTCCACCAGATCCCAGGTGCCCCGATCATAATAGGTCTGCGCCCGGTTGAAGTACATTTCGGCACTATCGGGATTGAGCCGGACGGCCTGGTTGTGATCTTCGAGCGCGAGACGGAACAAGCGCTCGTATTCATCGGTGGGGGGCGCCTTGAATGCCCGGCTCATGCGAGCCTTATCTCCATAGGCGCTGCCGCGGGTCGAGTATGCTTGCGCGCGTTCGAGGTCATTGCGGGCAGCCGCCAGAGCTTGTGTCGACCGCCTGATTTCGCGGTCGCCGCCCGCGCTGAACATTCCGCAACCGCCGAGGTCCATGACGAGAAACACGACGAGCAGAAGCGGGAGGGCCAAAATGGCAGAGCCGCGCGGGTTCATCGCTGGCGATGTTTTCGTGATCGGGTCTTTAGCCGCCATTATCTAAGCTGATTGTGCATCGGCAGGGAATATCGTTTTCGTTATCCCCGCAAACCGGCTCGCACGCGTGAGCTGATTTTATGACCTGCAGGGACTGCCGCCAAGCGGGTGGGGGGCGGTCCGGCGATTTGTTAGACTAAGGATTCTCCCCCGAGCTATTCCCGTCGAGTCAGCGCGACCACCAGGCGTTTTATGACAAACAGACCGGAAGACCACGCGACCGAAGACCACGCAAAAGAGGAGAGCAACGACACCATGAGCAAATTAGTGGGGGCACTGATTCTGGAGTTGGCCGACGACGTTCCGGATAAGCCGGGGCTTGAAACCGTACGCGCGGATCTGTTCGCCGCGAGCAAGGTGTACGAAAACGGAAAGAAGAAAGACCTGGCGCTGCGGTTCTATTTGGCCATCCGCTCGCTGCTGCAGGAAGTAGATCGCCTCGAAAAAGCCGAAAACACACAACACGTTTCGCAGGACAACCAGCAGCAGGGCTCGAACCAAAACCAGTACGCGCAGCAGCAGCACGACGGCCAATACCGATCAACCGGTAGCATTCGAAACAATCGGGACCCGTATCGTTCATCATGAGAGATGGTGAATGCTTACGGTCACAGCCGGGCACGGTCGATCGCCATCGTGGGCGCGGGGCGCGTGGCGTGCTCTCTCGGGCGAGTTCTGCGGGAGCGCGGAGCGGATATTCGCGCGATTGCGAGCCGCGACCTGACTCACGCGTGTGTTGCGGCAGCATCTTGGCGCCGCAATAGCGGAAATCCGAGCTGGTCGGGTCGCCGAGCGGCCAACGACACATGGATTCACGCAATTCCATGATGCTCACCCTTTCGGAAATCGGGATAACCACGTCATCGCCGGAGGCGCGCGGAGCGGGCGCCGGGGCCGGAGCGGGCCGGACTTCGGCGGCGAGCGCGAGATTGCCGTGGATCACGGGCGTGATGGGCGCGTGGTCTCGTCCTCGGGGGCTTTCGGGCGCGGGCGCGCCGGGGCGGGGACGGGCGTCTTGACACGGCCCGACAGGCCGAGCCGGTGCACCTTGCCGATGACCGCATTGCGGGTGATGCCATTCGCGAGTTCGCCGGCGATCTGGCTGGCGCTCAATCCGTCAAGCCACATTTTTTTCAATTGCTCGACGCGTTCATCGGTCCAGGACATGTGTCCTCCAATCGTTTTCATGCTTACACCCCGGCGGACCGCGATGTGAAGCTCCATGCGCCGGACTCGCGCAGCGCGAGCGGCGTAAATTCCTTTCGGCTGCTGGCGCGCAGGGTTCCGCTCTTCGCCAGCCAGCTTTTTTTCAGTTAATACCCATCCTGCGGCCGCAATAACGCGTCCGACGGGCCTTTTCCGACTGAAACGAAAACTGACGAAACCAGGCGCCTGATTTACGCGCGCCACACGAGATGTCGTAGCCGACAGGTTAAGACTACATACTCGTTGAATCGGGCGCAGAGTTCGGCGCCGTTGACAAGGGTTTTCCCCAGCCCTTTGTACGAAGGGACTGGACAATTCGGAAATTGACCTTGCCTGCCGGATTTTCTAGATTGACACGTTGCCGACGCCGTCCCAGCGGGACGGCGATTTCATTTTCGGGCGTCGGTTCCGGTTCGAGGTCGGCATCGTCCCGCGTGAAGCGGCGGATGGGAGTTTTTGACGTGACTTCGGCGATACTACCGACTTATGCGCGCTATCATCTGGCTTTTGAAAGCGGCGAGGGCGTCTGGCTCACCGCGACCACCGGCGAGAAATATCTCGATTTCGGCGCGGGCATCGCCGTGGCCAGCCTTGGCTACGGCCATCCGCACCTTGTGCAGGCCCTGACCAGCAGGCGGAGAAGCTGTGGCTGACCTCCAACCTGTTCGAAATTCCGCAGGCCGAGAATTTTGCCCATAGACTGGCCGACGCGACTTTCGCCGACCTGGTGTTCTTCGGCAATTCGGGCGCGGAGGCGGTCGAACTGGCCATCAAGATGGCGCGCAAGTGGAATTCGGTGAATGGCAGCGCCGGAACGCTACCGCATGATCACCTTCGAGGGCGCCTTCCACGGCCGCACGCTGGCGACCATCGCCGCTGGCGGCAATCCGAAATATCTCGACGGCTTTGGTCCTCCGGTCGATGGCTTCGACCAGGTTCCCTTCGGCGATCTCGAAGCGGTCAAGGCGGCGATCGGCCCCCAGACCGGCGCCATTCTGATTGAGCCCATCCAGGGCGAGGGCGGCATTCGCGTCGGGGCGCATGATTTTATACGCGGCCTGCGCCAGATCTGCGACGAACGCGGCCTGCTGCTGTGTTTCGACGAAGTGCAATGCGGCATGGGCCGCACCGGCAAGCTTTACGCCTATGAGCATTATGGCGTTTCGCCCGATATTCTCGCCTCGGCCAAGGGCATCGGCGGCGGCTTTCCGCTCGGCGCGGTTCTCGCCACCGCTGAGGCGGCCAAGGGCATGGGCGTCGGCAGCCACGGCACCACCTATGGCGGCAACCCGCTCGCCATGGCCTGCGGCAACGCCGTGTTCGACGTGATCCAGGCGCCCGGTTTTCTCGATGATGTGGCGCGGAAAGGGCTGATTTTGCGGCAGTCGCTTGGCGGCGCTGGCCGCCGGGCATCCGGATGTTGTCGAGGAAATTCGTGGCGAAGGCCTGATGCAGGGTCTCAAGCTGCGCGTTCCCAACACCGATTTCGCCGCCGCGGCGCGAGCGGAAAAAATCATTGTCATTCCGGCGGGGGAGAATGTCGTGCGCATCGTCCCGCCGCTGGTGATCAGCGAAGACGAACTCAAGGAAGGCGTGCGCCGTCTGGAAGCGGCCTGCCGTCATTTCAAAAACGCGTCCGCGCCGCTCGGGACGCAGGGCGCGAAAGCATGAATATGATCAATATCGACGCAACACGCCGCTGTTTCCTCGATATCGAGGATTTCACGCTCGAAGAGTTGCGCGGCATCCTCGCTCGCGCCGTCGACATCAAGAGCCGCCGCCGCAAAGGCCGTCCCTCGCCGGACAAGCCGCTGGCCGGCCGCACGCTGGCGATGATCTTCGACAAGCCCTCCACCCGCACCCGCGTTTCCTTCGATGTCGGCATGCGCGAACTGGGCGGCGAAACGCTGATGCTCACCGGGGCCGAGATGCAACTGGGACGCGGCGAGACCATCGCCGATACGGCTCGCGTGCTGTCACGTTACGTCGACGCGATCATGATCCGGATCCTGAGCCACGACCATCTGATGGAAATGGCGACCTACGCCACCGTGCCGGTCATCAACGGCCTGACCAAGAAGACCCATCCCGGTCAGGTCATGGCCGATCTGATGACTTTCGAGGAGCATCGCGGACCGATCAACGGCGCGCGCGTCGCCTGGGTCGGCGACGCCTGCAATGTGCTGACCAGCTGGATTCAGGCGGCGGTGAAATTCGGTTTCACCCTCGACATAGCCTCGCCCGAGGAATTGGCGCCGCGCAGCGAACTGATCGCCCACGCCCGGGCGCAGGGCGGCGTGATCAATGTCCTGCGCGATCCTTACGAGGCGGTGCGCGGGGCCAATTGCGTGCTGACCGATTGCTGGGTGTCGATGGGCGACAAGGACGAAAAGCTGCGCCACGCCTTGCTGTCGCCCTATCAGGTCAACAACAAGCTCATGCGCGTCGCCGCCAAGGACGCTGTCTTCATGCACTGCCTGCCGGCCCATCGCGGCGAGGAAGTCACCGATGCGGTGATCGACGGGCCGCAATCGCTGGTCTTCGACGAGGCGGAAAACCGGCTGCATGCGCATAAGGGCATTCTGGCCTTTTGCCTGGAGGAGCGACCATGAGCAGCGCCGCCGCGACGGGATTTCTCGACGACGCCGTGCTGCCTTTCGCGGTCGAGGCGCTCGACCTGCGCGGGCGGTTGGCGCGTCTCGGCCCGGCGCTCGACGCCATCCTGACCCGTCATGGCTATCCCGAGCCGGTGGCGCGCCTGCTCGGCGAGGCGGCGGCGCTGACTGTGCTGCTCGGCACGGCGCTGAAATTCGAGGGCCGTTTTCAGTTGCAGACCCGCACCGACGGCGTCGTCGACATGCTGGTGGTCGATTTCGACGCCCCCGACCGTCTCCGCGCTTTCGCTCGTTTTAACGCCGGGCGGCTGGCGCAGGCCGGACATGCCCCGTCGTCCGCGCTGCTCGGACGCGGCCATATGGCCTTCACCATCGAACAGGGCGCCGAGGTCGCGCGCTATCAGGGCATCGCGCCGATCGAAGGCGGTTCGCTCGAACAGGCCGCCCGGGTTTATTTCCAGCAATCCGAGCAAATTCCGACTTTCATCCGCCTCGCGGCGGGGCAGGCTGTGACCCCGGCGGGATCGACGTTGGCGGGCTGGCGGACTGCTGGCGCAATATCTGCCGCATTCGCCGGAGCGCCGGCGCATGGCCGATCTGCACCCTGGCGACGCGCCAGCAGGTCATGTGGCGCCGGAATTGAGCGAAGAAGAAAACTGGGCCGAAGCCCAGGCGCTGGCCGCCACGGTCGAGGATCATGAATTGCTCGATCCCGGCCTGTCGAGCGAGGATCTCGCCTATCGTCTGTTCCACGAACGCGGCGTCGTAGCCTTCCCGGCCCAGCCCTTGCACGAACTCCTGCCGCTGCTCGGACGAGCGGATCGAAGACATGCTGCGCGGCTTTTCGCAGCAGGAACGCGACGACATGATCGGCGAAGACGGGATGATCGGCGTGACCTGCGAATTTTGTTCGACCCTCCGCCGTTATCATCCGCGCGATTTCGAACCCGGCTGAGTTCAATTTGCATTTCGCCGCAACCTTTGCCGTCACCGCGCGTTGAGGGCGTGTCCGCGCCAACAGGCGGTCCTCCACCGGCCGTCACGCGACGAAAGACGATCGAAAAAAGGGTCGTTCGGGCGGAGTGATCATTGTAAACTTGGCGTTGAGATCGCGCCAACAGGCGGTCGATCCCCGCGGCCACATATAACAGGTCGTGCGGCAGGCAAATTGGGAGAGCCTTCATGTTGCGCAAACTGGCAATGGCGGCGGCGGTCGTCTCGGCTTTGGCGTTTCCGTCGGAAGTTCTGGCCTTTCACGGCGGCGGCGGGCGCGGCGGCGGCTTCCACGGCGGCGGCTTCCATGGTGGCGGTTATCGCGGCGGTGGCTTCCATGGCGGCGGCGTTTATCGCGGTGGTGGCGTCTATCGTGGCGGCGGTTACCGCGGCGGTGTCTATCGCGGCGGCGGTTATCGCGGCGGCTACGGCGTTTACGGTGGCGGCGGTCGCGGCCGCTATTGGGGCGGCCGCTATTGGGGCTATGGCGTCGGGCCGTGCTGGCGCTGGAATCCCTACTCCGGCGGCTGGGTCTGGGCCTGCTATTGAGACGGCAATCCTGACGATGAAGGCGTCATCCTGCGGGATGGCGCCTTTTTTGATTCAACCGCGATATTCGGCCCAGCACATGGGAGTCTCGAAAACCGTCACTGCGGCGAGTTGCGGCAATTCCGGCTTGACGCGGTCGAAAATCCACACCGCGATGTTTTCCGCCGTTGGATTTTCCAGCCCCTCGATCTCGTTGAGCAAATGATGGTCGAGTCGCTGCAGCAGCGGCTGGAAGGCGCTTTCGACATCGAAGAAATCGGCGACGAATCCGGTGAACGGGTCCACCGCGCCCGCGAGGCGCAGCTCCACGCGATAGGAATGGCCGTGGAGCCGCCGGCAGCGGTGTGTTTCCGGCACATGCGGCAAATGATGCGCGGCCTCGAAGGTGAAGGCCTGAGTGATGGTCATGGACATGGGAGGGTATCTAGAGCGTTTTCAAGGGAAGCGAAACCCGCTTCGCGTGACGATCGACCAAATTCACTCGAAAGCGATATCGCGCCGGCGCGCGACCAGATGTTCGCCGCCGTCGATCGGCAGCATCTGGCCCGGCAAATCGGGATGGGCCAGAAAAAATCCCATCAGCGCGCAAATGTCGGCGGCGGAGGTGGCGTGGCCGGTCGGAACCTTGCGCTCGTCGTCGAGAAACCTCTCCTGCGACTGCGGACCGGAGGGAAACATCAGTCCGGGCAGAATGCCGAACACCCGGACATCGATTCGATCCGTTCTCTGCCAAAGCTCCGTCAGCGCCATGAGCGCGCTTTTGCCGAGGGTGTAGGAATAATAATCCGGGTTGGGATTGAGCAGCTTCTGATCGAGGATGTTGAAGACCGTCAGCGGCTTTTGCAAAGCCGAGGCCGCTTCGAGGATCATGAAGGGCGCCGTGACATGCACCGAGAGGCTGGCGGCAAGATTTGCCGGATCGCCCTGGCCGGGGAAGTCATGCCGAAACACCGAGGCGTTGTTGACGATGACGTCGGGCGCATTTTTTCGCGCTTTCAACTCATTGCAAAAACGGGTGATCTGCGCCGGGTCGGCGAAATCGGCGGCGAGGATTTCGGTTTGCGCGCCCTGTTGCGCAAGGCTGTCCGCCAGCTCCTGCGCGGCCTCCCGCGCGCTATGGACATGCAGCAGAACGCGATAATTTTCCCGCGCGAAAAAACGCGCGAGGGGGACGCCGAGCCGGCTGGTCGCGCCGGTGATCAGCGCCGTCTTCATTTTGCTGAGTCCGCTTGCCAGCGGGCGCGGGTGCGAAAGACTTCGATGCCGGCGCCGCGACTCTCATTGTAGATGTCCGGCTTGCGGATCGACAGGGCGCAGGCTTTTACGCGCGAATCCGCAAAACAGGTCTCGGCGATCCGGTCGGCGATGGTTTCGAGCAGGTCGATATGGCCTTCGGTTTCGAGCGAGAGAATGCGGTTGCGGATGAGGTCGTAATCGACGATCGCCACATCGGCGGCGCGCGGCGTGGTCATCGGCGCATAAAGCCGCGCGGTGATGAAGAGGCGGGTCGGGCGTTCGGGATGGCGCTCCCAGGGGTGCAGACCGCAGGAAATATTGACGCTCACCTCGTCGAGAACCACGACGATGTGATCCTCGCCCGAAAACAGATCGATCATGCTTTATGTGTCCTTAAAGGGCGACGCGGATTTTCGGTCGCCCGGCATTTGCATAAAGCCGACAGGGCGTTGACACAATGCCCCTCTGGAGCGTTTTCAAGCGAAGTGGACGCCGGTTCGCGTGAAGAAAACGCGTGAAAACAAAAATCTAGAGCCCCGATCCGATGCCATCGGATCGGAAAAGGCTCTAGCGCGCCGGCTTGATGGCGACGCGCCAGATCAGCGCCAGCAGCAGCAGTTGCAGGGGCAGGCGCCACAACAACAGGGCGGCTGAAACCTGCGGGAAAAGATCGGCGCGGAGATACATGTAGACATTGGCGGGCGTGACGGCGACGGTCAGCAGGAACAGCCCGATCCCGGCCGCGCGGCGGGTGCGGGAGTTGCAAAGGCCGAGCGCGCCCATGATCTCGAAAAAGCCGCTGACGGCGACGGCTTCGCGCCGCAGCGGCCAGTTTGGCGGAATAGCCGACGCATAGGTTTCGCGGGCGACGAAATGCATTACGCCGCTGATCGCAAACAGAAGGATCAGGAAAATAAGGCCGAAGCCTGTGACGTAACGCGATGATTTCGACATATCGATCCACTGGCCCTAACTTCGCAGCGTTGAAAAAGTTGAAGACGTCCGGGCCATGACCAAAAAAATCATTCTATCGACCCTCGGGTCCCATGGCGATATCCATCCTTTCATCGCCTTGGGCAAAGCGCTCAAAGTGAGGGGCTACGCGCCGGTTCTGGCGACGACAGACCTTTATCGCGATGTGGCCGAGCGTGAAGGGCTGGCCTTTTGCGCCGTTCGCCCGAGTCGAGCACGAGGTCTTGCAAAGTCTCGGGCTGACCATCGAGGAACTGGCGCGAAAAACGCTCGCGGACGATACCTATTTGATCCGCTTGATCCAGACTTCCCTTGCGGCCAGCTACGCGGATCTGTTGCCCATTGTCGAGGACGCCGATCTTGTCCTGACCCATCGCATCGCCTATGCCGCGAAATGCGCCGCCGAAAAATGCTCGGTCCCGCATGTCGATATCGCGCTTTCCCCCATGCTGTTTTTTTCCGCCGATGATCCGCCGTTCGGCAGCCCTGCCCCCTTTGCCCGAAATCCGTCACGCGTCGGACGCGCCTGGAACCGGAGCCTTTATCGCCTGATCGAAACTCTGGCTCGGCCCTACTGCCGGGAGGCGCTGAGGTTTCGCGCGGAAATCGGCTTGCCGGCCAACGGCGACATTCCTTTCCTTCAGGACAGTGTCGCCTGTGCCGGCTTCGGATTGTTTTCGCCTCTGCTGGCCGCAGCCCAGCTTCCCGGCGCCGCCGCGATTGTCGGTTCGACCTTTCATGACGGCGGCGAAACCGCGCCGCTCGATACCGAACTCGAAGATTTTATTGCGGCGGGCGAACCGCCGCTGGTCATGACGCTGGGAAGTTTCGCAGCGCTCGATGGAGCCGAAATCCTGCGTGGCGGCGTGGCGGCGGCGAGGCGTTTGCATCGGCGTGTCGTGGTGATCGCGGGGCGCGAAGACGCGAAAAATTTTGCCCATCAAGCGGGGCCGGATGTGCTGGTGCGCGGCTATGCGCCGCATTCGACTGTTTTTTCCCGCGCCGCAGTCGTCATGCATCATGGCGGCGTGGGCACCGCCGCGCAGGCGCTGCGTTCGGGGCGGCCGCAGCTCGTCATTCCATTCTTCGCCGATCAACCGGACAATGCCGGGCGGATCGCCCGCCTCGGATGCGCCCGTGTCCTTCCGCGCGGAAAATTCACGGCGAGGCGCGCGGAGGCGCATTTGCGGGCGTTGCTGGAGCGGTCAGACTATGCGGAAAACGCGCAGCGAGTCGGGGCTGAAATCGCGATGGAAGACGGCGCGGCCGAAGCGGCGCGTCTCGTCGACGGATGGACAGGGAGCGAATCGGCAAGATAAAAGCCGCCGGACAGGCACCCGGCGGCTTCGCAAAATCGGTTCGGGAAAAGCAGATCTTATTCCTTGCCGCCGCTGGACTGGAACTGCGAGATATAGGCGATGACGTTGTCGATATCCGATTGCTTGTCCAAGCCCTTGAAGGTCATGTAGGTCGACGGAACGTCATGCTGCGGCTGTCTCAGATAGGATTCAAGCGCCTGCTTGGTCCACACGATGCCGGAATGCTTGTTCGCGTCCGAATAATTATAGCCGGGGAAGGTGCCGGCCTTGCGGTCGATAATGCCATTCAGCGAGGGGCCATAGAAATTCGTCGCGCCCGGCCCGATCTTGTGACATTGGCGGCATTTGTTGAAGATGACCTCGCCCGCCTTGACGTCGGCCGCCTGCGCGCCCGCGGCCAAGCCGGTCAGAAGTGCGGCGGAAAGAATGAGAACCTTGGCTAGCATAACCTCTTGCTCCGCGTTGAATAAGACGGCCAGCTCGGCTGGCCAAGGGGGGACCTGACTTGGGACATGCCGCCACATACGCGGCTGACGGCGCCTGACTGCCCCTTATCCGGCAATCCTCAGCGTCGTGACATGATGCAGCGCAATTAAATCATTTAGCTCGTTCCGTTTCGCCCGTCATAAAGTCCTATTTTCAAGTCAGCAGGAATGACAGCAGCGAGCGCAATTCGGCGGGGCGAACCGGTTTGCGCAGCATTTCAAGGCCATGGCGCCGCGCCGTCTCCTCCGCCTTGACGGAAATATCGGCGGTGACCAGCAGGGCGGGCACGTTCTGGCCGAAGGCGCGCCGCACCTCCTCCACCGCTTGCGGGCCGAGTTCGCCATTGTTGAGATGCAGGTCGGCGATAATGATCTGCGGCGGATTGGCCAAAGCCTTCACTTTTTCCACCGCCTCGGCGCCGGATGTCGCGGCGGCGACGTCGCAGCCCCAGCGCTCGAGCAACTGGATCATCGCTTCGGTCACCGCGGGCTCGTTCTCGATCAGCAGGATTTTCGCGCCGCTGATGCGGGTGGCGTAGGGGCGCACAGGCGGAATCAGCGGCCGGCGGCGGCGGCGCTTCGGCGCTCAGCGGCAGCAGGACGGAAAAAGTCGAGCCGCGCCCGATATTGGAGGCCAGCGAGACCTGATGGTTGAGCGCCTGGGCGAAGCGGCGGACGATGGCCAGACCCAGGCCAAATCCCGTCTGGCCCGGCGTGTCGCTGTGCTCGCGCTGGAATTCCTGAAACACCGCCTCGCGCCGGTCCTCGGGAATGCCGGGCCCGGTGTCGCAGACCTGCACCAGCACATGGTCGCCGCGCACCCGCGCCCCGACCAGCACGCCGCCGTGCGAGGTATAGCGCAAGGCGTTGGCGATCAGGTTTTGCAGGATGCGGCGCAGCATCAGCGGATCGGAGCTCACCATGCGGCGCGAAGCGAAAATGCGCAGCTTCAATCCGCGTTTCTGGGCGAAATAGGCGAAATCGCGCGCCAACGGCTCCATCACATCATTGAGCTCAAAAGTGTGTATGTCCGGCTGCATCGCCCCGGCGTCGAGTTTTGACAGGTCGAGCAGGGTGCGGATCAATTCCTCCAGCGTCGCCAGACAGCGGTCAACCTGTTCGACCAGCACGCCGCCTCCGGCAGGCCCCGGCAATTCGCCCAGCGCCGACAGGGCCAGCCGCGCCGCGTTGAGCGGCTGCATGAGGTCGTGGCCGACCGAGGTGACGAAAGTTGTTTTCAGCGAACTCGCCGCCTCGGCCTGCCTTTTGGCCTTTTCGATCGAGCGCATCGCCTGCTGCAATTCCTGGGTGCGGCGGCGCACCTGGTGGTCGAGGGCTATCGCCGTCTCGAACAGCGAAAAGGCGTTGAACTGGCTGTCCACCGAGCGTTCGACGCGCGACATCAGGGCGCGGTTGATTTTCTCCAGCTTGACGATCCGGCGTTTGAGATCGTCGACTTCCGAGACGGTCTCCAGCGTCATTTGGCCTCCGGAGCCTCGTCGCGATTTTCGCGCGCTTGTAGCCGAGCGCAATGCCGGTGAAAGTCTGGTTTACGTGCATCGAGCGATATTGCTCGCCATAGGTGTTGAAGCCGATGACGCGGTGGCGGCGGTAAAGCTCGGACAGGCGACGGGCGATCTGCTGGCGCTCGGCGCCGAGGCGGCGCAGCACGCAGTCGAAGCCGATATAGAGCGACACCGCGCCGAGTTCCGCCTCCATGCGCTCGAAAGTGGCGAGCGTGCTTTCATAAGGGTCGAGCGACTTGGCGACGGTCAGCACCAGCCCCTCGTCGATGGCGCAGAAAAAGCTCAGCGAGCCGTCGGCATTCACCTTCTGGATCGAGCGGGCGTAATATTGGCCGCCGACGCCGACCAGCACCGGATGCGAGGCGAAAGAGGAGGCATCGAGGCTGCTTTCGACCAGACCGACCTGATGCGCATATTCGGTCGCCGCCGGTTCGGCGTTGAGTTCGCGCACGACGCGCAATTCGGTGTCGGCGTCGGTCACCACCATTTTGAGCGCCGTCGGCTCGAAATAGTCGCACTTGAAGGGCGCGAAGGGCAGGTCGGTGTGAAAGAGCAGCAGCAGAGCCGCATCCCGAAAGATCTCGCCGTCGCGGATCATCCAGGTTTTTTCGAAACTCATGCCGTCGCCGGCCGAGCCGCCGACCACCGCGATGTCGTCCAGCGCCGAATAAAGCGCCGAAATCACCGCCTCTTCGCGCCGGCACATGCCGTCGATCAGCAGCAGGCCAAAACAGTTTTCGGGCTCGATATCGGGGCCGATGGACATGAGCGCGGCGCGCGCTTCGCTGATCGAGGCGCGGCCCTCCTCGACGCCGAAATGCGACAGATTCTCCAGCATATGGGCGACGAGGGTGAAATTCTTGCGCAGGAAGCCGATGGCGACCACCGAATGAGACGCCCAACCGTCGGGGGTCAATTCGCCGGCGGTGGTGCAGCCATAGATCGGGGCGCCGGGCAGGGCGGCGGCGATTTCGCTGGCGAAGCGCGCGGTGTCGTAACTGGCGCAGACGAAACACACCAGACCGGCCAGCGCCTCCTCCGGCCTGTCGCCCGAAGCCGCCAATTGGCCGGTGATTGAGGCGGCGATCGCCTGTCGCCGCGTCTTCGGCGCTTGACGCGCCGGTCGAGGCGATGACCACGCCCTCCGCGCGGTCCATGCGCCGCTCGCCCATCTGCAAGGAATTGTTTCCCTTCACCACTCAGGCGCTTTTCCCGCGCTTTTTTTGCCGATTGCTGCGGCGTCTTGGGGGCCTCGTTCCCGTTCGGACGCGTCCTCCGCCGCGCAATTGGGACAAAGTACTATAGGCGAGTTTTTTCTGCTAACACAACCTGTTTGCGGGAGAAGAAAATGCTTGGGAATCGGGCGAGTCGCGCAAGGGCAGGCGCGTTGTCGGCGCGTTTAATGACGTTGCTGGCGGCGGCGCTTTGGCTTGAATTTCGCCTGCTTCATCGCCGCGGCGCAGGCTTCGTCGCTCGACCGCGACGCGATGAAGATTTTCTTCCCCAAACCCTTCATCGTCGGCGAACGCGACGCGAAGCTGCCGGTCTGGCCGATTTTCAAGCAAAGTTACAATGGCGACGAGATGGTCGCCTATGCCTTCGAGTCGATGGATTTCGAACCGATCCCCGGCTTTTCCGGAACGCCGGTCAATCTGCTGATCGCGGTCAAGCCTTCGGGCGAGTTTCTCGATGTGCGCGTGCTGACCCAGCATGAACCGGTGTTTGTCGATGGCCTCGGCCCCGAGCCGCTGATGGATTTCGTCAAGCAATATGCGGGCAAATCGCTGCGCCAGTCGATCAAGATCGTCGCGCCGGGCACCAGGGATCCGCGCGCCGACAGCGTCGCCGCCGAGATCAACGGCGTCGCCAAGGCGACCGCCTCGGTGCGCATCATCAACGAGACGATCATCAATTCCGCATTGCAGATCGCGCGCGAGCGGCTCGGCTTTTCCAGGGGCCGCGACCCCAATCGCGCCGCCCACGCCAAGGCGGATGTTTTCGAGCCCCTGACTTTCACGCAGATGCTCGAACGCGGCTATATTCGTCATCTGCGTCTAAGCAATGCGGAAGTGGAAAAAGCCTTCGCCGGCACGGTGGGCGAAGGCGTCGACGAGGCGGCCCTCGCCGATCCAGACGGCGCCTTCGCCGATGTCTATATCGCCCAGGTCGATGTCCCCATCGTGGGGCGCAATCTGCTCGGGGAGGCGCATTGGCGCAAGCTGATGAACCAACTCGACGGCGCGCCTGCCATGCTGGTGCTGTCGAGCGGCCGCTGGACCTTCATGCCGGATAATTTCGTGCTCGGTTCGACGCCCGATTTCATCTCGCTCAATCAGGCCGACGCGCCGGTGTCATGGCGGGATTTCGTCTGGCG
>CAWFBN010000191.1:0-43361 GCA_963813955.1 uncultured Alphaproteobacteria bacterium | reverse complement strand
ATTGCGAGGACAAAGCGACGAAGCAATCCAGCCCGCGGGCGACAAAGATGGATTGCTTCGCTGCGCTCGCAATGACGGCTTACCGCATGTCCGACGCAGCAAACCCCGTCATTGCGAGGAGCAAAGCGACGAAGCAATCCACGCCGCGATGGGCGACAAAGATGGATTGCTTCGCTGCGCTCGCAATGACGGCTCACCGCATGTCCGACGCAGCAAACCCCGTCATTGCGAGGAGCAAAAGCGACGAAGCAATCCACGCCGCGATGGGCGACAAAGATGGATTGCTTCGCTGCGCTCGCAATGACGGCTTACCGCATGTCCGACGCATCAAACCCCGTCATTGCGAGGAGCAAAGCGACGAAGCAATCCACGCCGCGATGGGCGACAAGGATGGATTGCTTCGCTGCGCTCGCAATGACGGCTCACCGCATGTCCGGCGCATCAAACCCCTTCATTGCGAGGAGCAAAGCGACGAAGCGGTTCACCGCCACATGCCGCGCATCCGGGCGTTGAGGTCGATCTTGGCTCGCGGGACCCCGACGCGGGCGTCCTCCGGTGAAGCCAGCGGCCAGGCCGACATTTCAAACAGCGGCGCGAGCCCGTCGGGGATGAAGCGGCTGCGCGCGGCATAAACATGGCGGTCGCCATAGGCGTGCTGGCCATGGGTGAAAAAACGCTGCGGCGTCAGCAGATGCAGGTGATCCTTGGCCCGCGTCATGGCGACATAGAGCAGGCGGCGCTCCTCCTCGATTTCGGCGCTGGCGCCGGTGGCGAGGTCGGAGGGAATGCAGCCATCCACCACATTGAGCAAAAACACCGATTTCCATTCCTGCCCCTTGGCTGAATGGATGGTCGAGAGAATCAGATAATCCTCGTCGCGCAAGGGAACGCCGGCTTCGGCGCTGGTGGCGTCGGGCGGGTCGAGCGTCAGTTCGGTCAAAAATTTTTCGCGCGACGGATAGGTCGCGGCGATCTGCTCCAGTTGCACGAGATCGAGCTTTCGCGTGGCGGCGTCCTCGTGCAGGCGCTCCAGATGCGGCTCATACCAGACACGTGCGGCAAAAAGCTCGGCGGGCCAATTGGACTTGTTTTCGCGCAAATTCCGCATCGTCGCCAAAAAATCGGGCCAATGCTTTTCCAGCCGGGGCGGGGCGGGAAGAGCAGCCAGCGCGGCGAGGGGATCGGCGGCTGCGGCTCATGGCGTCGAGGGTTTTTCGCGCTGTCGTCGGGCCGACGCCGGGCAGCAGTTGCAGCAGGCGGAAGCCGGCGACGCGGTCGCGCGGATTTTGCGCAAAGCGCAGCAGCGCCAGCAAATCCTTGACATGGGCGCTGTCGAGAAATTTCAGCCCGCCGAATTTGACGAAGGGAATATTGCGCCGCGTCAGCTCGATTTCCAAAGGCCCGCTGTGATGCGAAGTGCGGAACAACACCGCCTGCTGCTTGAGTTGCTGGCCCGCCTCGCGCGCCTCCAACACTCTTTCCACGATGTAATTGGCCTGCTCGGTTTCGTCGCGCACCATGACGATCTGCGGGCCGCTCGCTCGACGGCTTGTCGGTCCACAGATTCTTGGTGAAGCGTTCGGCGGCCAGCGAAATCACGCCATTGGCGGCGGCGAGAATCGGCTGGGTCGACCGGTAATTGCGCTCCAGCGTGACGATTTGCGCCGGCGGCGAAAAGTTTTGCGGGAAATCGAGGATGTTGCGCACGGACGCCGCGCGAAAGGCGTAGATCGACTGCGCGTCGTCGCCGACCACCGTCAGTCCGCGACCGTCCGGCTTCAACCCCATCAGGATCGAGGCCTGAAGGCGGTTGGTGTCCTGATATTCATCGACCAGAACCGATCGAATTTTTCGCCGATCTGGCGGGCGAGATCCGGATCGGCGACCATTTGCGCCCAATAGAGCAGCAAGTCGTCGTAATCGAGCACATTCTGCGCCTGCTTGGCCTCGACATAGGCGGCGAAAAGCGTGCGCAATTGCGCGCTCCAGCCCGCGCACCACGGAAAACTCCTTGCCAACACCTCGTCGAGCGGCTCCTCCGAATTGACGGCGCGCGAATAGATGGCGAGACAGGTTCCCTTGGCCGGGAAACGGCTTTCGGTTTTGGAAAAGCCGAGATCGTGCCGCGCCAGATTCATCAGGTCGGCGCTGTCCTCGCGGTCGTGGATGGTGAAATTTTCGATCGAGGCCGATCTGTTCGGCGTGTTCGCGCAACAGACGCGCGCCGATGCCATGAAAAGTTCCCGCCCAGGCGAGCGCGTCGGTCAGCACGCCGGCTTTTTCGCCCAAAGCCTCGCCGCAAATGCGCTTGACCCGCGATGTCAGTCTCAGCCGCCGCGCGGCGCGAAAATGTCATCAGCAGGATGCGGCGCGGGTCGGCGCCATGGACGATCAGATGGGCGACGCGATGGGCGAGCGTATTGGTCTTGCCCGAGCCGGCGCCGGCGATGATCAGCAGCGGCGCGGAGAAAACGGCGCTGCCGCCGACGCCATGTTCGACGGCTCGTCTTTGTTCGACATTGAGTTTTTCGAGATGCGCGGCGCTCAAGAAAGTCTCCGGTCCCCGCGCGGCTCGGCCAGCCGAGGCGACTCACGGGCAGGAACATAGCTCGAACATAACCTTTCGGCAGACGATTGGGAAGTTTGTTCCGGGGGACTCCGCACAATGGCGTCGGGGCGAAAAAATTGTAATCACAGGCCAGCGCCGGTCGTGCCGACGTCTTTTCAACTTCATGGACTCGAATCCGTGAGGCCGCATTCAACGGAGCCTTGCCGGCTTCAAAAAGGGGAAATGAACATGCGCAAATTATTGCTCGCCACCGCCGCCATGACGGCTTTGTCGATCACCGGCGCCCAGGCCCAGCAGCGTTTGAGCGCCTATGCCGACGCCAATGGCTATATCGACGTCCAGACCCTGACCTGCGCGCGATCTGGCGGGCACGTTTCAGGAAGACGCCGACATGCTGACCACCTGGTACAGCGGCTGGTACAACGGCCTGGCGAAAAAACATTACATCAACGTGGCCGGCTCCAAGGAAGCCGAGCACGAGACCATCGTGTTCTGCAAAGCCAATCCGGAAGTCAAAATCATTCACGCCATCGGTCGCGTCATCGAAAAGATGCGCGCAGAGCGCGGCATCGAAGTCGGCAAGGAATAATTCCGATTCTGCGGAGCGGCGCTTCTCGGCGCGCGCTTCCGCGATCATGTTGCGGATGTCCCTGACGCATCCGGAGGTGCGACACGATAGACTTCATCTCCGCTTCACCATGGAATAGGCATTTTATACCTTGAAATCGGGAGAAGCTGTCTGCTCGGTCACATTTTTGACAAACAATCGGAGGTTGGAGACGCGAGTACGTTTGTTGCAAATATGAGACTCTGCTTTCGAAAGCGATGAGCAAGTCGCGATTTGTGAAGCAATCGGCCAAGACTGCGATTATACCTATCCAAGCAACCGAGGTCGCCGCGCTTGTCCCAGACTTGAGCGTGGCGGTTCGAGGCGCAAAATTTCTGCCCAGCCTCGCATCGGCGTGGCTGGGTTTGGGAAACAAAAGTTAAAAGAGGTTCTGACATGAAATCCTTCGTTCGTGGCGCTCTCGCCATCGCTCTTCTCGGCTCCGTTTCGGCCACCGCCTTCGCCGCCGACCTTCCCTCGCGCAAAGAAGCCCCGGTTTATATCGCCCCGGCTCCCGTCTTCTCCTGGACCGGCTTCTACGTCGGCGCCGAGTTCGGCGGCCAGTGGGGCAACAACTCCACGTCACTCGTGAATAACTACACGGGCAACACGCTGCTGACGACCGGCAGCTACAACACCTCCGGCGTCGTCGGCGGCGGCCTGGTTGGCTATAACTACCAGATCAACCAGTTCGTGCTCGGCGTCGAAGGCGATCTGACCGGTTCGAGCAACCAGGGCCGCTTCTCCACGAACGCTTTCGGCCTCGCCGCCAGCCAGAACTCGCAGTATGGCTTCGGCGCCGGCGTCCGCGGCCGTCTCGGCTTCGCTCTCGACCACACCCTGATCTACGCCACCGGCGGTTGGGCTTACGAGACCATCGATCAGACCTACAACAACACCTATCATCAACAACTTCCTGCAGCAGAAAATCTCGACCGAGCGTTCGGGCTACACGGTCGGCGGCGGCGTGGAATACGCCTTCAACTACAACTGGAGCGCCCGCCTCGAATACCGCTGGACCGACTACGGCAAGTATGTCTCCAGCTATGATGGCGGCGTTTTCAGCATCCAGCAGCATCCGACGGACAACGCTGTCCATGGCCGCGCTCATCTATCACTTCGCCGCCCCGGCTCCGGTCGTCGCCAAGTACTGATAGGCGAAGTTTCGATCGTTTGATCGGAATTTTGGTCTCGACTAAAATTTAGGCCCGCCCCTCAGGGGGTGGGCCTTTTTCATATCAAATCGCCCGCGGGTCCGCGATCGCCGCCGAATTCTCCTGGTCCGCTCGAAGCCGGTTGAGGCGACCGATCAATCGTCCATGGCCAATAGCCCGGCGTCGCCGCCAAATGACGCGGTATTGACGGTCAGCGTCGTCTCCTTGACGAATTGCCGCAAATAATCCGGGCCGCCGGCCTTGGGGCCAGTGCCGCTCAAACCGAATCCACCAAAAGGCTGGCTGCCGACCACCGCGCCGATCATGTTGCGGTTGACGTAAATATTGCCAGCGACCGCGGTTTGTGAAAATTCGGCGATCCGGCGCTCGATTTGCGTGTGCAGGCCGATGGTCAGGCCAAAACCCGATCGCGGCGATCTCGCGGACCAGCGCCGAGAAATCTCCCGCGCGCCATTTCATGACATGCAGCACGGGACCGAATATTTCCGTTGTCAGGTCGCCAGCGCGCTCGATGAGGATGATGTGCGGCGCGACAAAACTTCCCAAATCAGGCGCCGTTCCGGCATAAATCACGCGGGTTTGCGCCGCGCATTCGGCGATATAGGCATCGAGCCGCGCCTTGGCTTGCGCGTCGATGACCGGGCCGACATGGACGCCGATGATGCCGGGATCGCCGACTCGCAACTCGCGCGTCGCGCCTTCCAGCATGGCCAAAGCCGGCGCGAAAATATCCTCCTGCAGGCACAGGAGCCGCAGGGCCGAGCAGCGCTGGCCGGCGGAACGAAAGGCCGAGGTCATGGCGTCGTCCACCACCTGTTCGAGCAGGGCGGTCGAAATCGACGATCATGGCGTTGATCCCGCCGGTCTCGGCGATCAGCGGCGTAATGGGGCCGTCTTTCGCCGCCAACGCCCGCTGGATTTTTTTGGCCGTCGCTGCCGAACCCGTGAAAACGACGCCAGCCGTCAGAGGATGAGACACCAATTTTGCGCCCAAAAACGCCGTCGCCGGGCAGGAATTGCAGCAAATCTTCGGGGCAGCCGGCGCCCAAAAACAGATCGACGGCTTTTTGGGCGACCAGAGGCGTCTGCGGCGCCGGCTTGGCGGCGACGGCATTGCCGGCGACCAGAGCGGCGGCGATCTGCCCGACGAAAATCGCCAAAGGAAAATTCCATGGCGAGATGCAGACGAAAACGCCGCGCCCGTGCAGGCGGAGACGATTCTCCTCGCCGGTCGGGCCGGGCAGGGGCGTGTCCTGAGCCATCGCTAAGGCCTGCGCCGCATAATAGCGGCATAAATCCGCCGCCTCGCGGACTTCCGCCAGAGCATCGTCGAGCGTCTTGCCGGCCTCCTTTTGCAGTAGGGCGATCAGCGGGCCGCGCTGCGCCTCGATGTCGTCGGCAACGCGGAAAAGCATTTTTGCGCGATGCTCCACCGCCGTCGCGCTCCAGCGATAAAAAGGCCTTGTGCGCCGCGGTCATCGCGGCGGCCGCCGTCTCTGCATCGGCTTCGAAAACCTGTCCGACCGGCGCGCCGTCAATAGGAGAAAGCGCGACTTCGCGCTGGCGAGGCGCAGCCGCAGGTCGGTCTTGCCGTCGTCTGAGCCTGCGCAAATCCGTCGACGTCAAGCTGCAACAGACGGAGAGCCGCGCTGTCGCCAAATTCGACGCCCCGCGAATTTTTCCGTGATGGCGCAAAGATCTCCCCCGGCAGGCGCAATGCGCATGCCGCGCCCGCCCGGAGTCGCGCAGCAGGTCGAACGGGTCCGCCAGCAGCGACTCCTCCGACGCCTCCGGGTCGGCGGCGCGGGCGACAAAGGAGGAATTGGCGCCATTCTCGATCAACCTGCGCACGAGATAGGCCAGCAATTCATGATGCGGCCCCACCGGCGCATAGACCCGGCAAGGAACGCCCGATCGCCGTCGCAAAGCCTCGTGCAGCGCTTCGCCCATGCCATGCAGGCGCTGAAACTCGTAATCCTTCCGCGCGCCGGCGCGAACAACAATGGCGGCGGCGGTCAGGGCGTTATGGGTGGCGAATTGCGGAAAAAGCGTCGGGGCGGCAAGCAAGGCCTCGGCGCAGGCCAGATAATTGAGATCGGTCATGGGTTTCCGCGAAAATACCGGGAAATCGGCCAGTCCGCGCTCCTGCGCGCGCTTGATCTCGCTGTCCCAATAGGCGCCCTTGACCAGCCGCACCATAAAACGCCTGTTGTGGCGCGCCCGCCAGCGCCGCGACATGGTCGATCACCGCCAGCGCCCGCTTCTGGTAAGCTTGTACCGCCAATCCCAGCCCGTCCCAATCGCGCAAGGCGGGTCGGCGGCGACGCGGCCGAACAGGTCCAGCGAAAGCTCCAGGCGGTCCGCCTCTTCCGCATCGACGGTCAGCCCGAGATTGGCATGCTTCGCAAGCCGCGCCAGCTCGAGCAAACGCGGCGTCAATTCTTTGCGACACGCTCGGCGGAAATCGCCTCGTAGCGCGGATGCAGCGCCGAGAGTTTTATGGAGATTCCGGGCCGCTCAGCGGGCGTGTCGCCCTTCGCGGAAAGGGCGATGGCGCGAATCGCCTGGGCATAGGCGTCGAAATGCTTTTCCGCGTCGTCGGCCGTGCGCGCCCCTTCGCCGAGCATGTCGTAAGAATAAAGGTCATTGCGGTTGGCGTTTTCCGCCCGGGCCAGTGCGGCCTGGATCGTTTCGCCGAACACGAAATGGCCGCCGAGCAGCGCCATCGCCCGCCGCGCGGCGGTGCGCAGCACGGGAGCGCCGAGGCGCCGCGCCAGATCGGCGGCTTTGTCCTTGGGCCGAAAATTCCGGCCCGATGAGTTTTGCCGAAAAGCCGAGCGCGAAGGCGCAGGCCTGCACCAGCAGCGCGTCGGAGGCGGTCTTGTGATGGGCGAAGTCGCCGGCGGCGAGCTTGTCGGCGAGCAGGAGATCGGCGGTCGGATTGTCGGGCGCGCGGATGAGGGCTTCGGCCAAAGTCATGACCGCCAGACCTTCGCGCGACGAGAGCTTGAATTCGTGCAGAAAATCCTCGACGCCGCCCAGGCCCGCGAGGCCGCTCATGAGGTCGCCGCGCGTCTGGCGCATCGCACGCAACAAGATCTCGCGCCAGAGACCGCGACGCCTCGCGCGCGCCGGCGTTGTGGCGGCTGAGCCATGAATTTCTTGGAAAAATCCTCGTCCGGCGGCGCATAGGGCGCCGCGAAAACGTCCTTTTGGTCCTGTTTATTCATCCCAGCGGTCCGCGCAATCACCAGCAGTCTGAAAGGTAACGCTGAAGGATTGGGATCGGGCGCCATGTGCTTGCGTGTTTTTGCGGTTTCTCGTCAGCGTCGCGCGCGGGGTGTTCGCCGCTGCGGACCTTGCTATGCTGGCGGCCCTTCCGTCTGTTCGAGTCGCCCGATGATCCTTCGCCGTAATTCCGACCGCATCAGAAGCGTCAAAATCGGCGACCGCGAATTCTTGACCAAGGGAACCGACACCTCCTTCTTCAACGACGCCTTCCATAACAGCATGGTCGCGTCGTGGCCGGTGTTCTTCCTTGGCTTCGCTGTCTATTTCCTGACCATCAACGCCTTTTTCGCGTCTGTCCTGTGGCTCGGCGGCGATTGCATCGTCAACGCCCGGCCGGGGTCTTTCGCCGACAAGTTCTTTTTCTCCATCGAGACGCTGGCGACGGTCGGCTATGGCGACATGCATCCGGGCAATATTTACGCCCATACGGTCGTGGCGGTGGAAATTTTTATTGGGCTGTCAACGCTGGCGGTGTTCACCGGCCTGATCTTCGCGCGCTTCTCCCGCCCGCGCGCCCGCGTCATTTTCGCCAATGCGCTGACCTTGGCCAAGCATGACGGCCAGATCATGCTGATGGCGCGGCTGGCCAACGCCCGACATTCCTCGGTCAACGAGGCGCGGGCGGAAATCTGGATGACTTATTCGGCGGATACGGCGGAAGGGCTGAGTTTCCGGCGTTTCAAGCAACTGGCCCTGATCCAGCCGCGCAATCCGATCTTCGCCTTTTCCTGGACCCTGTTTCATCTCGTCGACGCGCGAAGCCCGCTGTTCGGCCTTGGGCCGGCCGAGTTGGATGCGATGGACGCCTTTTTTGTGGTGATCTTCGACGGCATCGACGATGTGTCCGGCCAAAAGCTCAATGTCCGCAAGGCCTATCCCCGCACACGAACTGCGATTCGGCCATATTTTCTCGGATATTCTGAGCGTGGCGGAAAACGGACTTCCTCAGATCGACTACGGCACTGATCCACGAAACCGAGCCGCTGGACGAAGTGGAGGAGGAGGTTTAGGCGCCTCTCGGTCTCGACGGAATCGTCGTGGCCAGCGATCCCTCGCCCTTCGAGACAGCCGCCGTCGTGCGTCTTCGACGTAGTTTGGGCGGCTTCCTCAGGGGCGTTGTTAGTGCGGCTAAAGCAACCCCAGTTCCGATAATTCGCGCCGCAAGGCCTCCGGCATTTCGGCGGCGCCGGTGGCTCCGAGGTCGGCGGGGGCGTCCTCGGGCGTTGAGATAGCGCCAGCCCTGAAAAGCCCGGTAGGGGCGGGGCGTCACGGCGACCACTTCGTCGTCCAGTTGCAGGGCGCAGCGCTTGATCCCGTCGGTATCGACGAAAGGCTCCAGTCCGACCAGCTTTTGACGCGCGCAAAGCTGGCCCTTGATGACCCAGTAAAGCGAGCCGCCATCGAGCAATTCCGCGCCGCGTTTGGGCGTCATCCGCGTGACATGGGCGTGAACGCCGGGATTGTGCTTGTCGACGCGATTGAATCCACGCCTGAAGGTCGGCGATGGATTCCGCCCCGACGCAAAGTTTTATCAGATGCAAGGCCATGACGATTTCTATCCCCGCCAAGGCGCCATGACAAATCTCCCCGCTTGCCTTTCGCGGGCCGAACGCCATTTAAGCGAGAGCAGGGGAGAAAAACTTGAACGAAGCGGGCAAATTCCTGAGGCCGAACGCAAATCGCAGGTCGACGCCTTCCTCGACGCCGCGCGCAAAAAGCCGGTCAAAATCTCGTCGGATCGCGGGCGGCTGATTTTCGCGCTGGACGCGACGATGAGCCGCGAGCCGACCTGGGATCTGGCGCAGCATCTTCAGGCGGAAATGTTTTCCACCGCCGCAACCTGCGGCGGCCTCGACATTCAACTTGTTTATTTTCGTGGCTTCAACGAGTGCCGCGCCTCGCGCTTCATCGCCGATGGGGCCGGGCTGAAAACCGCCATGCAGAAAATTTCGGTGCGCGGCGGCCAGACCCAGATCGGCCGGGTGCTGCGCCATATCCGGGCCGAACATGGCGAAACGCCGGTCGGCGCCTTTGTCTATATTGGCGACGCGATGGAAGAAAATCCCGACGATCTGGCGCGGGTCGCCGGCGAACTCGGCTTGCACGGCGTCAAGGGCTTTTTCTTTCAGGAAGGCGACAACCCCAAGGCCGCCTCCTGTTTCAAGGATCTGGCGCGACTGACCGGCGGCGCCTATGCTGTGTTCGACCGCTCCGCGCCGGGCCGGCTCTCCGGGTTGCTGAAAGCCGCCGCCGCCTATGCGGCCGGCGGGTTCAAGGCGCTGGAAGCCCGCGCCAGCAAGGGCGAGGCCGAAGCGCGGTTGCTGCTCAAGCAAATGCGTTGATGACTGCAAACCGGGTGATTGTCGATGCCCCTACTCGCGATTGGAATTCTGGCCCTGATCCTCGGCGTTTACGCCCTGCGGACACTGGGTCGCGCTTCACCGGCTCAGGTGGCGGCTGGCATACGCGGTGGCGGCGGCGCGCTGGCGCTGGCGGTCGCGGCCTTCCTGCTGATACGCGGACGCTTCATGCTGGCGCTCGGCGCCGGCGGGTTGTCGGTATGGCTTTTCACTGGCGAAAAGTTTTCGTGGAAAATGGTCGCCGATTATTTCGCTGAGAAGGAAAAGGAGCGGCGCCGGTCGCGCGCGCGCACCGCGACATTGGCGATGACGCTCGACCATGTTACCGGCGAGGTGGATGGCGAGGTGCTGGCCGGACCGTTTCAGGGCCGCAAGCTCAGCGCGCTTTCGCGCGCCGAATGCGATCAACTCCATCGCGATTGCCGGGAGCGCGATCCGGAATCGGCGGTATTGCTAGAGACTTATTTCGACCGCCGCTTTGCCGGATGGCGCACGGCAGGACAGGGCGACGCGAACGCGG
Source organism: uncultured Alphaproteobacteria bacterium (assembly GCA_963813955.1). Classification (GTDB taxonomy): domain Bacteria; phylum Pseudomonadota; class Alphaproteobacteria; order Rhizobiales; family Beijerinckiaceae; genus Rhodoblastus. Next base: position 32,839 of record CAWFBN010000191.1, on the reverse strand, counting down.
GGCAGGGGTCGGGCCAACGGAGCGGCCGTGGCGAAATGACTGAGCAGGAGGCTTATGAGGCGCTCGGTCTTCGTCCGGGCGCGCCGGCCGCCGAAATTATTCGGGCGCACCGGCGCCTCATGAAGGAATGCCATCCCGACCACGGGGGGACGACGGATGACGCGGCCCGCATCAATCAGGCCAAGGACAGGCTCATGCGTCGTCACGGCTGAGGTACTCCACTTCTTTACGCAACACTACGAACTCGCGACATCGCGCAGCCGTTCAATTCCGGCTGGCGAAACAGTTGAAACCTGAGCTTTTCAGCGCCTTGCAGGCGGCTTCGGCCTTGGATTCCTCCAGGCCGGCGAAACGCGCGCGATAAAGGGTCTCGTGGCCCTTGTGCACCATTTCGGTAAAGGGATGCGCCGTCGACAACTGTGCCGACTTCTGGCTCTTGGCCTTGGCGAGCAGGGCGGCGGCCTTGCTGGCGTCGTCGGTGGCGCCGATCTGAATCACCCAGCCCGACACGGCGGGTTTGCTCGCCGCGAACGGGCTGCTTTTGTCGGCGGCCTTGTCGCTTTTGGGCAAAACGCTGACGCCCGAATTGGGTTTGGCGTCCGCTTTCAACACGGGCCTGACGGGCGGTTCGGCGATGGCCACGCGCATGGTGTTCTTGGTCTTTACGTCCGCCGGGCGCGTCGCGCTGGGCGTGACGGCGCTGGCGGAAGCTGACGACGGGTGGGCGGTTGATCCGTCGGAATGATGGCGCGGGATGGCCGCCGTGGGCGTGGCGTCGTCGTCATTCTCGTCGCTCGCCAGAGCGGCGGCCGAGACATAGGCCGGGCGAGGCCGGGCCACGGGCGCCACGGCGGCAACCTGCAGTCTCGGAGCTTCAACGGCTTTCGGTTCGACGGGAGGCGGGTTGGCGGTGACCCTGACGGGGGCGGGTTTCCGCTCGGCTTCCGCCCTCGAGGGCAAATCACTGGCGACCCTGGCGGGTGCTGGCTTGACCTCGGCCTCGGCCCTCGACGGGAGATCGGACGGCGGGTTGACCGGTCTGGCCTCCTCGCGGCCGCCCCACCAGTTGGTCGCAGGCGCTGCGGCCGGGGCCGCCTCAGCGAGGCGCGTGATCCCACGCGGCGAACCGCCCTCGTCGATATGCTGCTCGATCAGGGCTTCCATGTAATTGTCGCGCGAGCGCGCCGACTTGCCGCCCATCACCACCGAGACGATGTAATGGCCGTCGCGCTTGACCGACGAGAGCAGGTTGAAGCCGGAGGCCGCGGTATAGCCGGTCTTGATGCCGTCCATGCCTTCGCAGGCGATCCATCAGATGGTTGTGCGTATGGATGCGCTGGCCGTGATAGGTGAATTCGTGAATGGAGAAATAGCGGTAATAGCGCGGGAAATTGGCCTGGATCGAGCGACCGAGCACGGCCAGGTCCGAGGCCGTGGTGATCTGCTCGTCATTGGGCAGGCCCGAGGCGTTGCGGTAAACCGTGCGCGTCATGCCGAGCGCATGCGCCTTGCGCGTCATCATTTCGGCGAAGTCGCTTTCGTGCCGCCGATCGCCTCGGCGACGGCGACGGCGATGTCGTTGGCCGACTTGGTGACGATGGCCTTGATCGCGTCCTCGACGCGGATCGTCGAGCCCGGGCGCAGGCCGAGCTTGGACGGCGCCTGCGCCGCCGCATGGGCGGACATCGGGATTTCGTCGTCGAGCGCAGCTTGCCCTTTTCCAGCTGCTCGAACAGCAGATAGAGCGTCATCACCTTGGTGACGGAGGCGGGATGGCGCGGCGCGTTCTCGTTCATGGCCGTAGAGCACGTGGCCGGTGGCGCGTCGACGACGATCGCCGCGGTGGCGCCGCCGCGACGCTGGCAGCGCCGCGACATGGGAAACGTGGCGGCGCGGCGAACGCGGATGACGTGGTGGACCGGGTGGTGGGCCGCGAATGTGCCGCGTGATGGCGGTGGCGCGCTTCGGCCGGGGTGGCGCATCGGCGCCGATCAGGGCCAGGACGAGCGCCGACAGGGCGACACGCGATGCACGCTTCGACGATCTGGAACTCTACGCATGGACATGTACGACAGTCCCACATGAACCGACAGGAGATCGCGCCGCCGCATTCTGGAGCGGTCCGTTGACGCTAAACTGACCGAACGCTGACGGGAATGCGGTTACTCGCCGGTTAAAAGCAGGCGCGAATTTTTCCGGCAAATGATTTTCGATCGAAAAATGGTGCACTGCACAATAACGATTGACAATTTTGTGCGCTGCATATAAGCTGCGCATCAGCGGCACGGAGAGCGTGCTCGCACGATCTTCTCGCCGCCCAGCGGCCAAACCGAGAGGCCGATCACCATGGCTATCAATTTCGAAGACTACCAGAAGTTCAGCAAGGAACAGATGGAAGCCGTGCAGGCCGCCGCCACTGAAGTTTCCAAGCAGCTCCAGGCGATCGCCGCCGAGACCACCGACTATTCCAAGAAGTCGCTCGAGAGCGGCTCGGCTTTCGTCGAAAAGCTGCTCGGCGTGAAGAAGCTCGACGAAGCGATCGCCCTGCAGCAGGAATTCGCCAAGACCTCCTATGAAGGCTTTGTCGCCCAGACCACCAAGCTCGGCGAGCTCTATGCCAACGTCGCCAAGGAAGCGTTCAAGCCGGTCGAAGGCGCGATCGCCAAGGTCAAGTCCGTCGACCACGAACTGAGCTTCGGATTTTCCGGACTGGCGACGTCCGGTTGGCCGGTAACGCGTGACCGGGCGTTTTTCCGGCGGGCGAGTACGTTCCAGTCATGCGTTTTTGAAAGCCCGGCCCTTTGCGGCCGGGCTTTTTTTTGTCGCGCGCGGCGTCATGGCCCGGCGAGGTTTTCGGGCAAGATGTTCGCCGTTCTGCCGCGTGGCGGCAGAAGAAAATCTTCGCCCGCTCTGGCAGACTCAGCGCTGCGGCGCATAAATTGCATGATATGGAGTCGCAGCGCTTCGCAGAAAATCTACCGGCGTCCAAATAATGTCGGGTTTGTTGCGTTGGATAGGGGGCGGCGCTAAGACGAAAGCGCAATGCGGCATGCTTGCGATCTTGAGGATGAGGACGGCCTTGTCCGCACGACAAGCTCAACCGGCGCAGTGACGCGTTCTCGCAGCGAAGCGGTCGGCCGTTTCGCGGGCCGTGGACGCAACGCGCCGGTCCGCCGGCAATGGCGGCGCAAGGGCGGCAAGAAACCGGGCGACGGCCGGGATCCGGCACGGCGGTCATCACCCGGACGCAAGACCCAGACGCAACGCCCGTCGCATGTATCGCGTCCTGCTGCTGAATGACGACTACACGCCGATGGAATTCGTTGTCGGCGTGCTCTGCACCTATCTTCCACAAGAACCTCGACGACGCCGAGCCGCATCATGTGGCAGGTCCATCACCAACGGCGTCGGGGAATGTGGCGTCTACACCTACGAAGTCGCCGACACCAAGGTGACGCAGGTCATGGATCACGCACGAAAGCATCAGCATCCGCTGCAATGCGTCATGGAAAAGAAGTGAGGTGCACCCTATGCCGTCATTCTCGCGCAACCTTGAACAGACCCTCCATCGCGCGCTTGCTGCCGCCTCCGAACGGCGGCACGAATATGCGACGCTCGAACATCTGCTGCTGAGCCTGCTCGACGACGCCGACGCGGCGGCCGTGATGCGCGCCTGTTCGGTCGATCTCGACGCCCTGCGCAAGAACCTGGTCGGCTATATCGAGCACGAACTCGACAATCTCACCACCGAACTGCACGAGGACCCCAAGCCGACCTCCGGCTTCCAGCGGGTGATCCAGCGCGCCGTGATCCATGTGCAGTCGTCCGGCCGCGAGGAAGTGACCGGCGCCAATGTGCTGGTCGCCATCTTCGCCGAGCGCGAGAGCCACGCCGCCTATTTCCTGCAGGAGCAGGACATGACCCGCTATGACGCGGTCAATTACATCAGCCACGGCATCGCCAAGCGGCCCGGCCTGGCCGAGACCGGCAAGACGCCGCGCGGCGTCGAGGAAGAGGCCGAGCGGACCGAGACGCGCCCGCGACAGCAAGGAGCAGGATCCGAAGAAAAAGGAAACCGCGCTCGAGGCTTATTGCATCAACCTCAACAACAAGGCGAAGGACGGCCGCATCGATCCGCTGATCGGTCGCGAGACCGAAGTGCTGCGCACGATCCAGGTGCTGTGCCGCCGGCAGAAGAACAATCCGCTGCTGGTCGGCGATCCCGGCGTCGGCAAGACCGCCATCGCCGAAGGTCTGGCGCGCAAAATCATCAAGGGCGAGATGCCGGAAGTGCTCAAGGGCGCGACGGTCTACGCGCTCGACATGGGCGCGCTGCTGGCCGGCACACGCTATCGCGGCGATTTCGAAGAGCGCCTGAAGCAGGTGATGAAGGAGATCGAGCAGCACAAGAAGGCGATCCTGTTCATCGACGAAATCCATACGGTGATCGGCGCCGGCGCGACTTCGGGCGGCTCGATGGACGCGTCCAACCTGCTCAAGCCGGCTTTGGCGCAGGGCGGCCTGCGCTGCATCGGCTCGACCACCTACAAGGAATTCCGGCAATATTTCGAGAAGGACCGCGCTCTGGTGCGGCGCTTCCAGAAAATCGACGTCAACGAGCCGTCGATCCCGGACACCATCGAAATCCTCAAGGGCCTGAAGCCCTATTTCGAGGAATTCCACAAGCTGCGCTATACCAATGACGCGATCAAGGCGGCGGTCGAACTGTCGGCCCGCTATATCCATGACCGCAAGCTGCCGGACAAGGCGATCGACGTGATCGACGAGACCGGCGCTTCGCAGATGCTGCTGACCGAATCCAAGCGCAAGCGGGTGATCGGCGTCAAGGAGATCGAGGCGACGGTCGCGACCATGGCGCGGATTCCCCCGAAAAGCGTGTCCAAGGACGACGCCGAGGTGCTGCAAAATCTCGACACGACCCTGCGCCGCGTGGTCTATGGCCAGGACGAGGCCATCAAGGCGCTCACCGCGGCGATCAAGCTGGCGCGCGCCGGCCTGCGCGACATGGAAAAGCCGATCGGCTCCTATCTGTTCTCCGGCCCCACCGGCGTCGGCAAGACGGAAGTCGCCAATCAGCTCGCCAAGGCGCTCGGCGTCGAAATGATTCGCTTCGACATGTCGGAATATATGGAGCGCCACACGGTCAGCCGCCTGATCGGCGCGCCTCCCGGCTATGTCGGCTTCGAGCAGGGCGGCCTGCTGACCGACGCCATCGACCAGCATCCGCATAGCGTGCTGCTGCTCGACGAAATCGAGAAGGCCCATCCCGACCTCTACAACATCCTGTTGCAGGTGATGGACCACGGCAAGCTCACCGATCACAACGGCAAGCAGATCAGCTTCCGCAACGTGATCCTGGTGATGACCACCAATGCCGGCGCGGCCGACATGGCGCAGGGCGAGCTTCGGCTTCACCCAGAACAAGCGCGAGCGGCGAAGACGTGGAGGCGATCAACCGCATGTTCGCGCCGGAATTCCGCAACCGGCTCGACGCCATCGTGCCCTTCAGCCATCTGCCGACCGAGGTCATCGCCAAGGTGGTGGACAAGTTCATCATGCAGCTCGACGCCCAGCTCGCCGACCGCAACGTGGCGATCGAATTGTCCGACGAGGCGCGCAGCTGGCTGATCGAGCACGGCTATGATGAAAACATGGGCGCGCGGCCGATGGCGCGGGTCATCCAGACCCACATCAAGACGCCGCTGGCCGACGAAGTGCTGTTCGGCCGGCTGAAGCACGGCGGCACGGTGCGGGTGGTGGTGGCCGGCGAGGGCGCGGAGGCCAAACTCGTCCTTCGTCTTCCCCGACGGCCCGGTGCTGCCGCGGCCCGACAAGGAAGTCGTCGAGGCCCGCCGCAAAAAGGTGCGCGCCGAACCGGAAGTGCGGGCCAAGGGCAAGAAGCCCAAGGAAAACGCGCCGCCGGTTTGAGCGGACGAGTGAGGATATTTTTGGCGCCGCCGGTTTTGCCGGCGGCGTTTTTTTGCTTCCGGAGGCCCCCATCCGGCCTTCGGCCACCTTCTCCCGCAAGGGGAGAAGGGAGTCCGCTACAGCACTTCGCGAGCGATCACCTCCGCCAGCGCCAGCGCGGCGGTCAGGCCCGGCGATTCGATGCCGAAACAATTCACCAGCCCCGCAACGCCATGAATTGACGGCCCGTCGATGCGGAAATCGGCGGCGGGTTCGCCGGGGCCGCTGATCTTTGGGCGCACGCCGCAATAAGCGGTCGCAATTTCGCGGTGAAGAATCCCCGGCCAGAAAGCGGCGACCGAGGCGCGAAAGTCCGCCTCCACGCCTGCGGTCGGGCGATAGTCGAGCCTGTCGACCCATTGCAGGTCCGGCCCCAGCCGCATCCGCCCGGCGAGATCGAGCGTCACATGGACGCCCAAGCCGCCCGGCACGGGCAGCGGATAGACGAGATGGGAGAAAGGCGCGCGGCCGGACACCGAACAATAAGTGCCCTTGGCGAAAAAACGCGGCGGGATGAGATTGGCCGGAAAGCCTTCGATGCCGCGCGCAAAATCGGTCGCGCCGTGGCCGGCGCAATTGACCACGCGGCGGCAGAGCAGGGGCTCGCCCGGCGCCTCGGCGGTTTCCACCGCGAAATGCGCGCCCAGTCGTTTTGCACCCGTCGCGCTGGCGGAAAGAGCGAAAAGGGCGCCGGCATTTTCGGCATCCGCCTGCAAACACAGCATCAGCGCAGCGCTGTCCACGATCCCGGTCGAGGGCGAGAAGACTGCGGCGACGCATTCGACCTCCGGTTCGATCCACATCGCCGCTGCTCGGTCCAGCCAGACCAGGTCGCCGACGCCATTGGCCTTTCCGCGCTGCAATAGCGTTTTGAGCTGCGTTACCTGCGCCTCCTGCGTGGCGACGATCAATTTGCCGATTTTCTGGGCCGGGATTTTTCGCGCCTCGCAATAGGCGTAAAGCTTTTCGCGTCCGGCGACGCAGCTTCGCGCTTTCAGGCTGCCTTCGGGATAATAGAGTCCGGCATGAATAACCTCGGAATTGCGCGAAGATGTCTGTGTTCCAATGGTTTTTTCGGCCTCCAGCACCACCACCTGCTGGCCCAACTCGGCGAGATGGCGCGCCACGGCGAGTCCCATAACTCCGGCGCCAATGACCACGCAATCGGCGTCCATGCCTCAACCCTTGAGAAAATCCAGCACGGTTTTTTCGAAATCGGCCGGCGCTTCGAGATGCGGGACATGGCCGACGCCGGCGAATTCGACCAGCCGCCCATGGGAATTTCGTCGCAGGACCTGATGCGCCGCCTCATGCAACGGCGGGATTTTCGGCCTTATGTCCGGCGGAGCGTAATTGACCAGCGGCGTCGAGGCGTCGCGGTCGCCAACCATCAGCAGCACCGGCGGCCTTAGCGCGCCAAACAGCCCACGCACCGGACCGTAATAAATCATCTGATAGGTCAGAGCGACGACACGCAGAAAACGCGGGTAATCGCCGGAAAGCGCCATGCGCAGCCGCCAGGTGACGAAAAGCTTCATATTGCGCGGGCGGCAGCTTGGGAAAATAGCGCGCGACGAAAGCGCGGTAGGCCTCAGGCGTTTGTTCGCGCTCGGCTTTTTCCAGCGTCGCCGTGCTTTGCGGCGGGATATAGAGCCGATAATCGATCAGCCCGATCGGGTCTTCCAGCAGCAATTGGCTGACCCGGTCGGGCGCGAGCGAGGCGAGGCGCACCGCCAGCATGCCGCCGGTCGAATGCCCAAGGACGGCGAATTTTTGCGAGCCCAGCGCGTCGGCCAGCGCCAAAGTATTGGCGGCCAGCGCCTCGAAGGTGTAGGCGCAGATCGGTTTGGACGATTTGTTGAAGCCGATCTGGTCGGGAACGATCGACGCGAAATCCGGCGCGGCGCAAAAAAGCGATGGGTCCGGCCCAATAGGACGAATTGAAATTCTTGCCATGCAGCAGGAAAATCGCGCGACCGTTCGGCGCGCCTTCGGCGGCGAAAATCCATATAGGCCATGCGCGACCGGTTCGCCCGCCATCTCCAGCGGCAGGAAGGCGACGGGGCCGGGATAGGGCCAGCCTTCGAGACAGATGCCCAGCGGCTCCAACGTCTCGGCTTGGCTGCGCCGTCTCGGCGCGGACGCCTTGGGGCAGCCATGCGCGCCGCCGTCACGGTCACGGCGGCGCCGAGCAGGGCGCGGCGGTGGGGCTTTGGCGAGGTCATGGTTCGATCACGATGGCGCGGAAATCATTGACATTGGTCAGGGTCGGGCCGGTGACGACGCTGTCGCCCAAGGCCTGGAAAAAGCCGTGCCCGTCGTTGTCGTCGAGGCTTTTGCGCGGATCTATTCCCAACGCTCGGGCGCGCAAAAGCGTGTCGGGGGCGATCACGGCGCCGGCAATCTCCTCCACCCCGTCCATCCCGTCGGTGTCGCCGGCCATGGCGTAAACGCCTTTGGCGCCATTCAAAGCGACGGCGAGCGACAGCAAGAATTCGACATTGCGGCCGCCGCGCCCTTGTCCGCGCAAGGTCACGGTGGTTTCGCCGCCGGACAGCAACACGCAAGGGGGCGCAAACGGCGCTTTTCGCGTGCGGGATTTGATGCGCGAGAGCGGCGAAGACTTTGCCGACCTCGCGCGCTTCGCCCTCGATGCTGTCGCTGAGGATTGACGTTTCATAGCCGGCTTCGCGGGCGAGTTTCGCGCCGCCTCCAACGCCATGTAAGGCGTGGCGATCAAGCCGCGTTTCGGCGCGCGATAAGCCTTGGGTCGCCCGGCTTGACGCTTTCGCCTGCGCCGCTTTGCAGGATTTCCAGCACCGCCGCGGGCGGCGTCAGGCGATAGCGCGCCAGCACCGCGAGCGCGTCGGCGCAAGTGGTCGGGTCGGCGACGGTCGGACCGGAGGCGATGTCGAGCGGATCGTCGCCGGGCACGTCGGAAATCAACAGCGAAACCAGCTTTGCCGGAGCGCAGAGCGCGCCGAGCCTGCCGCCCTTGAGCGACGACAAATGCCGCCGCACGCAATTGATTTCGGAAATCGTCGCGCCGCTTTTCAGCAACGCCGCGCCGACCGCCTGCTTGTCCGCCAGCGTGAGGCCGGGCAAGGGCGCCGCCAGCAGGGAGGAGCCGCCGCCGGAAATCAGCGCGATGACCAGATCGTCGGCGCTCAGGCCGGTCACGATTTGCGCAATGGCTTCCGCCGCGCGCAGGCCGGCCTCGTCGGGCAGGGGATGCGCCGCCTCGACGATTTTTATGCGCTCGCAAGGGCGGGCGTAGCCATAGCGGGTGACGACAAGGCCTTCGAGCGGGCCATCCCAATTGGCTTCCAGCGCCTCGGCCATGGCGGCGGAAGCTTTCCCGGCGCCGATGACGATGGTGCGGCCTTTCGGGCGAGGCGGCAGATGGGGCGGCAGGCACAGGGCCGGCTGGGCCGCCGCGATGGCGGCGTCGAACATTTTTGTCAGCAAAAGCCTGACGTCGGCGGCGGAGGTTGCGTCCATTTCTCTCGTCCCTCAAGGACAGCATTGGAACACGCGGCGCCTCGCCGCGCCACCAATTTTCGCCTCCCGCGCTTGCGACGAAGTTGGCTTTCCGGTTAAATCCGCCCGCGCCGCGCCCAGGCCGCCCCCACAGGAGTTCCGCCTTGAGCATTCTCGAAGTCTTCGCGCATCCGCAGGCCTGGATCAGCCTGCTGACGCTGACGGCGCTCGAAGTCGTGCTTGGCATCGACAATCTGGTTTTCGTGGCGCTGTCCACCCAGGGGCTGCCGCCGGAAAAGCAGGCTCTCGCCAGCCGGCTCGGCCTCGGTCTGGCGGTGGTGTTCCGTCTCGCCCTTCTCTCCGTCATGTTCTGGCTGACCGGGCTGACCGCGCCGCTTTTTACGTTCTGGGCAATGATTTCTCGGGGCGCGACGTCATCCTGATCGTCGGCGGCGTTTTCCTGCTCTACAAGGCGACCGAGGAAATCCACGAGGAAATCGATCCGGACGCGGACGATGAACACGCCCCGACCGGCGGCAGGAAAAGTTTTTGGCGGGCCATCGTCCAGATCGCGCTGCTGGATATTGTCTTTTCCATCGACAGCGTGCTGACGGCGATGGGCATGGCCGAGCATCTGGTGGTCATGTACGCCGCCGTCATCCTCGCCGTAGGCGCGATGATCTGGGCGGCCGTTCCGCTCGGAAACTTCATTCGCAAGTATCCGACCGTCAAGATGCTGGCGCTGAGCTTTCTGCTGCTGATCGGCATGACCCTGATCGCCGACGGCTTCGGCTACCATATCCCGCGCGGCTTCATTTACTCGGCGATCGGCTTCTCCCTGCGTGGTAGAGGCGCTGAACCATTGGGCGCGGCCCAATCGGCAGAAAGCGCGCGAGGAGGCGAAAATGGACGGGACCGAATAGGGCTTTTGGCCTGTCAAGAAAAACCTTGGCGCGGAGGCCCGCCTTGGTTATAAGGAACGCATATGGGGCGCGCGGCCGAAAGGTCCCGCGCCACCTTTCTTTTCGCAACCCGCCCAAAGCTTTTGACAAGAAGCGCCGAAGCGGATGAATTCGGGACGAAGCAAGACTCATGGCCAATCCGTTCAAATTCTTGCAGGAAGTGCGCGCCGAAGCCAGCAAGGTAACCTGGCCGACGCGCCGCGAGACCATGATCACCACCGGACTGGTGGCGCTGATGGTGGTGATGGCGGCGATCTTCTTCGTTTCGGTTGATCAAGTCATCCGACTCGCGGTCGGCTTTATTCTCGGCTTCGGCCACTGAAGGTCGCACGCACACGCGCTTTCATTCACCCAGACTATTCGCGGAAAAATTCATGACCAAGCGGTGGTATATCGTCCACGCCTATTCCAATTTCGAGAAAAAGGTCGCGGAAGCGATCCGGGAAGGCGCGGCGCAGCGTGGCCTGACCGATAAATTCGACGAAATCCTGGTGCCGACCGAAAACGTCGTCGAAGTGCGGCGCGGCCGGAAATTCAATGCCGAACGCAAGTTCTTCCCCGGCTATGTGCTGGTGAAATGCGACCTGTCGGACGATGTCTTCCATCTCATCAAGAACACGCCGAAAGTCACCGGCTTTCTGGGCTCCGACAACAAGCCCATGCCGATCCCCGAGCATGAGGCCGACCGAATCAAGGGCCAGGTGGCGGAAGGCGTCGAACGCCCCAAGGCCACGATTTCCTTCGAGATCGGCGAAAAGGTGCGCGTCAACGACGGCCCCTTTGCTTCCTTCGAGGGTCTGGTCGAGGAAGTCGACGAGAGCCGTTCGCGCGTAAAAGTCGCGGTGTCGATCTTCGGCCGCGCCACTCCGGTCGAGCTGGAATATACCCAGGTCGACAAGCTCGGCTGATTTTCGGTCTGCAATCAGAAAAAAGCCCGGCCGGAGCTGCTCCCGCCGGGTTTTTTCGTTTAAGAGATCGCGTTGGTTTCTGGCGATGAATTTTTCCAGCCGGGCGCGCGAGGGAATGGCGACGCCGCCATATCTCATCTCAATCAGCCCCTTTTCGGCGAGGCCGCGCAGCAGGCGGCTCACCCTTTGACGCGAACCAAAGCCGAAATGGCTGATATGGGTCTGAGTGACGGGCGTGGCGCGGCCCTCACGGGTGATGGCGCAGGCGCTGGAGGAGGCGAGCAGCAGCAGATAGACGAGCCGCTTCTCGGGCCCATAGGCCGCGAAGGACAGCATCCATCCGGTCAGGAATCGCGTCAATTCGGCGATGAGCTCGATGACTTCGCGCAGGGCGCTGGGGTTGTCGCCGATGGCTTTCTGGATGTCGCGGCAGGAAAAGGCCACGTAAGTCGCGGGCGCCGAACTCCACAAGTCATACATCAGGGGCTCGGTTCCGAAACAGCCGAGCCAGCTCTGCCCAGCGTCCCTCGAACATTGGCAGCGACGAATAGCCGCCATCCGCCGTGGACAACACCAGATCCAGGCCGCCGCTCGCAATATAGCGAATATAATCAGGCATTTCGCCACGCAAGGTCAGCAGGGTGCGCTCGGTATAATGCTCGATGCGCGCTTTGCCGCTCAGCTCGCGTCTCTGCGCTTGCGTCAGCGCTGCGAATACGCGGCTTTCATTCAATATGGCGAGAACGTCTGGAGGCTTAATGGTCATGGGTCGCCGCTGAAAGGCTGTAATGACGCTCATGAAACACCAAGCCTAAGCCAAGTCCAAGCAAAAATGTCAAATTCATAACATTTGCTTTGCGCCGCCGCCCCTATCCTCCACGGGACGCCGGTACGTCGCGCCGCCACACCGTCATTGCGCCGGGAGTTCACGTTGATGAAAGAGGACGCCTGCCAGCTCCCTCAGGTCGAAGACAATCCAGATCTTGTGCTCGAGACGCTGGTGGCGGCGCAATATCTGGCTTTGCAGATGAAAATGTTGACCCGCAGCGCGACTTTTCGCGGACGCGCGGCCACGGACTTTCTCGCGAAAGCGCTGACCGAATGGGCGCGACTGGTCGAGGAAGATGTCTTTGAGGACGATCTTGTCGCGGCGCCGCATCCGCAAGCGTCGCAACCCGACGCCATGAAACTCGAACAGCCCTGAGAGCCGACCTTCAGGGCCGGATCACCTTTCCTTCATCGCCCGCGACGCCGTCTCGACCAGCGGCGAAAACAGATATTCAAGGATGCGGCGGTTGCCGGTGGTGATGTCGACATCCACCGCCATGCCGGGCGTCAGCGGAATCTGCTGGCCGTCCACCGACATGACAGTGCGCTCCGGCGTCAGCGTCACCGGAAACACCAAATTCTGCGTGCGCTGCGCGCCGGCGAAGGTCTGGTCCTTGCGTGGGCGAGACGGGTCGTTCTCGGTCTGTTGCGCGTCGGGCTCGGGAATGGCGTCGCTGGCCACGCGCTCGACCGTCGCCGACAAAGTGCCATAGCGGGTGAAGGGGAAGGATTCGATCTTCACCACCGCCTTCTGGCCAACTTTCACGAAGCCCACGTCCTTGTTGGCGAGATAGCATTCGATCTCCAGCGCGGCGCCTTGGGGCACGATGCGCATCAATTCTTCGCCAGCCCCCGCCACCTGGCCGATGGTGGTCACCGAAAGGCCATAGACCGTGCCGTCAATGGGGCTGGTCAGGCTCATGCGCGCCGATTTGAGCCTGGCCTTGACCAGTTTTTCACGCCAGTCGTCGGCCTGCCTCTGCGCCTCGGAGAGCTTTTGGCCGTTTTCGGCAATGAAATTGGAGAAGGCCTTGTCGCGATCGCGCGCCATGACGTCGAGATTGGCGACAGCCGCGTCGTGCTGGCCTTTCGACGTGGCGAGTTGGGTCTCGTGATATTCCTTGGTCTCTTCCGCGTCGATCAGGGCGGACTTGGCGCCCGATCCCGACTTGACCAGGGAGGCGCGCATGTCCACGCGCTCCTGCAAGGTGGCGACCAGCTTGGCCTGTGCGGCGATGGTGTTGTTGAGACGGTCGCTTTCGATCTGCTTCTGGCGGATTTGCGCGTCAAAACTGGCGACAGCGTCGCCAAGCTGCGCAAGATCGCCGGCCAGAACCTGGGCCTCGCGCTCACGTATCGGCTGCGGAATGTCGGCGTCCCATGCGACCTCTGGCGGCGTGAGCTTACGCGTGCGCGCAGCCTGGAGCGCGGCGCGGCGCCTCAGCGCCTCGGCGCGAAAAGCGTCATAGCTGTCCCGCGCGTTGGCCTCTTCCGCCCGCGTGTCGCCTTGCTCCATTTCGATCAGGACGTCGCCCGCCTTGACGTGGGCGCCGTTCTCGATGTGGATCGCCGCGATCTTGCCGGCTTCCAGTGGCTCAATCACCTTGACCCGGCCTGTCGGCTGGATTTTGCCCTGCGCCACGGCGACAATGTCGATGCGGCCGAACCAACTCCAGACCAGAGCCGAGACGACAAAGGCGCCGATGATCAGGATCAACGCCATGCGCACCGGCGAGGGCGGCGTTTCGAGGATTTCCAGATCGGCGGGAAGGAACTCGCGGTCGGCGTGCCAGGGTTTCGTGCCTTTGACCGGGCTTTTCGGCTCGCTCTTTTGCTCGGGGACTTCGACGACGACGTTCATGCTTCGGCTCTTTCGCTCTGCATCGCCCACAACCGCGCGTAAAGTCCTTGCGGGTTTTTCAACAATTCATCATGCGTTCCCGCTTCGACCAGCCGCCCGTCGATCATGCCGACAATCATGTCACAATCGCGCACCGCTGCGAGGCGATGGGCAATGATGAACACCGTCCGGTTCTGCACGATGTGACGCATGTTGCGCTGGATGATCCGCTCGAACTCATAATCCAGCGCCGAGGTGGCCTCGTCGAAGATCAGGATCGGCGGATTGGTCGAAAGCGCGCGGGCGATGGCGATGCGCTGGCGCTGGCCGCCGGAAAGATTGGCGCCGCGCTCCTCGATCATCGTGTCATAGCCCTGCGGCAATTTGCCGATGAATTCGTCGGCGCCGGCGAGCCGCGCGATGGCCATGACCTGGGCGCGCGGCATGGCCGGGTTGGCCAGCGCGATATTGTCGTGGATGGTGCGGTTGAACAGCAGGTTTTCCTGGAGCACCACGCCGATATGGCTGCGCAGCCAGCTCGGATCGACCTGCGACAGATCGGCGTCGTCGAGCAGGACCTGGCCCTCTCCGGGAATGTAAAAACGCTGGATGAGTTTGGTCAGCGTCGATTTGCCCGAGCCCGACGGCCCGACAATGCCGACAACCTTGCCCGGGGCGACGCGCAGCGAAATCTGCTTCAGGACTTGCGGCGCGTCGGGGCGATAGCGGAAACTGACATTGCGGAATTCGACTTTTCCGCGCGGCGGGGGCAGCTGCGCGCGCACGGCCGGGGTCGGCTCTTCCGGCGAGTTGAGGATGTCGCCCAACCGCTCCACCGACACCTGCACCTGCTGGAAATCCTGCCAGAGTTGCGACAGCCTCAGCACCGGCTGCGCCACCTGTCCGGCGATCATGTTGAAGGCCACCAGTTCGCCGACCGTCAACTCGCCGTCGATCACCGCCTTGGCGCCGAACAGAAGCAGGGCGGCGGTGGAAAGCTTGCTCACATATTGGATGGCGTTCTGGCCCTTGGCCCCGAGCATGGCGGTGCCGAAGGCGGAGCGAACGTAAGCGGCGAGCCGCTCCTCCCATTGCTTCGAGACCACCGGCTCGACGGCGGCGGCCTTGATGGTCTGCATGCCGACGATGGCCTCGACCAGAAACTGCTGGCTTTCCGCGCCGCGATTGAATTTTTCATTCAGGCGCTCACGCAACAACGGCCGGGTCAGCGCCGCGATGATCAGATAGAGCGGAATGGTCGCCAGCACGATCAGCGTCAGCTTCCATGAATAGGCGAACAGCACCGCGATGAACACGAAGGTGAAGAACAGATCGAGCGCCGAGAACAGGCCCTGGCCGGTCAGGAAGGAGCGGATCGTCTCCAGCTCGCGCACGCGCGCCACGGTCTGGCCGGTCGGACGGGTTTCGAAATAGGAGACCGGCAACCGCGTCAGATGGCGGAACAACCGCTGGCCCAATTCGACGTCGATGCGGTTGGTGGTGTGCGACAGGGCGTAGGTGCGCAGATATTGCAGGAGCACGTCGAACATGCCGATCAGGGCGAGCCCGCCGACCAGCACGAAAAGCGTGGAATATCCGCGATGGGTCAGCACCTTGTCGATGACCACCTGGAAGAACAGCGGCGAGACGAGGGCGAAAATCTGCACGAAGAACGAAGCGATCAGCACATGCGTGAGCGGCTTGCGATAGCGCCACAGCGAGGGCGCGAACCACATGAAGCCGAAGGTGCGCGGATTGATCCCGGCGCCGCGAAAATGCCGCGCGATGAGGAATAGTTTTGGCTCGGTTTCGGCCTGCACTTCGGCGAGCGACAGTTCGCGCGCGATCCGGGTGACGGGATCGACGATGCGGAAAACTCCCGACGTCGTCTCGCCGCCAAGGATGCAATACCCGCCGGTTTTTAACCGCAGCATTGCCGGAACAGGCGCGCCGGCCAGACGTTCGGCTGAAGGATTTTCGACAACGCGGGCCTTGAGGCCGATCATTTTCGCCGCACGGACAAGATCCCTGTCGCCGACCTCCGCGTCATGCAACGCCAGTTCCTTGACGAGATGCGCCGGATCGGCCGCGATGCGATAATAGGCGGCAATGCCGCACAAAGCTCGGAGACCCGTGTGCGCCGCACCTTCAGGAGGAACGTGTTGATTCAAGGTTAACGCTCCTGATACTTTGAACTACAGAAAAATGCGCCAGCGAATATAGCCCCCACCGGGAAAAAGGGGAACCGGTTTTTGGAGATTGAACCTTGAAGCGCCTGCATAAAGCGCATCAAAGCGGCTATAGTTATCGCTACTTCAGTTATTTGCGCTTGCGGTCACGTTCTCGTTATACGAGCCTTGCGCCTTCATGCGAGTCCTTCGCCGCGATTGCCGTTAACGGAATTCTTTGCGCCCGGATGTAACGAAGTCGGCCCGGTCTCGTATTTGTTTCGAGATGGCGCGCTGAAATTGAGGCGGCGCCGTCGCGAAATGGAGGAATGCTATGTTGAGCCGTCGCACGGCCTTGCGGGCCGGCTTATGCAGTTTCGTCGCCTTCGCCGGCGCCGCGCGGGGCTTTGCCGCTGAAGGGGATCACGTCGAGCGCACGGACGCGGAATGGCGCAAGATCTTGACGCCCGAGCAATACGCCATCCTGCGCAAGGAAGGCACGGAGCGCGCTTTCACCAGTCCGCTGCTCGAAGAGCACCGGAACGGCGTTTTCGCCTGCGCGGGATGCGACCTCGATCTTTTCGCGTCGACGACCAAATTTGACAGCGGCACGGGTTGGCCGAGTTTTTGGCAGCCTCTGGACAAGGCCGTGGTCGAGCACAACGACCATAGCTTCGGCATGACCCGCACAGCGGTGAATTGTCGCCGCTGCGACGGCCATCTCGGCCATGTCTTCGATGACGGTCCCAAGCCCACCGGACTTCGCTATTGCATGAACGGCGCGGCGCTGAAGTTCAAACCCGCCTGACGCGGCTCGACACTTTCGATTAAACAGGAGAATTCCATGTTTTTTTCCTCTTCGCGGCGTCTCGCCCTGACCGCTCTGGCCGCTTTCGGACTGGCTGCGCCTGCCTTGGCTTTGGAAGATGCGCGTAAAATTCCCGCGCCGGCGCAGGATGAGGCTCCGCGCGGCGACTCCGAGACCATCGTTCTGGCGGGCGGCTGTTTCTGGGGCGTGCAGGGGGTGTTCCAGCACGTCAAGGGCGTGACCAGCGCGGTGTCCGGCTACGAGGGCGGCGACAAGGCGACGGCGCATTATGACATGACCGGAAGCGGGAATACCGGCCACGCCGAAGCCGTGCGCGTCACCTATGATCCGCGCGAAATCACCACCGGCCGCATTATGCAGATCTATTTCTCGGTGGCGCATGATCCGACCCAACTGAATCGGCAGGGGCCTGACCGGGGAAGCCAATACCGCTCGGCGATTTTCCCGACTGACGAGGAGCAGGCCAAGCTGGCGAAAGCCTATATCGCCCAGCTCGATCAAGCGCATGCCTTCAACGCGGCGATTGTGACCAAGATCGAGCCCGGCAAGAGTTTCTATCCCGCCGAAGACTATCATCAGGATTTTCTGGCGCTCAATCCGGGCTATCCCTACATCGTTTTTAACGATCTGCCCAAGATTGAGAATTTGAAACGCCTGTTCCCCGAAGCCTACAGGGCGACGCCGGTGCTGGTGAAGGACGCGCGGTCGTGAACTTCAACCTTCCCATTTCATCCCACCTCATGGTGAGGAGAGCTCCGCAGGGCGTCGCAAGACGCCTGGAGGAGGTCGTCTCGAACCATGGGCCGCCACCCGGACCTCTGGTGAAGGCGAGGGGCGGCGGCAATATCGCGGCCAACGATCCCCCATGGTTCGAGACAGCCGCCGTCGGGCGTCTCTCGACGCCCTTTGGGCGGCTTCCTCACCATGAGGGGTATTGTTGATCTTCAATAGTTTAGTGCCTAAAACCTCACTTCAATTCTCGATCTGCGCATAGGTGATCTTGCCGTCCGCGCCCTTGCGCCATTGGTAGACAACATAGTCCGCGCGAGTGACGTCGCCCTTGGCGTCGAAGGACAGGTCGCCGACCACTGTCTTGAACGGGCCTTTTTCATGCAGGGCCTTGGCGACAGTGGCCGGATCGGTTGACTTGGCCTTTTCCATCGCCTGCTTCATCACCTGCACGGCGGCGTAGGTGTAAAGCGTATAGGTCTCGGGATTGAAGCGCCGGGCCTCGAAAGCCTTGACCACGCTGGCGGCTTCGGGGCGCTGGCGCGGGTCCGGCGGGAAGGTCATCAGCGTGCCTTCGACGCCCGGCCCGGCGATGGCGGCAAATTCCTGGGAGGCGATGCCGTCGCCGCCCATCACCACCGCCTTCACGCCCTGATCGCGCATCTGGCGCACCAGCAGCCCGCCCTCGGTATGGACGCCGCCGTAGAACACGATGTCGGCGTCCACCGACTTGATCTTCGACACGATGGACGAAAAATCCTTCTCGCCCTTGTTCAGGCCTTCATAAAGCACGTCCTTGAGGCCGGCGGCGGCCATCGCCTTGCGGGTCTCGTCGGCGAGGCCTTTGCCATAGGTCGACTTGTCGTGGACGATGGCGATTTTCTTGCCCTTGGCGTGTTCGATCAGCCATTTGGCGGCGACGGCGCCCTGCTGGTCGTCGCGGCCGCAGGTGCGGAACAGCATGGCAGGTTGCGTTCGGTGATCTGCGGATTGGTGGAGGCGGGGGTGATTTCGAGCGCGCCGGCCTCGTTATAGGCTTCCGACGCCGGCATGGTGACGGAGGAATTGAAATGGCCGACGACAAAAGTCACGCCATCGCCGATGAACTGGTTGGCCACCGAACGGCCCTGCTTGGCGTCGCCGGCGTCGTCGCCGATCTTCAGTTCGATCTTCTGGCCAAGGATGCCGCCAGCGGCGTTGATGTCGAGCACCGCCTGTTCGGCGCCATTCTTCAGTTGCGCGCCAAAGGCCGCGTCAGGGCCGGTCATTGGGCCGCCGACGCCCATGACGATCTGCGCCTGCGCGACGCCGGACAGAAGAACGGCGGCCAAAATCCCCGCTAGAAATCTGCTTTGCATGAAATGGCTCCCATATGCGCTCTGCGCTGGGCGACGATCTTGCCGCCAGCGAGGCGGGTTGTCGATGCCTACTATGGGTTTGCCAACAAGCTTCGCGCCGGATCAGCGATGGAAGCCACCGCCATGGAAACCGCCGCCCCCGTGGAAGCCGCCACCGTGGAAACCGCGCCCCCATGAAAGCCCCCGCCATGGAAGCCTCCGCCATGGAAGCCGCCGAAATTGGCCCGCGCCCCATTGAAGCCGTGACCGTGGTAGCCACCATGGAATCGGCCGCCGCCCCAGCCGCCATAGCCGCCGTACTCCGCCATAGCCGCCGTAATAGGGGCCGTAATCATAGCCACAGCCGCCGTAAATGCAGGGATTGCTCAATATGCCGGTTGCAACAGCGCCAAACATCGCAGCCGCCGCCGCATCGCCGCGGTAATAGCGATGGTGGCGATAATACGCGTAATGGCGATAGTGATGGTGGTGATAATACCCGTAATGACGATAATGATGGTGATGGTAATAATGATGAGTGGCGATCTTATCGATCTGGACCGCCGACCCATCGGCTGGCCTTTGCAACGCCATCGGCGTTGCTTGCGCGCCGCCGAGCGACATGGTTATTGCCAGAATGCTGACCATAATTCTGGACATTTCGGTTCTCCCCCCGAATGTTTGTGTCCGTCATTGAACAGACAATTTGGTAATGAGGGGAGCCTCACGCCAGTTTTTCAAGCGATAAATAAGTTTGCGGGCCGGTGCAATGGGATGAATATTATGCGATCGCGTTTCAGGGCTTCAGCGAAAGGACCGTGAGCGGTTTGCGGGCCGTGCCGAAACTGCCGAGTTGGTAGATCGCTACCGAGTCCGGCGAAAACGTAAATGCCTCGAATGGCTCCGCAAGCAAGTTATTGAGGAATTTGATGGGGGCGACGCCAGTCGTCACATGCGGATTGAATTTTTCGCCGCTGCCGATCTGCACGAATTTGGCCACATATTCGAGCAGGAAGGGCTGAATGTCTCGACCTTGCTCGGTGCTGAAAAAGGCTGAGGCGGTCCCGGTTTTGACTGTGTAGGGCGCTACGGCGGCGATGACTTTTTGTTGCACGCGGTGCAAATCAGCGGTCGGTTCAACGACAATTCCCGCGAGGCCGACGGGCGGCGAGGGAATATAGTAATATTTGAAGGCCGTGAGTTTCCAGTCGGCCGGCTTTTCGCCAGCCAGCGCATGATTGGTCGCCTCAAAGACCTTATCGAGGTCGGCCGTCGCAACGAAAGCCTGCAACAGGGTAATATGCGGCATATGCGTTGCATCCAGCGCGAAGCCTTCCGGAAAGGCCTGCAACAGGTGGGCGTTCGCCGCCCGCGCATGCTGCAACATCGTCGCATCGGGCTCCAGCGCGACGTCGATCGCCACAACCGAGGATTCCTGCGCCGAGGTCGGAGCCGCAAAGCCGATCAATAGGCGCCGCAAAATCCCAAAACCGCGAAAAATCTCAGCATGACACATTCCTCAACCGTGCCTATTGCAGCCACGGATATTGTCGTTTCACCAGCGCGTCATGGGTGATCCGCCACGACAGCCCTTGCGCGAAAAGAGTCCAGGCATAGGCGATCAGCGCCGCGACCGGCGCGGCGAGCGGTTCGCCGAATAGGGACCAATGCAGAAAGCGCATGGCGAAGGCGAGCGGGAGGCCATAGAGCAGCAGCAGCCACAGCGAGCGCCAGCTTCTGGCGACGGCGCGGCCCGACGCCAGCGAGGCGAGGCCGCCGAGGATCAGGGTGACGCCGACGAAGACGCGGGGATCGCCCATAATGAAATCGGCGTTCAATGCGCGCCTCCTTCGAGATAGGCGGCGCGGATTTTGGGATCGCGCAGCAACTCGGCCCCCGGACCCTGCATGGCGATGGCGCCATTGACCATGACATAGCCCCGGTCGGCCAGTTTCAGCGCGTGATGGGCGTCCTGCTCGACCAGGAAGACCGACAGGCCCTCGTCCTTGTTGAGCCGCCGCACCACGTCAAAAATCTGCTTGCAGATCAGCGGCGCGAGGCCGAGCGACGGTTCGTCGAGCAGCAGCAGTTTTGGACGGCTCATCAGGGCGCGGGCGATGGCCAGCATTTGCTGTTCGCCCCCTGACAGCGTGCCGCCGCGCTGCGCGGCGCGCTCTTTCAGACGCGGGAAAATGGCGTAAACGCGGTCGAGGTTTTCGGCAAAGCCGTCGAAACGCGCCACCGCCGCGCCCATCTGCAGATTCTCGAACACCGTCATGCGGGCGAAAATCCGGCGGCCTTCCGGCGACTGGGCGATCGACAGGCGGGCGATCTCATGGGTCGGCAGGTCGGTGATGTCGCGGCCGTCGAAAGTGATGCGGCCGGCGCGCAGGCGCGGGGCGCCGAAAATGCTCATCATCAGCGTCGATTTGCCAGCCCCGTTGGCGCCGATCAGCGCAACGATCTCTCCCTGTCCGACATCGAGATCGACGCCTTTGAGCGCCTGAACCGCGCCATAATAGGCGGTCGCGCCACGGATCGACAGCAGGGCGCTCATCGCGGCCCCCGGCCAATATCTCGGTTCCACAATCTCCACCTCGTCGTCCTCGACGCCGAGATAGGCGGCGATCACCGCCGGGTTTTCGCGCACTTCGGCGGGGGCGCCATCGGCGATCTTCTGGCCGTAATCGAGCACCACCAGATGGTCGGAAATGGCCATCACCACCGACATGTCGTGCTCGATCAGCAGGATGGAGGTCTCGCCTTCGTCGCGGATGTCGCGCAGCAGGCTGGCGAGTCCGGCCGATTCATTGGCGTTGAGACCCGCCGCCGGTTCGTCGAGGCAGAGCAAGGCCGGGCCGGAACACATGGCGCGGGCGATTTCGAGCCGCCTTTGGTCGCCATAGGGCAGGGCGCCGGCCGGATCGTTGGCGCGGTGGCGCAACCCTATCCGCGCCAGCCATTTTTCGGCCAGCGCCACCGCGTCGCGCTCGGCGCGGCGCCACGAGGGCAGGCCGAGCAGGCCGAACACCGAAAGGCCGGAGGCTTTGGCCAAGGCGACATGCTGGGCGACGATGAGGTTTTCGAGCGCGCTCATGCCGGGAAACAGGCGGATGTTTTGAAACGTGCGCGCGACCCGCGCCTTTTTGGCGATCTCGTGGTCGGCCATGCGCTCCAGCAGGTAAATATCCTCGCCGCCGTCGCGGGAATTTTTGGCGCTGGTGGCGGTCAGGGCCTCGATCCGGCCCGCGTCGAGTCCGCCTCGCGGCGAAAAGGCGATGCGCCCGACTGTCGGCTTGTAAAAACCCGTCAGGCAGTTGAACAAGGTGGTTTTTCCCGCGCCATTGGGGCCGATCAGCGCGGTGATGTCGCCGCGTCCGGCGGCGAAGGACACGTTGTTGACCGCGACGAGGCCGCCGAAACGCATGGTGAGGCGATCGACTTGCAGCAGCGGGTCGGCGATCCAGCGCGGCGCGGTCATGCGGGCGCCTCGGCTTCCTTGAGGACGATGGTCGGCTCGCGGGACGAGACGAGGCCTCGTGGGCGCAAATTCATCATCGCCACCATGGCCATGCCGACCAGCAGCATGCGGTATTGGGTGGGGTCGAAATCCTCACCAAAGATCGCCTTCAGGAAAGTCAACTCGCGGAGAAGTTCGGAGGCGCCGACGATCAGCACGGCGGCCATGGCGACGCCGAGTTGCGAGCCGCGCCCGCCCAGCACCACGATGGCGAGAATGGTGGCGCTCTCGGTGAAGGTGAAGCTCGATGGCGACACAAAACCCTGCCGCAAGGCGAAGAGGCAGCCCGCCACGCCGGCGAAAAAGGCGCCCAGCGCGAAGGCGGTCAGTTTGATGTTGGCGGTGTCGAGACCGAGCGCCCGGCAGGCGATTTCATCCTCGCGCAAGGCCTCCCAGGCGCGGCCCAGCGGCAGGCGGCGCAGCCGGATCGAGACGAAATTGGCGAGGATGGCCAGCGCCAGCACGAGGTAATACAGGAAGATCAGCTTGTGCACGCCCGCGAATTTGAGGCCGAAATGCGCGTCGAAACCGCGCGGGCCGGGAATGAAGGGCAGGCCGAAAAAGCTGACGCCGGGAAAGCCGAATAATCCGGCCTCGCCATGCGTGACCACATCCCAGTTGACCAGCACGATGCGCACGATTTCGGCGAAGGCCAATGTGACGATGGCGAGATAGTCGCCGCGCAGCCGCAGGATGGGAAAGCCGATGCAAAAGCCCCAAAAGGCCGCGAGCGCGCCGCAGATCGGCAGCAGCGCCCAGAAGGACAGGCCGGTCAGCGGGCGCGAGCAGCGCGTAGCCATAGGCGCCGACCGCATAAAAGGCGACATAGCCGAGGTCGAGCAGGCCGGCGAGCCCGACCGTGATGTTCAGGCCCCAGCCAAGCAGGATGTAGAGCAAAATCTGGACGCCATAGGTGTCCACCCATTTGAGCGCGCCCTGCGGCCCCATCACGGCCAGCATGACCAGCGGATAGGCCACAATGGCCGCGAGGCCGAGCGGCGGCAGCCAGCCGCGTTTGGCGCTCGTGTGCGGCGCCGCCGGAGCCTGAGATGGCTTTTTTCGCGCGCCCCACAAGGACAGGGCGAAGCGCAGAGCGAAACCGAGGCCGCAGAAGATGAAGAACAGCGGCCAGCGCGAGGTCAGTTCGAGGGTGTTGTTGAAATCGGGCTCGGCGCGATAGGCGATGACCGGAAAGCCTATTCCGGCGACGATCAGCGTGGCGAGCGCGGCGTCCTTGAAGGCGTGGGCGAAAGGGGGAGGCGAGGCGCTCACGTCACACCTTTTCCACGTCGGGCCGGCCGAGCAGGCCGGAAGGCATGAAGATCAAGGTGATGGCCAGAATGGAGAAAGCCGCGACATCCTTGTAGTCGCTGGAGAAATACTGCCCCCACAAGGTTTCGATCAGGCCGATCGCCAGCCCGCCCAGCACGGCGCCGGGCAGCGAGCCAATGCCGCCGAGCACGGCGGCGGTGAAGGCCTTGACGCCGGGGACGAAACCGTCGGAGGATTTCACCACGCCGTAATGCAGCAGGAACAGGCAGCCGGCCACGGCGGCGAGCGCCGCGCCGATCACAAAGGTCAGGGCGATGGTGCTGTCGACATCGACGCCGAGCAGGGCGGCCATTTTGGCGTCCTGCTCGCAGGCGCGTTGCGCCCGGCCGAGCGACGTCTTCTGCACCACGAACCAGAAGGCGGCGAGCAGGACGGCGGTCACGGCGACGATGAGGATCTGCTTGTAGGACAAGGTGACGTCATAGGCGCCGCCCTGGGTGATGGCGATCACATGGTCGAACACCGGCGGGATCGACTTGTTGTTCGGCCCCTGCGTGACAGTGACGAAATTGGCGAGAAAGGTCGACATGCCGATGGCGGAAATCAGCGGCGCCAGCCGGAAAGAGCCGCGCAGGCGGCGATAGGCGACGCGCTCGATGGCGAAATTCCACAAGGCGGTCAAGGCCATGGTGATGAAGAGCACGAGGCCGAAAGCCAGCGCCGCCGGGACGGCGAGGGTCTGGGTGAGCAGCAGAAGCAGCAACAGCGCGATGAAGGCGGAAAGCATGAACACGTCGCCATGGGCGAAATTCACCATGCCGATAATGCCGAAAACCATGGTGTAGCCGATGGCGATCAACCCGTAGATCGATCCGAGGGTGACGCCGTTGATCAATTGCTGCAGGAAAATTTCCATACGGTATCCAGAATTGGCTGGCGCCCAGCGCGCGCAAATTCACGCTAGCAAGCGCCGCGCCGCGCCGCAACATTTGGCGGTTTAAGCCATTACATCACGACGCCCTATACATCACGACCTCTTGGTGAGGAGCGCAGCGTCTCGAACCATGGGCAAATACCCTGAACGGTGGGAAGGCGGGGCGGCGGCAAGTTTGCGGCCAACGATCCCCTCGTGGTTCGAGACAGCCGGCGTCGGGCGTCTTGCCACACCCTTTGGCCGGCTTCCTCACCATGCGGAAATTCGGCGCTTCCGGCCGTGCATCCTGCTGTTTTTTTCGGCAAAGCTTTGACGGCGCCGTCCATCAGTGTAAGCATCGGACCCGGTCGAGAGAGCGAAGCGGCATGACGGCGAAGATTTTGCACAAACACGAGGACTGCATGGTCGATGGCAAGGCTTATCGCGACGCGATGAGCGAAATCGCCTCTCCGGTGCATCTGATCGCCACCGATGGCCTGGCCGGTCTTTCCGGCATGACGGTGACGGCGCTCGCCTCGGTGTCCGACGCTCCGCCGACCCTGCTGGTCTGCGTCAACCGCCACTCGCCCTCGGCGCAAAGATTCATCGACAACGGGGTGTTCAGCGTCAATTCGCTCGGCGTCGCCGACCGGCTGCTGGCCGATATCTTCGCGGGCCGCACAGATGAGCATTTTGCCGAAAAATTCACCCATGGCGCCTGGACGCCGGGCAAGACCGGCGCGCCTTTGCTGGCGAGCGCCGTCGCGAGTCTTCGAATGCCGGTTGGTCGAGGTGAAGGACGTGGCGACGCATTATGTGTTTTTCGGCGCGGTCGAGGCTGTCTGCCATCGCACCGAGGGCGCCAGCCTGCTCTACCACCGCCGCGCCTACGACCAGAGCCTGGACAACCGGAAGGTTTGACCCGTTAGCCGGCGCGGAGCCGGGCTCCAGAGTCTCTTAACCTTTCCAACCGTTCACCTTATCCGTTTAGTATCGGGCAAGGGGCATTGGCGTAGCGTCAAGTAGTGATGGAGTTACGCGCGATGTTCACCCCGCCTCCGGCGAAATCTCATTTTTTTGGCTTTGACGCCCTCGACGAGCGCCGTTCGGTGATCGTCAGCCTGACGCAGGCGGGAAAGAATCTGACCGCAGCGGAGGTCCGGCAATTGAGCCGCGCCTTGTTCGAGGACGAGAATGTCAGTCGCGACGAGGCTTGCGCCCTTTTCGAACTCGACCGCGCGCAAGACGCCTGTTGCCCGGAATGGACCGAATTTTTCGTCGGATGCCTGACCGATCATCTCGTCTGGCAGACCAGCCCGACCGGCATCGCCGATGCCGAACAGACCGATTGGCTTTTGCGCGAGGCGGAGGATGCGCCCTCTCTCGCCGCCTTCGCCTTGCTCGCCAATGTTCTGGCCGAGGCCGATCGCGCGCCGCATGCGCTGATCGACGCCGTGCTGGCGCGCCTGGAAACGCCGGAGGTGCGGGCGGCGCTGGATCTGGCCGACGAATCGCCGCTTCGAGCAAGGAAATAGCCGCCTCGGTCCGGACTTGCCGTATAAGCCCGGCGCTTCCGGCCCGCGCAAAAAAGCGTGTGGGGGCGCGCTTTGGCCGCAGGGTCTTATCGCTCCTTTTGACCATTGACGGGTGGACGCAGGCCAAGACTTCCCATACAACGCGGCCCATCAGATCGTCCGCAAGGCCTTGCCGTCAAGGCTATCGTTCCGTTTCGGGGCCAATATGTTCAAGAAGATTTTGATCGCCAACCGTGGCGAAATCGCCTGCCGCGTCATCAAGACGGCCCGCAAGATGGGCATCAAGACGGTCGCCGTCTTTTCCGATGCCGACAAGGACGCGCTTCATGTCGAAATGGCCGACGAGGCCGTCAATATCGGCGGCCGGCCGCCTCCGAATCCTACCTCGTCATCGACAAGATCATCGCCGCCTGCAAGCAGACCGGCGCCGAGGCGGTGCATCCCGGCTATGGCTTCCTGTCCGAGCGCGCGGCTTTCGCCGAGGCGCTCAAGGCCAATGGCATCGTCTTCATCGGTCCCAATGTCGTCGCCATCGAGGCGATGGGCGACAAGATCGAATCGAAGAAATTCGCCAACGCGGCCAAGGTGACCACCGTTCCCGGCTATCTCGGCGTGATCGAGACGCCGGAAGAGGCGGTCAAGATCGCCGACGGCATTGGCTATCCGGTGATTCTCAAGGCTTCGGCCGGCGGCGGCGGCAAGGGCATGCGCATCGCCAATACGCGCGAGGAGGTGGCTGAAAGCTTCGCCCGCTCCAAGTCCGAAGCGAAAAGCTCTTTCGGCGACGACCGCGTCTTTGTGGAAAAATTCATCGTCAACCCGCGCCATATCGAAATTCAGGTGCTGGGCGACAAGCACGGCAATGTCATCTATCTCGGCGAGCGCGAATGTTCGATTCAGCGCCGCAACCAGAAGGTGATCGAGGAAGCGCCGTCGCCGCTGCTCGACGAGGAAACCCGCGAAAAAGATGGGCGAGCAGGCCGTGGCGCTGGCCAAAGCGGTCAATTACGATTCCGCCGGCACGGTGGAATTCGTCGCCGGCGCAGGACAAGAGCTTTTATTTTCTCGAAATGAACACCCGCCTGCAGGTTGAGCATCCGGTCACCGAACTGATCACCGGCATCGACCTTGTCGAGCAGATGATTCGCGTCGCCGCCGGCGAACCGCTGACGATGACGCAGAGCGACGTGCAGCTCAAAGGCTGGGCGGTGGAAAGCCGCGTCTATGCCGAAGACCCGACCCGCAACTTCCTGCCCTCGACCGGCCGCCTCGTCAAATACCGCCCGCCGGTTGAAGGCCGCAACAACGGCATTACGGTGCGCAATGACACCGGCGTGTTCGAAGGCGGCGAGATTTCGATCTATTACGATCCGATGATCGCCAAGCTGGTCACTCATGCCGGCGACCGCATCACCGCCATCGAGGCGCAGGCCAATGCGCTCGATGAATTCGTCATCGACGGCATTCGCCACAACATCCCCTTCCTGTCGTCGCTGATGCAGCATCCGCGTTGGCGCTCCGGCAATATTTCCACCGCCTTCATCGCCGAGGAATATCCCGAAGGCTTCAAGCCTCTGAAGGCGGCAGGCGATGTCGCGCTGCGCATGGCGGCTGTCGCCGCCTTCGTCGATAATCTCGGCAATGATCGCAAGCGCCAGATTTCCGGCCAGATGAAGGTTTACAAGCCGGTCGTGTTTGAAGACAAGCGCTCGGTGCTGCTCGACAAGACGCGTTACGACGTTCATGTCGATAGCGGCGACGGCGCCTGCTGGTCCGCTTCGACGATGTCGGCATCGCGCATCGCCTCGAATCCGACTGGCGCCCCGGCCTGCCGGTGTGGGTCGGCCTCATCGACGGCGAAAAGGTCGCCGTGCAGGTGCGCGCCATTCTCAACGGCTATGAGATTTCCCATGCCGGCGTCACTGTCGAGGCCCGCGTCTTCACCCGCCGCGAGGCCGAGCTTTTCGCGCTGATGCCCGAAAGAAGATCCCCGACACGTCGAGATTCCTGCTCTGCCCGATGCCCGGTCTGGTCAAGAATATTTATGTGACGGAAGGCCAGGAAGTGAAGGTTGGCGATCCGCTCGCCATGGTCGAAGCCATGACCCGATAAATCATGACGGCAAACACTCAAGACGAGTCTTTCTTCCTCCTGCGCTGTCGGGCCACGACTCTCCTTTAATATGCTGACGCCCTTTGCCCTCAAGATGCTCAAAGTAAGGCCGGTCCTTGATGGGAGCGATCAGCAATCCCGACTCATCCGCGAGTGCATCGCCAAGGCTTCCAGCAACTCTCGCGACGATGGCGTCCCACCCTTCGCAATGAGCGTAGGAGCCGGTCGACGTCGCGATGCTTTTTGCGTACCGGGAATCGTCGCGAATCCGCACATTCACACCCACCACGTGAATCTGGTCGGCCAAGCCTTCGATAAGCGAAAGATGCACCTTGATGAAGTTTGTACCTCGCCACCAAGCTTCGGATTGCCGGCGTATTGCGTTTTGCAGAATGAATGCCAGGAATAGCAACCACGTCGTCGCGTTGGGAACTCAATCGGATCGCCCTAGACCGCGACGTCGTCCTCGTTCAGATCCATCCTTGTTACGTTCGATGACATCCTCTAGATGCAGCACGACCGGCGGATGACTCGCTAGGCCAATCGGAGGCACTTTCCGAGCCTTGAACATGCACATAGAAGAACAGCGCATGGGAGACGCAGGCACAAGTAGGGTCATCCCGTTCCCGTCCCCGCGCATGCGCGGAAAAGTACAGTCCGCCTTGGCGAAAGGAACCGTTGTACGGGCGAGAACGCGAACTTCTCATCCGGAGGAATCCTGCTGGTCGATTTCCGAGGGTTTAGAGAACGGCAGCTTTAGCGAGATGAGGCACGAAACTTTGCGATCAGTCGACACGCAGACGCCCAAGTCGGATTTTATTTTTTGAAATCGTAATAAACCGTCAGTCCCATGATTCTGCCATTAGGAACTGTGTCGTGGATTCTTCCATCATCGGCCGCGTCCGTATGGCAGGAAGTTCCCGCCCAGGCTTGTTGAAAGTGATCGATGACCTCTTGAGCGACTTCGCCAAGCTCCTTGTAAGGATCAGCCGGATCGTCACCATGTAATTCCGGTGATTAAATCGGGGCACTTGTAGATGTAGGCTTGGTCTTCGTCGCTCCACTCCACCCATCGATGATATTCATAGATAACTCTGATCTCACCACTTCCTCAATGGCACACCACATTTCCATCATAGTAAAGGCAAAGCAAGGTTTTCATACGAAACAACCCCCGCGGCCGCATATCGCGACCCGGGGGTTATATTTGCTTCAAAAAGTGGCGGGGACAGGACTTGAACCTGTGACCTAGAGGTTATGAGCTTCGCGAGCTACCGGGCTGCTCCACCCCGCGTCATGGATGTCCGACACACACGAGCCTCTGCCGTGTGCCTCGAAACTGAATTGTACCATCATTTCGGCTGCCGTTGAGAGAGCTACTCCCACGTTTTTCCCAGAAAACTCCAAAGATCAGATTCCCCGGCCGACGTTCGCCGGATTCAGGTCACGCCTCTCCCCCGCCTGGGGTTAGAAGATGCCTTGCAAGCCTCCCGGATGTCCCCCCGGCACGCCATTGGCGGATCGCCTCGTAGGCCACCAGGGCCGCAGCCACGGAGAGGTTCAAGCTGCGAACTTGGCATGCATGGGGATCCGGAGGCACTGCTCGGGATGCTCCTGCCGCATGGGCTCGGCAAGCCTTTCGATTCGCTGCCAAAAACCAGCACGTCGCCGGGCTGGATCCGGGCCTCGGTGTAGTGCCGCGGGGCGGTTTTCGTCAGAAACCAGTAGGTCCGGCCGGGCAGCGGGCAAGCAGGCTCGGCCAGTCGTCGACCACTTCCCAATCGAGGTGTCCCAATAGTCGAGCCCTGCGCGGCGGACATGGCGGTCGTCGACCAGGAAACCCAGCGGACGGACGAGCCACAGCTTGGCGCCGATGGCCACGCAGGTGCGGCCGACATTGCCGGCGTTGAAGGGGATTTCCGGCTGATCAAGAACGATCTGGAGAACGGGTTCCGGCATGTGAATGGGTTGTTGAGGTATCGCTTGCGGCACTGGCTTATAGTCTGCACACAATCACCGCGAACGTACCAGTCGCGCGCGGAAAGCCATAACACCTTGATAGGCTTCGGGCTCGACTGTATGCTGCGCGTACCTGCACCCGACCGCCTGGCAATTGCCGGCCTAGCCTTCTCGCCTCACCGTGCTCGGCGCATGCCGTGCTGCCGTCTCTGCGGCGGCAGGCCGCCACGCAAAAAACCGCGTCGCTTTCGCCGGAGAATCGCGGCAAGGTGAATCGGCTGGTTGCAAGAGTATCGGGGCAGCCGGCAGCGATCTGGAGAAGAAGAAAGAAATTTGCCAAAAGGTACTGGCAATCGATCCGGCGGCCGTGCCGCTGATGCTCGCGGCGGTAGAGCGGGATTTGCAGCCGAAGTTACGGAAGTATCGCGCCGAGTTCCAGGCCCAGGCCGCCGCAGCCGCCAAGCGGAAGGTCGGCAAGGTCGATTGAACAAAGTCGTGGAGATGCGAACGGCAGTCCACGATCTGCAAAAGCTGGGCGATGGTTTCACCAAGGAAGTGATCGTCGAGAAGATCGATCCGGTGGTGCAGAAGCTCCGCGCGGCTTCATTCTCGACCGCAGCGAAGTGCTCGACAAGTCGCCCGAGCTTCAGGCCGAGCGGAAAAAACTGGAGGGCCTCGGCGAAATGTGGGAGCAGTGCCAGACCCAATTGCTGCCTCCGCGGACGGCAAAGGCCGGGAAAAGCCCGCGGCGGCGGTTTCGAGAGCTACTTGCAGGGCAAAGAGGAACTGGCCGCTCGCTGGCCATTCCCCAGGATCCCCGGACACGGGCCATTCTGGCCATGAACGCCAGGCTGGCCGAGAAACTCGATCCCGAGGAAGCCCGGGCGATTCTGGCCTTGAACCTCGCCCGCAACCTGCTGGGGCTGCCGGCGTTGGCGATCGATCTGCGACTCTGCGAAGCAGCCCGCGAGCACTCCCAGGACATGGAGCGGCTGAAGTTCTTTTCGCACGAATCGCCGGTGCCGGGCAAGAAGTCGTTCGGCGACCGGGCCAAGCTCGCCGGCACGACGGCCAGCGCCGAGAACATCTATGCCGGCGCGAAGAGCGGCAAGTCGGCCCACGCGGGCTGGTTCCACAGCCCCGGGCATCACAAGAACCAGATGGGCAATTCCTCGCGGGTGGTGTCGGCCGCGGCGGCACCTATTTCACACAGATGTTCGGAAGCTGATCGACGGGGACGGATGAGCGAAATCGAGCGCCGCCGGAGAACGATCTTGCCGCCGGATCCCCCATCAGCCTAGGCGGGGCCTTGGAAGTGGTGGCTGGCCGGCGTCCTTTTCCTGGCGACCGTGCTCACGTATCTCGACCGGCAAACGATGGCGGTTTGCAAGGAGGAATCAGCAGCGGAGTTTTCACCTGAATAACGAGCAGTATGGCGACTCTGGCCGCGTTCGCTGGACGTACGCCCTGGTGCAACCCCCTTGCCGGCCTGATGGCCGATCGCTTCTCGTTGCGGTTGACGTACGGCCTGGCGGTCGAACTTTGGTCGCTGGCGGGAGAAGCAGCGGCCTTCGTCTTCCGCTTTCCCCCTGCTCTTGATCACGCGGGAGCGTGCTGGGCATGGGCGAGTCGTTCAACTGGCCCTGTGCCTCGCGGATAGTCGCCAACTCGTTTCCTCCCCGCGATCGCAGCCTGGCCAGCGGCATCTTCAACAGCGGCGCGCGGTCGGCGCGCTGATTGCCCCTACGCTGATCGGGTTTCTGGCTTTCCCATTCGGCTGGCGGGCAGCGTTCTTCACGATGGCGCACGCGGGGTCCCTATGGCTTGTGCTGTGGTTCGCGTCTCCAGGCGGCGCAGCCCCTGCTCTCGAGTGCTCAGGGGAAGGTGGGGCTTGCCGCGCGGCGGGCAATGGATCTATCGCCTCCGCTTTCCTCGGTTTGGGTATTGCCATTCCGGCGGTTGTCTTCCTGCTTGGCCGCGGCTGGCCGCCCCGCTGGTGCGGCCTGGTCCGGGGCCCGCGAGGCATGGCCGGCCCTGCCGAATTTGTGGGCATCGGAATTGCCGCCGCCGTGCTGGATGTGGTTGTCTGGTCGCTGGTCCGCTGGCGGCGCGGCGCGGTATCAGTATGGATGCTGATCCTCGTCGCCCTGACGGCGCAATCCCTGCTGGTACTTCGTCAACGAATGGCTGATCGCTTATTTCTGCGCGATTCGCGGCAACTGGAAATGAAGGGAACGCTCATGGTTGCGACGGCTGTCTTCTTCGTTGCCGACCTGGGAAACATCATCAGCGGAGGGATCATCAAGCTGCTTGTCGCCCGCGGCTGGTCGCTTCGCGCCGCCCGCAGCTCCGTGATGATCGGCATCACCCTGGCGGTCACACCGGTTTCGCTCGTCGCGTGGATGGAAAAGCACGCTCGCCGCAGGCGTCATCGTTGCCGCGCCTGGTTCCGTTTACGT
>CAWFBN010000190.1:0-9299 GCA_963813955.1 uncultured Alphaproteobacteria bacterium | reverse complement strand
CGCCTTCACCAGCGCCATCTACAATCAACGTCTGCCTATCGCAGACGCGGCAACGGGCGCAGGGCGCGAGCCGTCGCCCATTGCCGGAGTGGTGTCAGTCGTGGTGATGGTGAGTGCATTGCCGTCGGCTCGGCTGGCGGCATGGGCTCCGCGGAACCTGCCAGGGGACTCAGGAACACTTAGCCAAGGATGGCGGCGGTCAGAAATGTTTTCAACATGGTGTTTCCCTTTCAGGAATGGTTTCGCGTCACGCGCGAAATGAGCGAGATCGTGTCTTAGACATTACGTCAGCGTCGAAGCGTCACCCGCCCCGGTTCGCCAAATTGGAATGCGCGAGTTCAGACCGCAGCCTTCTGGTCCAGACGCACCGCGACGCGAGCGGGTTCCAGCGCCGGGTAATCGGTGTAGCCGTGAGCGCCGCCGCCGTAGAAGGTTTCCTGTCCCATCAGCATGTTGAGAGAGCGCGTTCGCGCTCAGGCGCTGCACGAGATCCGGATTGGCGATGAACGGGCGGCCAAAGGACACCAAATCGGCGCGTCCGCTGGCCACGGCGTCGATTGCCATCTGCCGATCGTAACCGTTGTTGACCATCCAGGCGCCGTCGAAGAGCTCGCTGAGCGCTTCGTAGTCGAAGGCTATGCTGTCCCTCGGACCGCCCGTCTCGCCCTCAACCACGTGGAGATAGGCCAGGCCAAGTGGGTTCAGCCCTTCGACGACATGACTGAAAAGCGCCTGTGGATTGCTGTCGTGAGAATCGCCGGCGGTCGATACCGGAGAAAGCCGAACGCCCAGGCGATCGGCGCCGATCGCCCCCGCACACGCCCTGGCGACATCGAGCAGCAGCCGCGCGCGATTTTCTATGGGGCCGCCATAGGCGTCGGTGCGATGGTTCGTGCCGTCGCGCAGAAAGGCGTCAAGCAGGTAGCCATGCGCGCCGTGCAATTCCACGCCGTAAATCCGGCCTCGATGGCGCGGGAGCATGCGTTGCGGAAATCCTCGATAATCCCGGCGATCTCTCGCAATTCCAGCGCGCGGGGCATCGAGACGTCGACAAAACCCTGTCCGGCGATGAAGGTTTTTGTGTGTGCCCGGATGGCGGAAGGGGCGACGGGCGGTTGCCCGTTCTGGAAACTGGTGTGTGAGACGCGGCCGGTATGCCACAGCTGCACGACGATGGTCCCGCCCTTCGCGTGCACGGCGTCGGTGACTATTTTCCAGCCCTGAACCTGTTCGTCAGTATAGCAGCCGGGCGTGCCGGCATAGCCTTGCGCCTGCGCCGACACCTGCGTGGCCTCGGCGATGATCAGGCCCGCGGAGGCGCGCTGCGCGTAATATTCGGCTGCGAAAGGTCCGGGGCTCAAATCTTCGGCGGCGCGGTTCCGGGTGAGCGGCGCCATGACGATGCGATTCGCGAGCTTCAGTGCGCCCGCTTGCGCGGGTTCGAACAGGGCGCGGGCGGAACGGGTCTGGTGGGATCGGGTCATCAAGCGGCTCCTCATAATCGGTTACTCAAAAATCGTCTCCGATTTGGATACGAGCAGGGGCAACGCACAGAAAGGTTCGGAAACTACCCCCATCGCCAACGTCGCGATCGCCGCGGCGCCGGGTTGCCTGCGACGGCGTCGACCTGAGTAGTTTCCGAGTTTGCCGCCACCCGTTTGCAGCCTTCTATGGTCGAGCATCGGGTTTCAACCATGGCCGTCTGGCTGTCAGACCGCATTCGCGTCGCGCCTATCCTCTTTGCCCGGAGTGAAATCATGACCGACAACAGCTCAAACTCCGATCGCCAACTTCCCGCACGGACCAGCCCAGTCGAAACCAAGGTCTATCTGGTGGGCGGCGGCATCGCGTCGATGGCCGCCGCCGCCTTCATGATCCGCGACGGCGACGTGCTCGGGCGCAACATCACGATCCTTGAGGAGACCGACAGACTCGGCGGCAGCCTCGACGGCGCCGGCTCGGCTCAGGACGGCTACGTGCTGCGCGGCGGCCGCATGATCGAGCGCAAGTATCTTTGCACCTACGACCTGTTTTCATCGATCCCCACGCTCGACGACAGCAAGACCGTCACCCAGGAGATCTTCGACTGGAACGAGACGATGAAGACCTCGTCGAAATCGCGGCTGGTTCGCGACGGGCATCGCGAGGTCGCGCCGAAATTCGGCCTGAGCGAGGCGCATATCCTGACGATCGAACGCCTGGCGATCGAGCCGGAGGCGATGCTGGCCGCGCCAGCATCGCCGATGAGTTCGATGCCGCGTTTTTCGAGACCAATTTCTGGTTCATGTGGTGCACGACCTTCGCCTTTCAGCCCTGGCACAGCGCGGTCGAGTTCAAGCGCTATCTTGTGCGCTTCGCCCATATGGTCTCGGGCTTCAACCGTCTCGAAGGCATCATGCGGACGGTCAACAACCAGTATGATTCCATGGTCAGGCCGCTGCACAAATGGCTTTTTGCGCGCGGCGTGGTCTTCGCCTTGAATACCCGGGTGACGGACCTCGGATTGCGCGAGCAAGCCGGCGAGACGCGCGTCGTGCGCATCGACTTTCAGCGCGACGGAAAGCCCGGCGAGATCGCGGTTGGCGCACATGACCTCGTGATGGTGACGCTGGGCTCGATGACCGAAGCCTCGAGCCTTGGCGCGATGGATCGCGCGCCCGCACTGAACGGGAAGGCGGACGGCGGCGCCTGGACGCTCTGGGAAAAAATCGCCTCCGGCCGGGACGACTTCGGTCACCCGTCGGTTTTCTCCGACCATATCGATCAGTCAAAATGGGTCTCGTTCACGACGACGCTGCACGATCCGGAATTCCTTCGGATCGTTCGCGATCTCACCGGCAACGTTCCCGGCGAAGGCGGCCTGGTGACTTTCCCGCAATCGAACTGGCTCGCGTCGATCGTCATTCCGCATCAGCCGCATTTCATCGGTCAGCCTGACGACGTCAGCGTTTTCTGGGGCTACGGCCTGCCCGTTGCAGCCCCGGGTAATTTTGTCGCAAAGCCCATGTCCGCATGCACCGGCCGCGAGATCATGACCGAGATCCTTGGTCATCTTGACGCCGGGACCGCCGCGCCCCGGATCCTTGCGGCTTCGACCTGCATTCCCTGCATGATGCCGTTCATCACCAGCCAGTTCCTCCGTCGCTCGGCGGGGGATCGCCCGCAGGTCGTGCCGAAGGGGTCGAAGAACCTCGCTTTCATCGGACAATTCTGCGAGCAACCCGACGACGTCGTGTTCACCGTCGAATACTCGATCCGCTCTGCGCAAGCGGCGACCTACGCGCTGCTCGGCCTGAGGCGCGAGCCCCCTGCTGTCTACAAGGGCAAGTTCGATCCGCGCGTTCTCTTCAAGGCGTTCATCGCGTTGCACGATCTGGCGGAAGCCTGACGTCGGCGGCGCGGCGCACGGTATCGGGTCGCCGATGCCCCTTTCCTGGTTGGCCGGGCTACCCGCACTGGGACCGTCGCTCGGCGTTGTGGTTCTACCGCGCCTGACAAGCCTCGCGACGCGTTGGCGGCGGCCTTATCCCGGCGACTACCGGATTGTCGACGGCGTCCGCCTTCGCCTGCGTGACAGTGGCCCGCATGACGCCCCGGCGGTGATCCTGCTGCCCGGCTCGGCGCCAGCCGCGCTGAGCTTCGAGGGAATGCCGCAGAAACGCCTCGTCGAGATGGATGCGCGATGAGCCGCGCGGTTTATCCCGCTGGCCCGGTGTTCTAAGCCAGCGGCGCGCTGCTTCCCCATCCCAGCTTTGCGCCATGCGCTTTGATCTCTTCCCGGACCGCCGTCAAAGCCGCCTGGATGATGGAGAGATCGCGCAATTTGTCGCTAGAAAGCGCAACCTCGGTCGTCGCCAGCGCCTCGATAACTTCAAGCCGTGCGGCCTGAAGCTTTCCTTCAAGGGCGTGTACTGGATGAACCTTTGTCATTGTGTCTCCTGGTGCTGCAGCGCCTTGATGGGCGCTCCGATTCCGGCAATCTGGCGAGCCCTGAGCCCTATTGCGCCGCCAGCCAACTGGCGATGTCGGGCCAATGGTCCTTGCGTGTGCGGTTCACGCGACCGCCGAGGTCGTCGATAGCGACGATCAGGTCGGCGAGATAATTGTCGACTTCGAGATCCTTCATATCGTCGGTCGCCGATTTCCAGTCGGCGCCGTCATTGAACATCGACGTCGCCACGGCCATGGGCCAGAAGGCGGGAACGCTCATCCAGGCGGGAGCAGCGGCTTGTCTTTTGAGCGAAAGGCCAGGCATGAACGTTCCTTTTCAGTAGGCAGCCTGCAATGGAAAGCCGCGCGTCAGGCTTTCATCAGCCAACCCGGCAGTTTCACCGTGCAGACGCCGGGGTTTGGCTGGGCGATTGTGTCGGCGGCGGCCGCGGTCATCGCCGGCTCGCTCCTGCTCTGGAACCCGTTGCAAGGCATGGCGACACTGACTTTTGTGCTCGTCGCCTATTTCATCGTCGATGGCGGCGCGATCATTTTTCTGGCCATCGCCCATCGCCGCGAACTGTCTGGAAAATGGGAATGGATGCTGGTGAACGGCGTAATCGATCTGATCCTTGCCGGGATCATCATCTCCGGGTTTCCCGGGACGCTCCTCTGGGCGCTTGGCCTGCTTGTCGGCATCGACCTGCTGTTCGGCGGCGCGGCGCTCATCGCCATGGCGTCGGAAGCGCGCAAGGCGGCTGCCAAAAGCTGAAATCAGTCCATCGGTCACAACAACATTTTCATCAAGCCCAAAGACGCCTCGACGCGCGTTTATCCGTGGAGACGCAATGAAGGCTCGGCGTCGTGCAGTCGGCGGGGCTGGCGCTTGGGCGAGATCGCAAGGCCGAAAATGACAACGCCGCGCTCGCGTCTGCGCTCAACTCGTCAGCTCTGCCCGAAACCCCTGCAATTCGCGCTCGCGCTCCGGGCCTGTCTTGGGATAGCTCATGTCGAGATCCTCGAACGTATCGAGCATGATCTGGGAGACGATCAGCCGGGCGTTTTCCTTGTCGTCTGCGGGAACGACATACCACGGCGCGGCGTCGGTGCTGGTCGCCTCAAGGCATTCCTCATAGGCTTTGGCGTAGTCCTTCCAGAATTTGCGCTCCTTCAGATCCGCGTCGCTGAACTTCCAGTTCTTCTGCTTGTCGTCGATGCGTTCGAGAAAGCGCTTTCGCTGTTCTTCTTTCGAGAGGTGGAGGAAAACTTTGACGATACGGGTTCCGTTGACGCCAAGATGCTTTTCGAAATCGTTGATGGAACGGTAGCGCTCGCGCCAAACTTTTTTTTCATGATGTGGCGCGTCCGGAATGGCCTCGTTTTCGAGAATTTCGGGATGCACACGGACAACCAGCACCTCCTCGTAATAGGAACGATTGAAAATCGCGATGCGTCCGCGTCCGGCAGATCGCGCGTCGTTCGCCAGAGAAAGTCGTGCTCCAGCTCCGCTTCCGTGGGCTGCCTTGAAACTGTAAACCCGGCACCCCTGGGGATTGACGCCGGACATCACGTGCCGGATCGCGCCATCCTTTCCCGCGGCGTCGGTCGCCTGAAGAATCATCAAGATGGCGTGACGATTGGAGGCGTAATGGAGATACTGCAACTCGGCGAGTTTGGCGACGTGCTCTTCCAGCAAGCTCTTGTATTGATTCCTTGGATTTGTAGACGGGATCGACCTTGGTCGGCCACTTCTCGAGGTTGACTTTG
Organism: uncultured Alphaproteobacteria bacterium; assembly: GCA_963813955.1. Taxonomy (GTDB): domain Bacteria; phylum Pseudomonadota; class Alphaproteobacteria; order Rhizobiales; family Beijerinckiaceae; genus Rhodoblastus. The sequence goes on along the minus strand of CAWFBN010000190.1, from coordinate 3,602 downwards.
TCGCCTTCGCGCACTCGAAAGTCCTTGAATTCGATCTTCATGTTTGATCCTTTCGGCGGCGCTTCGCCGCTCTGGTTCTCGGCGGCTTACTTGGCGGCTCCGGGCGTCGTCAACGGGCGGAAGTTCGGGCTTCGCGTCCGGCTTCGCCGCCGCTTCCGATGTCGCCGGGGACTCAGGCGTCGGTTTTCCGGCGCCGTTCAGCCAAGGCCGCCTTCGATCTCAGTGATCCCCTTGGCGATGAACTGCCCCGCGCCTTCTGGGTCGCTGGCGATCCCGGCCAAGAGCACATCGCCGAGCTTCATGTCGAGCAAGTTCGCGCTTTCGGTCTGCCCGTCCGGTCTGAACTCAGGCTCGGCTTCGTGGTTGTTGCATCTGCCTTGGGTGCCGGCTGAGGCTCGGACGCGGGCGAAGCCGCAGGTTGAGCCTCAGGCTTGGTCTCGTCAGGCTTCGCCGCCGCTTCCGACGTGGGCGGGGACTCAGGCGTCGGACCGGCGCCGTTGAGCCCGGGGCGGCTTCGATCTCAGCGATCGCCTTGGCGATGAACCGCCCGGCGCCTTTTGGGTCGCTGGCGAGCCCGGCCAAGAGCACGTCGCCAAGCTTCATATCCAGCAAGTTCGCGCTTTCGATCCGCCGATCGGTCCGAGCTTAGGCTCGGCTTCGGTGGTTGTCGCGGCTGCCTTGGCGACCGGCTGAGGCTCGGACGCGGGCGAAGCCGCAGGTTTAACCTCAGGCTTGGTTTCGTCAGGCTTCGCGTCGGCTGCATGTCCGGATTTGGCTTCAGGCTTGGCGGCGTCGATCTTGGCGGCTCCCGCGGCGGCCTCGTCCTGCCGCTTTGGCGCCGCTTTCTTCGTGGCGTCGAGATAGCGATAGGCGAGCAGCTTCAACCCATCGTTGAAGAGGAACCATGCGAGGGCGTAGCCCCAGACGAACGCCGCCCAGCCCCAGCCCAGCGGCGTCATGATCGTGACGCCATAGACGGCGACCAGCGTCGCCAGCACCTGCGTGCCGAGCACCGCGATCCACAATATCCGCGCCGGACGAATGGACCAGAACGGACCGCGGGTGCGAGTCAGGAAGATCGTCAGGTGTCCGGCCACTGAAAGCTTCAAATACATCAAGGTCTGGATGTGCGCCCTGTCGAGGTGAAAAACGCGCTCGGCGAGATAGAACAAGCCAAACGCGGAGACGACGCCAATGATGCCTAGAACCGTGGAAATCGTGAGCACCGTCCGCATATCCCAGGATTTGGGCGTGGACCTGTATTTGACGTTGTCATAGGCGATGGAGAGGATGGCGCCGTCGTTGAGCAGGGCGAGCATGACGATCATGACGGCCGTCAAGGGATAGAAATTGAACACGAGGATCGCCAGCGTCATGAAAAACAGCACGCGCAGGGTCTCCGCGATGCGGTAGATGGCGTAACTGTTCATACGCTGGAAAATGCGACGGCTCTCTTTGATGGCGTCGATGATCACCGACAGGCCGGGCTCGACCAGCACGATGGAAGCTGCGGCGCGCGCGGCGTCGGTTGCGCCGGAGACCGCGAAGCCACAGTCGGCTTTCTTCAGCGCGGGCGCGTCATTGACGCCGTCGCCGGTCATGCCGACGATGTGGCCATGCTTTTGCAGGACGTCGACGATGTGGAACTTGTGCTCGGGGAAGACCTGGGCGAAGCCGTCGGCGTCTTCGATCTCCCGGGCGACCGCCGGGGTCTCTGCGGTATTGGTGTCGCCGAGTTCGGCGCCGTCGAGAATGTTCGCGCCCATGCCAAGGGTTCTTGGCCATCTCCTGGGCGATCGCCAGTGCGTCTCCCGTCACCATTTTGATCTTGACGCCCATTTCGGCGGCGGTCGTGACCGTGGCCTTGGCGTCCTCGCGCGGAGGATCGAACAGCGGCAGCACGCCCAGCATCTTCCATTGGCCGTCGTCGTCCGCCCGCGCGACGCCCAGCGCACGATAGCCGCGCGCCGCAAAATCGTTCACGGCCTTGTCGACCGTCCCTTCACGGCGGCGTCATTCGCCGACAGGCCCTGGATGACCTGGGGCGCGCCCTTCGTGACCTTGAACGTCTTGCCATCCGGACCCTTTACCGTCGCCTCGGTGCGCTTGTGCACGGGATCGAACGGCGTGAAATGCGCGACTTGATAGGGCTTCAACGCATCCTTGTCCTTGAGGCCGCCCAGCACAGCCAGATCGATGGTGTCGTCATTCTCCTGACGCGAGGCGAGCGCACCAGCCAGGATGAGGTCATCGGGCGTGATCTCGTCCAGGCAGAAAGCGCCCCCAGCGTCAGCTTGTTCTGCGTCAGCGTTCCCGTCTTGTCGGCGCAGAGCACGTCGACGCCGGCCAGTTCCTCGATCGCGACAAGCTTGCTGACAATCGCCTGTTTCCTTGCGAGCTTGCGCGCCCCCACCGCCATTGTCACCGACAACACCGTGGGCATCGCCACCGGAATGGCGGCGACGGTCAGGACGAGCGCGAATTGCAGCGTCGTGAGAATGTCCTCGCCGCGATAGATCGAGAAGCCGATGATCACGGCCACCAAAACCAACGCCAGGACGATCAGATAGTCGCCGATTTTCAGCACGGCCTTCTGGAAATGGCTGACCGTGACCGCCGTCTCGACCAGTTCTGCGGTCTTGCCGAAATAGGTCTTAGCCCCGGTCGCGTAGACTAGCCCTTGATTTCGCCGCGCCGGATGATCGACCCCGAGAAGATCGCATCGCCGGTTTTGCGCGTGGCCGGCAAGGATTCTCCCGTCAGCGCCGACTGATCGACCGAGACTTCGTCGCCGTCCAGCAGGCGCGCGTCGGCGGGAACGATGTCGCCCAGACGCAGGCGTATCGCATCGCCGGGCACCAGATCCTTCGCGGGCGACGTGATCCATTTTCCGTCGCGCTTGACACGCGCCTTGCTCGCGAGCCTGGCCTTCAGCGCCTCATGGCATTGCCGGCTTCGCGTTTTTCCCAGAAGCCGATGGTGGCGTTGGCGACGAGCAGCACCAGAATGATGAAAAAGTCAGGCCAATGGCGAACGACGGCGGAAAGAACCACCGCGATTTCGATCATCCAGGGAATGGCCAGAAGTAGCCGAGGAATTTGAGCACCGCGTTGGTCTTCTTTTCCGCGATTTCGTTGGGACCATATTGCGTCAGTCGTTTTTGCGCCTCGGCCTCGGTGAGGCCGTCCGGCGAAGTCGCCAACTTTTTCTCGACCTCCGCCAAAGGCATGGTTTTCAGATCGTCCTTTGGGACCGGCTGGGACCGGCTTTCGATCCGGAAGCTTTGGGCTCGATTGAATGTGCGGTCATGGCGGATCTTTCTTCGATCAGATCGGCGAGGGCCGAACGAGCGCCAGCGTGTGTGCGCGATCATCAGTTCCTCGTTAGTGGGGATGACCCAGACGGACACCTGGCTGTCGGGGGTGGAAATGCGCGGTCCGCCGGACGTGTTGGCCTTGTCGCCCAGCGTCACGCCGAGCGACCCCAGCCTGCGGCACAGAGCTGCGCGGACCGGGACCAAGTGCTCGCCGATACCGGCGGTAAACACGAACGCGTCCAGCCCGCCAAGCACGGCCGCCGATGCCCAGGCACGGTGAGCGATC
>CAWFBN010000189.1:0-3317 GCA_963813955.1 uncultured Alphaproteobacteria bacterium | reverse complement strand
CCGAAAATTGTCTTTTTACTGCATGGAATAGAAATCAAAGCCGTTTCTCTTATCCTTTCACGAGAAGGACAGTCTTTCAAACGAACTCCAAAGTATCTCGTGGCGACACTTTAATTGCATTATCCCACTAAGATTGGAGTGTTTCGTTGCTTCTACCATCGAAGAATTATGAGCCAGATACCTGTTAGAACGAATCCTTCGATGAGTAATTTTATGGCTTTCATTCGATTATTGCCCTTTACGAACAAATAACCAATTATGCCTCCTATGAACCCCAGACCTCCCAAGGTTTCAAACAATAGTGGGAGCATATACCAAAGATTGCTTACCTTCTTGTTCCTGGGAGGCTGGGTTGTCCGGGGGTTACTATCTCCGTATGCTTTGGTAGGGTTCGAAGTATTAACGCTTCTTTCTGAAGGGATAGTGTTTGATTGAGTATCTTTTCTGTTTAGCATGATTGATTCCTCAGTTTTGCTAGAGGCAACAACAGGAAACGCGCTCGCTGTTAGAGACTGTGCTAGTCCCCCGTTTGCCGCTTATCTCGTCCTCAACCAAGTACTCAAACACCGCTTTTATCTTTACTGCCACATGAATGTCATTCAACATAACATGATTTGAAATAAGGGAACGCGAGTTTCTCAGAGTAGATTGACGACGAAACCTATTGCGAATCCCGCGAAGATGCCGGCGTAGGACACTCTCTGCATGCTGAGGTCACTTTCCCTGAAGAGGGCCGAAACATCGGAAGTATGATGTACAGGATGCATCCGATGGCCAGACCATCGAATACAAGATTGAAGACTGTGGAATTGTAATAATATCCGATCACTCCACCAAGTATCGTTGGAATGCCACCGATTAGGAAGAGCGCGAGGAGGACGCCACGTTTTTCGATTCGTCTTCAACAAGATCGACCATGCGCTGCCGTCAATTCAGGAGCCGATTTTGTCGCTGGATCCCGGCGTGGTCTTCGCCGCCGCGGTGGATCGCAACGGCTATCTGCCGGTGCATAACCTCAAATATTCCGAGCCGCAGGGCGCGACCCGGTGTGGAACAACGCTCACTCGCGCAACCGGCGGATTTTCGACGACATGGCCGGCCTCATGGCGGGACGCAACACCCAAGCCGTTCCTGAGCCAGACCTATCCGCGCGATCTCGGCGGCGGACGCATGGAGTTGATCAAGGATATTTCCGCGCCGATCTATGTCAACGGCAAGCATTGGGGCGGCCTGCGCCTGGGCGCGCGGATTTCCTGACAATGCGCCGGCTCATGAACTCAAGCCGGCACTCGCGCGCATTTATCTCCCATGCTACGCATAGAGCGTGAGAGGAGCGCACCCATGCAGACCCATCTCGTACTCACCATCATCGGCCGCGACCGGCCGGGCCTGGTGAACGCGGTTTCCGAGATCATCGCGGCCGGCGGCGGCAATTGGCTCGATACGCGTATGGCGAGCCTTTCCGGCCAATTCGCCGGCATGCTTCTGGTCGCCATAGCGCCGGAAAAAACCGACGCGCTCGTCGCATCGCTGCATAAACTGGAAGCGCACGGGCTGCGCTTCATCATCGAGAAGAGTGATGAGCAGACGCCGGTTTCCGGCCGCACTCTGCGTCTCGAGCTGATCGGCCTCGACAGGCCCGGCATCATCCGCGACATATCGCAGGTCCTCGCCGCCCAAAACGTCAGCATCGCCGAACTCGAAGGCGAGCGTGTGAGCGGTCCTTTTCGGGCGAAGCCATGTTCAAGGGTAAAGCGCGGCTGACGCTTCCCGACGGCCTCAATGTCGAAGATCTGCGCCGGTCCCTTGAAGCGATCGCCGACGAGCTGATGGTGGACCTCTTGCTCGAAGACAATGCGCCGCTTGTTCTTTGCGGACTAGAGCCTTTCCAGATCGTGATTGCGAGCGAAGCGAAGCAATCCACTGGCCACTACCGCAAGCATCGCTTGCTTCGCTTCACGCGCAACGACGGGGTCAGGTCAATACAGGCGAGAAAGCTAAGTAGAAACGTTCTAAGGCAACGGAATTGAAAAGATCGCGCCGCCGCCGCGTGGCGCGGCGGCGTCACGCGCGCATCCGCCAGCGCCGCCTTGAGGCGGTCCAGTTTCTCCTGCTCGCCTGGCCTGCTTTCCATCGAAGCAAATATGCTGGATATCCACCCCGGCGCGCTCGGCATTGAGGCACAGGCGGAAAAAAGTCGTTACGCCAAGCCAGCAGAACTCGAGGTCGAGCGTGATCTTCGGCAGGGTCTCCCACAAAACTTCGAGATCGGACGACAAAGCGTAGCGCAATGCGCCGTGCTTGAAGGCGAGTTCGGCGGAGGAGTTCACGAGATCTTCGAGGATGGCGCAGCGCTCGGCGTGAACATAGCCGATCAGGTCGATCACGTTGACGAGGCGCAGTTCCGTCGCCACATCGGCCACGCTTTCGGCGAGCGCCTGTTCGCAAGCATATGTGAAATCAGGGGCTTCCATGCAGATCGCTCTCTGTCAGGACGATTTGGGCTGGCCGGCGCCGGGGCTGTTGAGGAAATGAATGAGTTCCGCGATGACCCGATAGAACTCGGCCGGGATCATCATGTCGATCTCGACACGATCATACATGGACCTTGCCAGAGCCTTGTCCTCGATCACCGGTATGGCGTGCGCCTCGGCGATTTCGCGGATCTTTAGCGCAATCAGGTCCTGCCCCTTGGCGACGACCTTGGGCGCGCCGCCCTCGCTGCGGACATAGCGCAGGGCGATGGCGTAATGGGTGGGGTTGGCGATCACCAGCGTCGCCGTCGGCACCGCGCTCATCATGCGCTTGCGCGACCGCGCCAGCGCGATGAGCGCAGCCGCGCCTTGACCATCGGATCGCCCTGCATCTGTTTCTGCTCGTCCTTCACGTCCTGTCGGCTCATGCGCAGGTCGCGCCGCCAATGCAGCTTCGACCACAACAGATCGGCGGCGGCGAGCGCGAAGACGGCGGCGGCGATCCCGGCGAGAAGGCGCGTGGCGGCGGCGAGAAGATGGTCGGCGAGGCCGGAAGGATCGGACGTAGAGCGTGGCGTGGATCGCGCCGGTTTCGTTTTTGAGAATGAGAAAGGCGATGAAGCCGGCGCCGAAAAGCTTCGCGAGATTTTTGCGCGAATTCCGTGGCGTTGCGCGGACTGACGAGGCGCGACCAGCCGGCGCGCGGCGACACGCGATCCCATTTCGGCGCGATGCGCTCCACAACAAGGCGCGGGGGAGTACTGGCCGAAGGAGGCGATCAGCGCGGCCGTGACGAACAGCACGAAAGCGGGCAGCAGGAAGGCGCCCGCCGCCTCCAGCGCC
>CAWFBN010000188.1:0-21557 GCA_963813955.1 uncultured Alphaproteobacteria bacterium | reverse complement strand
ACCCCGGCATGATCCATCAGTTCCTGGCCATGGGCGGCGCAATTCCCTACGCTGCGCCGGCGCTGCGCGAGGCGGGAGCCGCAGTGGCGGCTGCGCTGAACCAGACGTCGTAGGCTCACAAGCGAAGGCGTCCGGAAACTATGCCTGAGAAACGGGCCGCATCGAGAGGGACATAGGCCCGCCGTCCGCGATCAAGGTAATAAAGCGCATCCCGCACATGTTTCGGGTCAAATCCTTCTTCCGCGAGAGCCTTTTTCTTGTGCTTGAAGGTTTCGGTCACATCCATTTCCTGACGGATCCGCAGAAACACCGGACGCGCATAGTCCGGGAGGATTGCGGCGAGATGCCGATGCAAACTCTCGAAATCGAAATCCTCGTCGATGACCAGCGCCGCCATGCCCGCGCGGCCTTCACACCGAGGCGCCTCCACGCCATAGACCGTCGCGTCACGAACGCCAGGGCAGCCGCACAGGGCGTCCTCGACTTCGAGGGTCGCGACATTTTCACCCTTCCATCGAAAGGTATCGCCGATCCGATCGACAAAATAATAGAATCCACCCGCATCGCGCCGCATGAGATCGCCGGTGCGAAACCAGGCGTCATCGACGTCAAAGGCGTTCCTGAGGATCTTGCGCTTCGTCTCCAGGTCGTCGGAATAGCCTTCAAATCGGCCAAAAACGTTGGAGCTGTTGACGCCAATCCGGCCGATCGCCTCGCCGACGGCATCGCCACCCGCCTTGATGCATCGGCCGAGACTGTCGCGGGCCGGCTCGCCCGTCACTGGATCGACGACCACCAGCGAAACCTGGAAGCGATGCGCCAGGAAAATCGGAACCCGGCCGATGGCCCCTATCCGGCCCTCGACGTTGTAAAGCGAGAAATTGCCCTCCGTTGCGCCATAGAACTCCAAAATCCTCGGGATTTGAAAGCGCGTCTTGAACAACTCCCAGACATCGGCTCGCAATCCATTGCCGCAGCACAAGCGCAATTTGTGACGTTGCTCTTCTTCCGACGGCGGCGCATTCACGAGGTATCGACAGAGTTCGCCGATATACTGGAACAAGGTGCATTCGGTTTCCGCGATGTCCGGCCAAAATCCTTTCGCCGAGAATTTCTCGCGCACGACAATTGAGCCCCCGCGCACCAGCAGCGCGCCGGTGGCCACTATGCCCCCGACACTGTGGTAGAGCGGCAGGCAATCATACATCCGGTCACTTGGACGCACCTGCATGATGCCGGCAAACCACTTGCTCCACATCATGATTCGATAATGGCTGACATTGGCCGCCTTCGGACGGCCGGTCGTTCCGGAGGTGTAGATCTGCAGGGCCTTGTGAGACAGGGTCACCAGCCGTTTTTCATAGGCCCGCAGCTTTTGGCTGGAATATCGCTTGATCTCCTCGTTGACGAGGGGAGCCGACGTCTCGGGATCCTCATAGCCCCACACCCTGTGGAGGCGATCGCCGCCGGCCATGGCGCCCTCGTAGGACGCCATGGCGCCCTTATCGACAATGACATGCGTCGGCGCGACGATGTCGATGCAATGCGCTAGCGAGGCGCCGGTCAGATTGGGATTGACCAGCGCGACAACGCCGCCGATTTTCGTGATCCCGATCCAGATCGCGAGATATTCCGGGCGGTTCCGCATGATGAGGCACACGACGTCGCCCACCAGAATGTCCTGCGCGAGCGCCCATCGCGCGTAACGGTTCGAGAGCGCCGCAAGCTGTCGGTAACTGAGACGGGTTGTCGAGGATATCAGCGCCGGCGCTTCGCCGGACCTTTCGGCGATATCGTCGATCAGCCGAGGCAAGGTGAGTTGCGAATGCTCGCCAAGATCGGCTGTCGCCTCCAGAGCCTCCAGCCAAGCCCTGCTCACGGAAACGGGCGGCCGAACTTCGTCCCGCGACTGAGGATTCGAGCCGTTCATCGGGTGCGCGCCATCGCTCGCGTGGAGGCGCGCGTGTTTTGCAGATGTGCGACGTGCTGTAGCCAGTTGCGATAAATCAAAACAGCGGAAGGTCGCCAACCATACGGCAGCGAGGCCTCGGCCATTTCCGGAATCGCCGGAATTAGATCCGGTCGCCTGAGCGCCGTCGCTCGCGCCTCGAACGATTGACATGCTTGCAAGTCGTCGGCGTTCAGATAATTTTGCGGCGGTCGCGGATAGTCGTCGCGTTCGCCGTTCAAAAACCTCGCGATGTCCCGCCGATATTCGCGCCACAAGCTTTGCGGATCATATTCCGGATGGCCCTGGAAAAACACAAACAGACTGCGCTTGCATTTTTTTGAGAACATATCGACGCCGGCGCGTTTCGATCGGGTCAAAATGCTGTATCCGCACCGGAGCAAATCCTCTTCGGCCAAATCATTGTAGCGCGAGTGGGCAATCCACGATTTTTTCGGCAGTCCCGCGACCAGCGCGTGCCTGAGCTTGACCTCGCATTCGAACAAGCCGAAGCGCTTCGGCCCGACCGGCCGTCGATCAATATTGTCCAGATGCTTCGCTGCGGCGTGCGCGGCAAGACATGACCATATCGCGGAACTGACATTCTCCTCAGCCCAGTCGATGAGCCGCGTCATGGCGCCCCAGTAGGCTTCGTCGGGAAGCAGGCGCGTTCGCGGTTCGGCTCCCGTGACGATCAAGGCATCCAGGCTCATGCGGGCGAGGTCGCCCACATCACGATAGCGGTCCTTCACTTCCTGGGCGACCACTTCGCCCCGGGCCACTTCCGGGATCGCCAACAGATGCAATCGCAGCTTGATCTTGCTCCCGGCGGCTTCCCGAAGGAGATTGTCAAACTGGTGTTCGGTGCGACAGAAGGCGGCGTCCGGCATATTGTTGACAAGTCCCACATGAAGAATAGGGGACCCGCTCCAGTCACAGTCGGCCGTCGACGGCGCGGCGTCGCCGCGATGTTCAAACTGTGTTCGGTGTCCGTCCAACATGGCAAGCCTCACCTGCTTCGCGGAATGGGCCGGCAGGAATCGCAGCATGGGTTGATGGCGCCTCGGCGATCCGGCCTCTATGCGATCCGGATTTGGAGCGGAGTGCGCCCGGCGGCGGCGCGATCGAGCGCTTGATCGATATCGGCGATAATGTCGTCCGGATGCTCGATGCCGATGCTCAGGCGGATGAGTTCCGGCGTCACGCCGGCGGCCGCTTGTTCGGCCGTCGACATTTGGCGATGCGTTGTCGAGGCGGGATGACACGCAAGCGATTTGGCGTCACCGATATTGACGAGCCGCTTGATCAGATTCAAAGCGTCGTAAAAACGCTTGCCGGATTGGAGGCCGCCCTTCACGCCAAAGGTAAACAGCGGCGACGCCCTTCCGCCCAGATATTTCTGTACGAGGTCGAAATACGGACTCTCGGGAAACCCGGAATATCTGACCCAGTCGACACGGGAATCGGTCCTCAAAAACGCCGCCACCTTGCGGCCGTTCTCGACGTGGCGCTCCATTCGCAACCCGATGGTTTCGACGCCCTGCAAGATCATGAAAGCGCTCAACGGCGGAAGCACCGCTCCTGTGGTGCGCAGATAGACGCTGCGACACCTCTCGATATAGGCTCGACGCCCAAAGCGTTCCGTATAGACGAGCCCGTGATAGGAATGGTCCGGTTCGCTGAACATGGGGAACCGCCGGGCGTTTTCACGCCACGGAAACCGGCCGCTGTCCACGATGGCGCCGCCCATGGTCGTTCCATGTCCGCCCAGATATTTTGTCAGCGAATAAATCACGATGTCCGCGCCGTGATCGATGGGACGGAACAAAATCGGCGTCGCGACGGTGTTATCGACGATGAGAGGCACGCATCGCGAATGGGCGACATCGGCGATTGCGGCGATGTCGCAAATATTTCCGGCCGGGTTGCCAACCGTTTCACAGAAAACGGCGCGGGTCTCGTCATCGATCAGCAGCGCCAGATCCTGCGCTTGATCGCTTTTGGCAAACCGGGTCTTGATCCCCTGCCTCGGCAAAATATGGGACAGCAAGGTATGCGTCGTGCCGTATAATTGCGGCGTCGCGACGATGTTGCCTCCACAATCGGCGACATTCATCAGCGCGTAATTCAACGCCGCCTGACCCGAACTGACGCACAAACCCGCTACGCCGCCTTCCAGGGCGGCAACTCTATTTTCCAGAACGGCCGTGGTCGGATTGGAGATCCGGCTATAACGGTATCCTTCCACCTCGAGATTGAACAGCGCGGCGCCATGATCGGCGCTGTCGAACTCATACGCAACCGTCTGGTAGATCGGCACGGCGACAGCCTTCGTCGTCTTGTCTCCGTCATAGCCCGCGTGAACCGCTAATGTGTCCTTGTGCATGGCGTTTACCCGGTCTGCGGCGCTATTCGACGTGCGCGGCTGCATTGGAGATTTCGGGAGAAACAGCAGTCCGAAGCGCCGAAACAAGCGTTTCAATGGTTGCGATCGAGGTGAAATTTTCGGGCGTCATGGCGGATTGCGGAATCATGATGCCGAAGGCGCTTTCAACGGCCAGCATCAGGTTGACCATATCAAGAGACGTCAGGCCGCTATTCTTGAGATCGCTGTCGCGCGTGAATGGCCCCGAGACGCCACGCCGCGCCATGATCCGGTTCACAATTCCTGCGATTTGCGCTTCGTCCAATTCAAATGATCCGTTGGACATGAGAGATGTGCTCCACAACATGATTTGGTTTGAATGCCTGACCCTCTAAATTTTGAGTGTGTCGCGCACGGCCGCCGGCCACGCTTCGACATCGATCCCATGGGCGCCGAAGAGCGCCACGGCGATCCGGTCCATGCCAAAGGCGACGCAACCGGTGTGCGAAGGCTGATCATCCGCCCCTTCGAGACCCCATGCGACGCCGAAATGATCGCGATGATCATTGAAGCTCATGCAGGCCGTCGGACGCGCGGCGGAATGGATCGGCACGAGCAATTCAAACTTGAGCGATTGCTGGAGCTGGCTCGTCGCCATCAGTTGACCGCCGCGCCCGAAGAAGGGATCGTTGGCTTGCGCGATTTCGCCAAAAAGCCCCAGGCTCTCCGCGACGCCTGTCGCCCGGGCCATCCAGTCATCACGGAAAGTCCTGATCTGCTCGGGTCTCCCGATGACGACGAATTCGCGCATCCGAAAGGATTGGAAGCGGTCGAGATCCGTCGACGGCTCGTGTCTGAAACAATCCGACGCGACATCGAACAGCCATCCTTCATCCGGCACAGGACCGCGCTTCGCCGCGATGGGATAGATCGGGTAACAGGCGGCCGGACTCAACACGAGGTCGGCCGCGGACAGGGCCTTGGTCCAGTCGCCGCCGTCGTCGAAACATTCAACGGCGGCGCGGACGTAGCCCTCCGACCCGTGCAGCGCGCACACGCAGCCAAGAAGATTGGGAAAGCTGCCGAGATATCCCGATTTTTCGAGCTGCTTCCGGCTCATGACGGGAGGAAACCGAAAAACTTCGGCCCGCGGATCGCGCAGCGAGGTGATCAAGCCGTCGATCGCTTGAATGACGCGTTCATAGGCGCCCGTCCGGGCGTAAACTCCGTCCACGCCCATCGACTGCAATAATTCCTCCGAAATCTCTCGCGAAATCTCGCGCAAAGGATCGCGCCCGTCCTTGATGAAACTCGCTACATTCATTTCGCCCTCCGTGTGCCCGATCCGAGCCGCTCAATCGAACAAGGAGTTCGATGTCTCGGAGAGAAGAGCCGCGCCCGCGACATTCGCCAGGATGCGATCGTTATTGATCATGATCGGCGAAGACAGAGCGTCGCGCAGATAGCGGCTGACGCTGAATTCGCCGTCGTTTCGATAGCCCGACAATCCGCACGCGCGCAGCGCCGAAAGCGTGATCGCCACAGCGCGTTCGGACGCCTCGACCTTCAGCATGTTCATCGCAGTCTGGAAGTCGACGGAGGCCAGGGCAGCGTCATCGACATGATATCGTTCATAGCGGCGCACCGCGCTGTTCAGCATCGCCCTGAGGGACTTCAGATGGGCGGCCGCCTGGGTGAAATGCGCGGCGCCGGGCGGCATCGCTCCGTCCGACTGGCTGGCGGCTTTCCGCAGGAACAACCGCGCTCGCTCGACCGCGGCCGCCGCGATGCCGGTCCACACGCTTCCCCACAGCAGATGCGCCGTCGGCAGCATCGTGCGGCCATGAATTTTTTCATAGGCTTCCGGCAGGATCTGCTCGGCGCGGCCGTTGGCCCGGAGCATGAATCCGGAACTGCAGGTGCCGCGCATGCCCATGGTGTTCCAGCCCAGGATTTTGTCGAGGCGGTAGTCCTGCTTGAGAAGCACGAGAAGCACCTGATCCGAGTCGAGCGACTCTTCCGACCGGCGCGCGGTGGTCACCAGACCGTCCGCTTCCTCACCGTAGGAAATCACGGTGGCCGCACGCTCCAGCGTGATCGCCTCGCCATTGCGCTGAATGGCCGCGTCGCTGGACCGGATGTTGCCGCCACGCTGGCCCTCCGTCGTTGACGAGGCGAGCAACAATTGCTTGTCGCAGACGTCCTTCAAGACATGACGATGCCATTTCGAGTTCGATCCATGCCGCAGGATGCAGGCCAGTTTGGTTTGATGCATCGCGTAGATCATGCCGGTCGAACCGCAGGAGCGGCCGAGTCGATAGCAAATATCCGCGATTTCGCTCATCTCGGCGCCGTCGCCGCCGAACTCCTCGGGGATCATCGCGCTGAGCAGCCGCTGCGCGCGAATGGCCTCGAAGGCCTCCGCAGGAAAGCGCGCCTCGAGGTCGACGCTCTCCGCATTGAGAGCTGCGATCGCCGCCGCGGCATGTGTGCGCTTCCCGAGCGTGGCTTCGCATGCGGCGCGGCCGTCGATGGCGGCGGCGACTTTGACGGCATTCAATACAGTCATCGACTCGCTCCGTTTGCGATATCAACCGTGGGAGAAAACGCGTCAGGCCGATGCGCGATTCTCGCGCCATTTCACATGTCTTGGGGCACGCGCCGGCGATCTCGCTCTGGCGATGGCAATGAACCGGTCAACCTCATCGGCCGTCGTGGCGAAGGACGTCGCAAACCGCACGAAGACCTCATCGGGAGTCAGCGAACAGCCAAGACCGTCGTAAGGCCATTCGTAATATTGGCCGCCGGACTCCCTGAGCATCTGGTCCAGTCGACGGTTGATGATCGCGAACACCAGGTTCGAACTCAGGCGCCCAGGGCAAACGGGCGCCCGCCGTTTTTGCAAGCCCGGCGGCAAGCCGGGCCGCCTGGCGATTGGCGCAAGCCGCCAACTCCAGCCAATGGCCCTGGTCGAGGTATGCGCGCATCTGCGCGCCGAGGAACCGTCCCTTCGCTATACTGTGTCCGGCTCTTTTTCGCTGCAGATGAAAGTCCCTCGCGAGCTTCTGATCGAAGAAGATCACCGCTTCGCAAGCCATTCCGCCATTTTTGGAAACGCCAAACGACATGATGTCGACGCCCGCCTTCCAGCTTAATTCCGCGGGAGCCTTGTCCAAAGCGACGACCGCATTGGCGAACCGCGCCCCATCCAGATGCACGATCATGTCTTCGGCATGGGCTCGCGCCGCCAGCGCCGCCATTTCCGAAGCAGTATAGACAGCTCCGAATTCGTTGGCCTGCGCCAGCGAGAGGACGGATGGACGCGGATGCCGGCCCGGCGCGGCCTTTAAAATAGCGAGACGTTCGTTCAGCGCCGCGACCGAAACCTTGCCTCGTTTGCCGGCGACTTCGACGAGTTTGGCGCCGCCGGTGAACATCTCCGGGGCGCCGCATTCGTCGCACATCACATGCGCGCGTTCGTGACAAAATATCGCACCGCAGGCCGTTGTCGCCGCCCCGAGCGCCAACCCATTGGCCGCGGTTCCCGTCGCGACGAGCCAGGCCGACAAATCGCACTCGAAAACGCGACGGAGCATTTCTTCCGCACGTTTCGTTTCGAGATCGGCCCCATAGGGAAATGACGTCCCCTGGCTGGCTTCGACCACCGCGTCCATTATTTTTCGTGTCACGCCGGCCGCATTGTCGCTCAAGAATTGCATGGCGTTCACCAGTCGAGCGACTGAAGGAGAGAGTCCAGATTGCGCTTCACTTGACGAGGCTGCGACAGCTCGCGATAGCGCCGGCGCCAATAGAGCAACGGGCTCAATGTGGCCGAGGCGGAAAGGCTCGCGCAGACCCGCCCGAAAATGACATAATGCGAATGCTTTTCGATCGTTTGCTCGACCTCGCAATCGAAAGCGGCCACGGCGTCGCGCAGAATCGGCGCGCCGCTACGCAACTTTCGCCAATCCGCGCCTTCGAAGCGATCGATCCCGTGGCGATCGAAGCGGCCCGCAAATTGATCCGCAACGCGTGAATGATGCGTCGCCAGCACGTTCACGGCAAAGCAGCGTGTCCTTTCCAGCATGGGCCATGCAGAGGAGCGGCGATTGAGGCAAAACAGCAGAGTGGGCGGATTCAAGGAGACTGAGGTCATGCTGGTGACGGTCAACCCATGTCGATCTTGACCAGCGCCGACAGTAACGACACAAACGCCGCCGGCGCATTCCGCCATTGCTTCACGCATGGATTCGCTGTCGGTCATGCAATCAGCATCCATCGACTTTGGCTTTCCTCGATGCGACGACCGCCGCGCGCTACCGCACTTCAGGTGACGCGATGTCTTCCTGGGGCGATGGGCGCTTCGCAATCATGCGGCGAAAGCCAAGCTCGCATGAGTTGCGAATGGCTTCATCCTTCAAGTGAATTATTTTCTGCTCTATTTGCGCCGTTGCGTTTTCCGTGATGTCACAAAAAATGGTGATCAAGGCAAAAGTTGCGGAGCGTTCCGAGGGCTGCGCGCGGGGAGCGCGTGACAGTGGAACCAAACCAATGCATCCGGCAATGGCAGGGTCTCAATGGGTGGAATTTGACCTCGCACTGATTTCCCGAAACGGCTTCGAACTTCAGTCTACGCGCAGTCTACGCGCAGGAGTCCGTTGGAAGGACGTCGCCGCGCGGCAGATTGACGGGGATTTCACCACCCATGATTTCGAGCAAGACGCGAACGCGTCCGGATCCATCGAAATGTTGAAGAATTCCCAATTGTTCGGCAAATGGTCCCGCCACCAGCCTGACGCGCTCGCCAACGCACAAAGGCTGCTGGAAGCGCAATTCGCCGTCGAGGGCCGTCGATGCGATCAGGGTTTCGACGACGCCGCGTTTTACCGGCGAAGGTCGATCCCCGGCCATGATCAATGTCGCGACGCCAATCGTTCCGTTCACGCTGTGCCAACGATCCCGGTTCAGGTCGAGACGAACAAACAAATAGCGGGGAAAGAGTGGCGCGAGCGATTGATGCACCTTTCTCGCGTGGCTTATGGTTTTGACAAATTGCGGCAAAAAAGGGTGAAATCCCTGGTTCGCAAGATGTCCTTTGGCGACGGCTTCGCGGTTTGGCTGGGTATGGACGACATACCAAAACTCGCCTTCCCGCGCAGGCTGATCGCTCGAGTGTTGTGTCATGGAACGCCTTTAGACTGCGCGGGTTGGCGCTGCGAGAAGATCACGGCAGAATGGCGACCCGCATCAGCAGCATCGCCAGTTCGGTTTGGCGTCGCGTCTGGGTCTTGGCGAAGATGGAGGCCAATTGGCAACGGACCGTCGCGACGCTGACGCCCTGACCGCGCGCGATCGCCGTTGGCGTTTCGCCATGGGAGATCCTTATCGCCAGCCGCGCTTCAGCTCCGGTCAGCCCAAAGATCCGGCGCAGAGTGTCCGGGTTCGGTTGCGGTCCTCCACCGAAATCGGCGAGAATGAGCACAAAATATTCGCCCCGGCCTTTTGAGTGTAAAAGCGGAATTCGGTGAAGCACAATGGGACGCTCGCCATCGCAGGGAAGCGTGCGCCAGGTTTCAGTATCGCTCGGAAACCAGGGCGTTGCGCGTTCAGGCAGCCGCCGCATCACATTTCGCAGCCAATCGATATCCGACGGGCTGGAGCCACGGCCAAATTTTTGGCGCAATAAATTCTGCGCCGTCGCATTGATTTTCGATACGTATTGGCGCTCGTCGAGCAAGATGGCGCCATAGCCAACTCGCTCGAGGGCGTCCAGCATTGCCGTGCCTAAAGCAATGAACTCTTCCGATCCAACCATTGAGGACGATGGGGCCGACAACTCCGTCATGCCATTGCCTCCAGCTCTCGATGAAGGAGGTAAATGATCGTTCTGCATTGATTTCCTTTCAGCTGAGCGCTCGGCAACCAGCGCTTTTGAGAGCTCCGCCAGCGCTTTCGCACTTCGCTAATGGCTTTCTACAATGCTGAAAATTGGCGCCACTCAAAGCCCCTTCGAGTGGTTCAAGCGACATCCAATGACGCCGACGATTCATGCCCATCCGCGGGCCGAGACCCGAACAATGGAACCACTATTAGAACGCGTGATCGGCGATAACGGTTAAAACCGAGACGTTGCTCGGCGGAACAATAGGCATAGGAGCGCTTTCCAAAAGGAGTAGATCCCATGCCAAAAGGAATTGGTCGGATTTCGGGACATGGAGGTCCAAACGCACGCGGGCGTCTGCCGCAACCGCTATGGGCGAGGTGAAAGCCTGAAAGGCTTAGAAGTCACGGCGGACTGGTTGAGCATTCGCCTTTAAAGTCCTCTTCCTCCGTTTTGCGAACATCTCCATTCTACGAAAATCTGTCAGCCAATGGCCCCGTCCGTTCGACGCAGGTTTTGAACGTGAACTAAGCCGGCTCATGATGGGCGCGATCCCATGATCATCGAATGTTTTGGGCCGCCGGGCGCAGGCAAAACAACATTCGCGCTTGCACTGACGGCGCGTTTGCGCTCGGCCGGGCTCAAAGTATTCACCCTGTTGAGCGCCCAGCCTAGCGAACCGACATTTCTGGCCGCGGACAACAGCGACGCCAAACCCGGTTCGTTGCCCCCCACAACTGAATTCATGAATATAGCTCGTTCAACGGCCCGTTCGCGGTCCGTCGATGCTGAGCCGCAATTCCTGCAGACTATTCGCGCATTCAGAATGAGGCGATATCTGAAAGGTCTGTCTCAGGCGTGGACGAAAGCCGAGAAAAGTAATGATATCTGGATTTTTGACCAAGCTTATGTCCAGTTTATTCTTTCCATCTTGCGGGTGCAGCCTCGTATTTCAGACGAGGATATCATAGCGCTGCTGGGCGCCGTGCCGCGCTCGGATCTGGTCATTTCCATCGAGACTCCGGCTGCGAAACTCGAAGAGCGGTTGAGGCAAAGACATCGCTGGAGCGTGACAGGAATGTTTTTTCGGGAGAGAAGCATGAACATTTTCGTTCAGGTCGAAATCGCAAAAAAATTCGCCGGGCTTTTGAACAGATCGGATCGATGCGTCATATCGGTCCGTTCAGAAAGCCCGGAGCAGATTGCAAACGACATTAGAGTTTTTGATAAAATAATCGAAAAAATAACGATCAGAGAAGATGGTGAAAAGTAACAATTGAAAACGTGCAAGATAAGAAAATTGGGGCGCCACGGGAACTCGCCTCTGGAGAAGCGGGCAGGGCGGCACGCCGCACCACCCGGGCGATGCCGAATAGGAGAGCGGCTCCATTTCCTGGGCGTGGGCGCGGCATGAGGCGCGCCGTCCGAGCCTGTTGGGATTGTGTGCCGCAGGGCATATAATGGGGTGCTTCCGGCATGATAGCGGAGGCCCATTGTGAGCGGAACATTCGGGAAGGCGGCGGACGCCCTCAGGCGATATTTCGCTGCCGATCTCATACCCGGCCTCACGACCGCCGCCGTCGTCCTGCCCAAGGCGCTCGCCTACGCGACGATCGCGCAGCTGCCGGTGCAGGCCGGTCTGTTTTCGGCGCTGGTTCCGATGGCGATTTACGCCGTTCTCGGCACGTCGCGGGTGCTGAGCGTCAGCACCACGACGCCCATCGCCATCCTGTGCGCGAGCGCGATCGGGGAAGCGCTCGCCGCCGATTCCGCGCTCGATCCTCTGGTGGCGTCGGCCACGCTTTCCGTCCTCGTCGGGGCGATGCTGCTGGCCGCGCGCGCCTTGCGTTTCGGCTTTGTCGCCAATTTCATTTCGGAGCCGGTCCTGACCGGGTTCAAGGCCGGCGTCGGCCTGGTGATTATCGTCGATCAATTACCAAAACTGCTCGGAATTCACATCCACAAGGCAGGTTTCTTCCGCGATGTGGCGTCGATTGCCGGGCATCTCAACGCCATCTCCTGGCCCACGCTCATTGTCGCTTTGGCGACGCTGGCGATCATCGCGCTCTCTCGGCGCTTCCTGCCGAAAGCCCCCGCGCCGCTGCTCGCCGTGGCCATGGGGATCGCCGCTTCGGCTCTCCTCGGCCTTGAAGGCCTGGGCGTCAGCGTCGTCGGGGCGATCCACGGAGGCTTTCCCGCGCTGAAGCTGCCGCAGCCCTCGCTGTTCGAGGCGATGTGGCCGGCGGCCGGCGGCATCGCGTTGATCTCCTTCACCGAGTCGATTGCGGCGGCGCGCGCCTTCGTCCGCCCGAGCGATCCGCCGCTCGACGCCAATCGCGAGCTGTTCGCGCTCGGCGCCGCCAACGCGGCTGGCGCTTTCATTGGCGCCATGCCCGCCGGCGGCGGAACCTCCCAGACCTCGGTGGCCCTCAATGCCGGGTCGAACACGCAGGCGACGTCAATGGTGGTGGCCGCAGCCGCGTTGGCGACGCTGCTTTTCCTCGCGCCCGTTCTTGCGCTCATGCCCCACGCCACTCTGGCGGCCGTGGTCATCGCTTATTCGATCGGTCTGGTGGATTTTGCCGGCATCGCGGCGATCCGCAAGGTGCGGAGCATCGAATTTCACTGGGCGGTGGTCGCTTGCCTCGGCGTCATGACGTTGGGCACGCTCAACGGCGTCGTCGCCGCCATCGTGCTTTCACTGGGAAGCCTCATCCGGCTCACCAATGATCCGCGAGTCGACGAAATCCGGCGCATTCCCGGCACGCATCACTTCCGGCCGCGCGAAGCCGTTCATCCCGGCGACGAGGCGATCCCGGGCCTGCTGATCGCGCGGCCGGTCGGGCGCATCTATTTCGGCAATGCCGAAAATGCCGGGGCGAAATTGACGGCCCTGATGCGCGCCGCCTCTCCGCGGGTATTCCTGCTCGATTGTTCGGCGATCCCCGGGCTCGAATATACGGCGCTGAAAATGCTGGTCGAAGCCGAGGCCCGGCTGCGCGGATCGGGCGTGGAGCTGTGGCTTGCCGCTCTCAACCCCGAGGCGCTGGACCTCGTCCGGCGCACCGAACTGGCGGAACAACTGGGACCCGCGCGCATGTTTCGCACGGTCGAGGAGGCGGTCGCGGCTTTCGAAGCGGGGAGCGGCGGGCGAAATCAGCTCCTCGTGATCGCACCGCCAGCGACAATCTCCCGGCGCCGTTCCGTAATAATCCACCGCCAGCGCGACGGGCGGTCTTCCATGCCCTGGACCACATCCCGGGAGAAGCGCTCGACCGCCTGGTCGAGTAACGCAGAGAACTCGGCTGGCTCGGCATAAAGCTCGATGCCGAGGCCAATCGCGAAAGCCGAACCGTCATCTCAGCGCAGGAAAGTCACATCCCCGTATGTCGTGCCGACCAACGAGGAACTGATGATCGCGCGTCACACTTTGCAGGCGCTTGCCAAACAACACGCACTGTGATCGTGGGGTGCGCAGTTGCGAACCAATTGAGGATGCGAAAACTTGGGTTGAAACCGTGAGTTTTTCCTTCGGCATTCCATAGTGGTCAGGTGAGGAAATGGCAGGTGGAAACATAAGTATTAACATAAGCTTCGAGGAAGGCGTCGCTAGTGGCGTATTTGCCAATCAGATCGGAGGGGGCGGATTTGTAAGCTGCGACGTTGAAAGGCCTGGCGCATCGGCCCTCGTTAATCCGTTGGCGATGAAATGGCGCCCCTGCGTCATTGTTCGCGCCGTACGCTTTCATCAGGTCGGTGTATCCGGCGATGTAATCGAGCCCATCGAAACTCGTCGTACGGCCTTCGGCGGAGCCGTGGGTGATGAAATGATCCGCGCCGGTCTGCTCGTTGGCGCCGAAAGCTGTGATGAGGTCGCTATAGCTGGCGATGTAATCCAGTCCGTCGAAACTCGTCGTGCGGCCTTCGGTCGCGCCATGTTCGATAAAGTGATAGGCGCCGGCGTCGCCATTGGCCCCAAAGGCTCGATCAGATCGCCGTAACTGGCGATGTAGTCGAGGCTATTGAAGGTCGTCGTGCGGCCTTCGGCGGAGCCGTTGGTGATGAAATGCGACGCTCCGGCGTCGAGCACCGCTTGCTCGGAGCCGGCGGATTTGAATGCGCTGATCAAATCGCCATAGCTGGCGATATAATCGAGCCCGTCAAACGTAATGGGCCGATTTTCGCTGGGTTGGTTGGAGGTGATACCAATTTTGCATGGCCTGCGTATTGGTCCCGAACGCCTGGATCAGGTCGCCGTAGCTCGCTTCGAGATTCGACAGATCGATGAAATTATATGCGCCCGTCACCTCGCCGCTGCGGGAAATATCGTTGGCGTGAACGACCGAGGTGGCGCAATTTGCAACGGCGCGTTTGTATAAGCGCCACCATAGAAGTATTGTAGATCGCTTGCTGATATTTCGAACTCGCTGAAATAATTAACGGAATAGCCCGGAGTAACGCTGCCCCCGGCTCTGGTCGCTCGAGAGCGCTTGTTGATTTGTTCCATGAGGGAAACATAAGCGTTCGCGTATGTCATGCCGTTATTGCTATACAAGGTCGAACGGGCATAGTCCCACGGATTGCGGATGACGAAGTTCCCCGTCGTCGTGTCATAGCCGACCACGGCGTAGGCATGTGCTCCGACGGTGAAGCCCACCACCCTGCCCCTCGTAGCTGCCTGTCGAGGAATTATAGTCGATCTTCGGGAAGCTTCCGCTCAATCCGTCGTTGGCCGGTTGAGCCTGGGGGATGAACAAATCGGCTGAATAGATGACTACGCCCTCGCCCTGACTGACGGCGGCCTTGATTTGGGCCGCTACGCCAGTATTGCCGCCGCCGATATTGAAATCCGTGCAGGACTTGATTCGTTAGGCTTCGGAAGGCGGTGTCGGCCCATTTTCCGTTCATTGCGGTATAGGAGCCCCGACCGCCGCATAGGCTTTCTCGATCAGCGACGCCCAGTTCCGTGCCCATTGCCGCTGTTGGCGCTGCTGGGCGAGTCGTCACCGATGGTGACGGGCGTCAGCGTGCCGTTGAGGTACAGGCGCACCGTGTAATATCCGCTTCCGTTGCGATGTGATCATCGATTCAAGATAACTCGGACCGAAAGTCGCCATGCACATCAACGAAGAGACGAACCAGCAGTCGCCGACGCCGCCTTGATTGACGGCATAGACCGAGGGATAGCCGAAGGAGCCATAGAGCCAAGTTTCGCTGGGGGTGGTGGTGTCGAGTGCGCCGTAGACGCCGCCGCCGGTTGGATCGGAATTGTAGTGATCGGGGCATATCTCCGCGCACTGACCATGTAATTACAGTGACGCCCTGCGAACGCAATCTCTCATGCTGTTACGTACGCCAAGCATAAAAACGTAAAAGGGGTGTATCGACACTTCGCACAGCAAATACGCAGAGAACTCCCGCGCTTCTTGACATCGATCAAATCAAACCGCTCGTATCATAACAGCACTTTTTATGCATTGTGCGCCATGATATAAATCAAAGCGGCTTATCCCCTTGGCTCAGGTCGGCCTATAGGTCATGGTCAGTCAGGCCTTATATGACGGCACGGCGAGTCTGTCCTTATTTTGTTCCTATGTCGAGCCGCTGGAAAAATGATAGACCTATCCTCGACCGCCTTCGCCGCGCGGTTTCCTGATGACGCGGCCTGCGCCCGCCACCTCCCATGAAAAACGCTGGCCAAACGGCTTTGTATTTCTGCAAAATGCCAGAGCGCCAAAGCTTGTGGGCGCTCAACTCAAAGCCATTCACCTTCGAATGCGCGGCTTGCGGCCTCCAGACGTCCGTCACCGCCGGTACGATCTTCCATCGCAGTCATCCGCCGTTACTGACGTGGTTCCAGGCGAGTTACGAAACTGCACATCATCGGCGCATCGAGCTATCGCCCGAAGGCCAACCGCGCCGTATCCGCCTTGCGCCGCTGGGAAACTTTTCCGCGCCCAGTATCGGCGCCTTCGTCGCCGGAGAAGTAACGTAGGCGCGACGGTCCTAAGTGATGGCTTCTCCGCCTACAAGAGCCTGAAAGGCTACAACCACCAACCGAAAGTATCGGCAAAATGGCAGCACATGTCGTGATGCCATGGATTCATCGCGTCTTCGCCAATTTCAAGCGATGGGCGCTCGGCACGTATCACGGCGTCCGAAAACCTCATCTACGCCGTTACCTCGACGAATTCGTCTTCCGCTGGAACCGGCGACGGCACATGAAATCATCGTTCGACACACTGCTGAAATTGCTACCCAATTACCACACGCCGGATATCGCGATTTCGTCGATCACATCATTTAATCAACATCGCGAAGCCTAAGGCTTCTTCACAATCCCAACCTCTCGCGCCAATTCCAAAAGGGCGAGCTGAGCAATTTTTGCAATGACGCCGACCGACAATCGATGAACATCACGAAACATTCTCATTATCCACCCCAAGCCCTTTCCAACGCGCAGCCGAAATCAATCGTAATTCGCCTACGCCATTGCTCTCGAATTTGAAGATGATTGGCAGATTACTCCCCCTGCCACCGCCTCATTTCGTTAGCGAAATCATCTGCAAGCAACCATATGCCGAATATTCTCTTAGCTGTATCCTTAACCATGCGGTCTTTTAAATCCCGCCCTTCAAAGGCTGAACCGGATACACCCATCCATCGATCATCGCCAGCCGCGCGCCACGACGACCGCCCTTGAGCTTCCAGCCCAGTTCATTCGATCAAGCCGGTCATCACAATCAACCGCTGTTCCGAACTTAAACGGATAATGTTCAATGCCTTTAACAATACATTTTTCATGTAATATTGGACTATATGCGCAGTATAAATATATCATAAGAATCCCCAAAAAGGAAATAAAATGACGGACGACTCCGAATTCACCGAAGTGCAAACTCTTGACGCCCTTATCGTCAACGTGCAAACGGCTGACGCTATCATTGCCGAAACGCTTCGCAACGAAGTTATATGCGCAACTTTTTCCAAAACCTTAAAGTCGCCGACATTCGCAACACTCACGCAAATTGAGAGCCTTGAACGTTTTTCGAGACGTTTACGACGGAAGCCCGATCTGACTACGCAGATGATACCAGCGAATTGGAGCGACCTCTTCAGGCGTCATGGCGCTTAAACAACTGCGCCCTACAGCATGCCCTGCGTGCCGCGCTCGCGACCCTACCGGCTGACATTGAGGGAAATGAAACCGATTTTTCCGCTTTCATCCCTATGGGCCCAGTCACCGACTTCCACGACGGAACCGTCTACATTCCCGGATATCACATCACCATTGCCCAAGAAGGCCCAGAAGCATGCCTATGGACGCATACCCTGCGGGCCCGCACACGCGACATCGTCTACGACGAAATTCATTGATGCCATCGCATCCGTTGAACGATCACAGAATTCTCCTTTTTCCGCATCCAGACTTGATAATGTTGATGGCGCATTATACATTACATCAGCATTCCATCTACATGGAGCCGTTATGCCAATTAACGTCAACAATCCCGAGGCGGACGCCCTCACGCGCAAATTCGCTCACATGGCCGGCGTCACCATCACGGAGGCGATCGTGATCGCAATGAAGGAGGCAATCGCGCATCGACGCAACGCGGAGACCCCGCGTCAAACCGCCGCCCGGCTCCGCGATAAATACGGCATCGCTCTTAGCGATCAAGCCAAGGCCCCGCTACCGCCCGAGGCTTTCGATGAGATGTGGGGCAACAGCTAATGTTTGTGGACGCCTGCGCGATCATCGCCGTCCTTTCCGACGAGCCCGAGGCCGAACGCATATCCAAAGCGCTCGTGTCCGCCAATAATTCCTTCACTTCTCCGATCGCAGTATTGGAGACAGTGATCAGCCTAGCCCGAACCGATAAGTCTGATCGTCCCATCACGGACGTCGAGCCAATCGTAATGGAATTCCTCGATGAACGCGGAATTACAATCCGCGACCTACCTCCAGCAGGCGAAGCAACTCGCCTTGCTGAACTGCCGCCGATCGCTATCGAGCGGGTCGCCACGGCCTCAATATCGGCGACTGCCTACATTATGCATTCGCGAAGTTTTTCGACGTCCCGATTCTGACAACCGCCTCGGAATTTGCACAACCAGACATCAAGCAGTGCCCTGATGCATGCCGCTGTAACAGGTTCGACTTGGAATCCAGCGCCAGCTTAAGCCACCAGGCACCGTCCAATAATTCTCTGCTGCCTTCATATATCGACGCCTGATCTTAATCTGACTCCTTCATTCTAAACAGACCACCACAAATAGCGTAACCGGAGTTAAGGGGATAAGCCGCTGCCGAGATTACGGAACGTTCAGTCGAAATGGTATCGCTGCCCACTTCATCAAGAGAGGTTATGTGCGAAATAATCCCCATGTTACTGAAGGATCAATAAATTCTCTATGGCACAATTTTATGTTTTATTATTTTTTTCATGAAGATAATTTGTTACAATAGGATATATAAGAAAGAGCATGTCGATGACGACAAAGGTCCTCTCGTTTGGACATTCGAATTAGATTGACCAACATTTCAGAATTCATGCAGAAGGCGGGAATTGAAACGGTCGCAGACGTCGGTCCTCGTCGTCTCACGTTTATTTTCCCCATTTTCGATCGCGCCGCCCTAGAAGGCCGCCTAACGCCGCCGGGATCGTTACGTCTATCTTGGTGCCGAACTCGGTGGACGCCCCAAGTCGGCGAGCCCGCCGACTACGAGCGCATGGCGCAAAGCCCGATCTTTGCGGCGGGTCTCGACCGGAATCGAGCAAATCGCATCCTTTCAGTCTGCGGTTGGCAATTTTAATGTTCGGAGCACGACCCCCGGAATGTCATCGGTTTTTGCTCGTAGGACGACGGCTCGTTGAACGTGGCGCTGCTGTTGCTCACATACTACGTGACGGCACCATCGAGACCCACGCCAAACACCGAAGAGCGCCTGTTTGAAACTGACGCGTAACAGACCGAAGACACCTTTTCGCGCCGCGCACCCTAAGGCTAGCTCTGGGCATACCTTTCAGCCAAAATCACCGCCTCATGCGGAATGGCCGCGTCTGACCCCGCGCGAGCCTCAAGCAAAACGAAAGGAAGAAAAGAGTGAAAACGGAAACATACGCGGAACAAGTGCCGGCAGCGACGCTATGGCCGGAACGTGTGCAGGCGGGGGATTTTCTGGGCCATCCCAGGCGACATTGATTTTGAAATATAATTGTCGAGCTGACACTCCTGTTCAACGCCTATGAACTGACTGCGCCGGGCCAGACCAATGTGGCCGCGATTATGCGGCGCACGCGGAGGCGCTGCTTCCGAGACCGGACCGCTCAGGCGCGTCGGCGCTCGATCTGATCGTCACGCTTTTCCTATGCCCATCCGCGGCATGCGGCATCTCCGGCACTTGGCCCACAGGGTGACGACCTGGCAGCGCTCGACCGGGTGCGGCGTCGCTGTAATTGCGCTTCGCGCTGCTCGCCTCCTCACCCCGCAACAAAAGGCCGGAATTCTGGGAGCGATGCGCGATCCACCTAGCCGGTTGAAAGGCCCGGAGGCGAGCAATGAATGAAGCCGTCCTAACCCTGCATAATCCTCTCTTATCCGAGCCTAAAAACGCCGTTTCAGCCGCTTCATTTTGTGCAATCAATTGCACAAATCGGATGCTAGAGCGGTGCTCGGACTTGTCCGCGACAGCTTGGCTGAAAACACGCAGCGAGCCTATCGCTTCGACATCGCTTCCTTTGAACTTGGGGCGGAACTATTCCTTCCAGCCCTTCAACGGTCGCCGCGTATCTGGCGACACGCCGACATTATCGGTCGCGACGCTCGTTCGGCGCATCGCGTCGATTTCCAAAGCGCATGAGGCGCGGAACGTTTCAAATCCGTGCCGGTCAGAGCCTGGTCCGAGCGACGATGCGCGATAAACGCCGCCGGGGCGGCGGACAGGATCAGGCTAAGCCGTTACTGAAAGAAGACCTCTTCCAAGTTCTCGACGCGATGGGCGACGGCGTGAAGGACGCGCGGGATCAGGCGCTCTTGTTGCTGATCGGTTTTGCGGGAGGATTTCGGCGATCTGAAATCGTCGGGCTCGACGTGGACGATCTCGAAAAAGGTCCGCCAGGAAGCCGATCGTTCAGGTATGCCGCTCGAAAACCGACCAAGACGGCGCTGGGCGCAAGATCGGCATTCCATTTGGCCGTACGCGCTTTTGCCCGGTCCTGGCTGCCGAACGCTGGCTGAAAATTTCCGGTGTCGAGGCGGGCGCGATATTTCGACCGATCAATGGACACGGCCAGATCGCCGTCTGGCCGCCTGTCAGGAGACGCCGTGTCCGTATCGTCAAGGATCGGGTCGAGGGGCGGGTCTCGATCCAGCGGGCTTTTCCGGCCATAGCTTGAGGGCGGGTTTCGCGACCAGCGCCGCACAAGCGGTAGTTTCGACATCGAAAATCAGAGCACAAACGGGCCATGCTAGCGACGCCATGCTGAGCCGGTACATTCGGGACGGCCAGATTTTTGTTCAACGCTGCCGCTGCCCTGCTCTAGACTTCGGTGGCGTCTGATGTATGGAGGGGGAGCCGCTTGATGACATCGCCCCCCGATAGGCCCTCCTTTTCCAAAATCAGGCATCGGGGGCGCAGTGCCACCCAAGTATGCCCGCCAGTTGAGAGAGCACTATGTTGGACCGCTATAATCGCCGCGTCATTACTTGTTTCTGAACACGCTTTTGCGCGCATCGGCATGGTTATTCATGACACCTATGCTTGCACTAGCTGGGCAGCGGCGCACGAGTATACTCGCGCATCCCTATCGCCTCGCGGGGCGCGTATTAGTAAGTTCTGTCCCCGCCGTATTGCACCTGGCACCGAGATCGAAATTCTAAACGATGACGAAGATGGCTATGCGATAGTTCGGGAGCATGGCAAAATTTGGTGGGTTGATGGGGATCGCGTGAAATAGCATCCGTTTCCCGCCGAGGTGGGTCCCCATGGCGTGCTCGTGCCGGATTGCCTCACGCCGACTTGCCCAAATGCAATGAGGTGTGCGGTAACACGCCAGCGACGCCATGCGTCGTTGCATGCCTTCCGCTTCATGGTTACGGAGGATTGCCTACGGCTAAGTTTCGGGTAAAATAACGACGAATAATTTTGGGATCGCGCAAAGTTAGAAGTGCGACCAACGGTGATTTGATGACCAATTTTATAGATATCCCTGCCAATACAGTTGTTTGGTATTTCCTTGAAGGACCTGAGAAAAGAGGACCTTTTGATGCACCCAGCGTAACAGTCGCCCTTATGGCTCTACCCAATCCAAGTGAAATCTTGGTCTTGCGGGATGGGCTTCGATGCGTGGTAGAGTTGG
>CAWFBN010000187.1:0-4801 GCA_963813955.1 uncultured Alphaproteobacteria bacterium | reverse complement strand
TCTGACAGGCGCGCCAAGGATGGCAAGCCGTTCTTCCTCTGGCACAACACCACCCGCCAGCACGTCTTTATCCATGTGGGCGACAAGCATCGCGGCGTCTCGCGCGCCGGCATCGAGGACGTCTATGGCGACGGACTGGCCGAGCATGACGCGCAGATCGGCCAGTTGCTTAAAAAGCTCGACGAAACCGGCCTCGCCAAGAACACCATCGTTATCTACACGACCGATAACGGCGCCTATCAATATATGTGGCCCGAAGGCGGCACTTCTCCTTTTCGCGGCGACAAGGGCACCACTTGGGAAGGCGGCGTCCGCGTGCCGTTCGTCATTCGCTGGCCGGGCGCCCGGCGGGCCGTGTCAGCGGCGAAATCGTCGACATGACCGATCTGTTTCCGACGCTGGCGCGGGCGGCGGGCGAACCGGACGCCGTCGAAAAGCTGAAAAATGGCGCGACTTATGGCGACCGCACTTACAAGCTGCACCTCGACGGCTTTGACCAGACGGCGCTGTTCGACGGCGAGAGTGACAAATCCACGCGCAAATACATTTTCTACTATGACGAAACGGTGCTGACCGCGATCCGCTACCAGCAGTTCAAGATCACCTTTTCCGAAAAGGATGGCGGCCACTGGGATGATCCGCTGCTCAACCTCGGGCACCCGCGAATCACCAACTTGCTTACCGATCCCTTCGAGCGCCAGACCGGCGACCTCAACCGCCAGATGAACGAGCACAAGGCCTGGGGCCTGACGCCGATCCTGGGCGCGTTGCAGCAGCATTTGGCTTCCTTCAAGGAATATCCGGTCCGGCAAGTGGGCCTCAGCGCCAATGTCGGCAAGACCATCGAGGGCATCCAGTCGCAACTGCTGAAGGTGCAGACGCACGATTGACGGCGACGAAAACGCGAATTTTACCTGACAGGATCGCAAAGATGATCAACCGTATTGCATCGCTTTTTTTCGCTGGTCTCGTCGCCTTCGCGTCACCTGCGGTCGCGGCGGACAAGCGCACGCCGCCGCCCGATCTAGGCACGATGAAGGGCCTGGAAGCGGAGGCCTTCTATCTCGGACTGAACGCGGTGATCTGGGGTTATCCCGCCGTCAAGTTTGAAGAATTGATGGAGGGGCGCACCAAGCCCGAAATCCTCAAGCTCGGAAACCCGCAATCTGCGGTCAACCAGTTTGGCCTCGTGCGCCAGTTGCGCGGGCCGGAGTTCAAGCAGATCGCGACGCCGAACAATGACACGGTCTATGCGCAGGCGTTCTGCGACGTGAGCCGTGAACCTCTGATCGTCTCGGTCCCCAAGGTCGACGACAAACGCTATTACACCTTGCAGCTGTGGGACCCGAACGGCGACACGTTCGGCTATATCGGCACCCGCACGACGGGGCGCGAAGCCGGCCATTATGCGCTGGTTGGTCCCGGTTGGACGGGAACGCTGCCCGCCGGTGTCAAGCGCATCGACAGCCCCTATAACAATTTCGCGATCTGGGGACGCATCGGCGTCGATGGTCCGGATGATCTAAACAATGCGCTGGCGATTCAGGATCAGTTGCGGCTGACGCCGCTGAGCAAATTTGACGGCTCCGACAAGCCGGAGCCGGTTGATCTGGCCATTTCAAATCAACGCGTGGCCGCCCCGGCCAACCCGCAGAATGTGAACGGCGACCTGTATTTCTACGTCGAGTTGGCCAATTCGCTTAAATACACGCCGCCAAAGGCGCAGGACGCCGTGTTGGCGGAAAGCCTCCCGCTCATTGGCTTCAAGGATAACAACACCGTCTTTGACGCCAATTCCTTGAACGAAGCGCAAAAAAGCGGTTTGGTTAAAGCCGTTCAATTCGGCCAGCACATCATGGATGTTTATGCGCAGACCGCTGGCGAGGCGGTGAATGGATGGCGATGGAGTCGGAAGTCCGGGATCATGGGCAACGACTACCTGTTCCGGGCCGCTTTCGCCAAATGGTTCACCGGCGGCAATGCGCCCGACGAAGCGATTTATCTGGACGCCCGTAACGATGATCAGGGCAAGCCTTTTGATGGCGCCAAAAAATACCGCATTCATTTCGACAAGGGCCAGCTACCGCCGGCCAAGGCCTTCTGGTCGATCTCAATGTATAATATCGATGATGGCTCGTTCGTTGCCAATCCGATCAAGCGCTACACTTTAGGCGACCGCACGCCGGGCATCGTGACCAATGACGATGGATCATTCGACGTCTTCCTCCAGCATGAAGCGCCGTCGGACGCGAAGCAGCGAGCCAACTGGCTGCCGTCGCCCGAGGGCGGCTTCTATCTGAACCTACGGCTTTATGTGCCCGACGACAGCTTGCAGACCGGCAGGTGGAAGCCCCCGGTTGTGCGCGTGGTCGATTGATCTTCCCGCCTTTTTCTTTTCACAATGCAGGAAAACGCCATGCGCTCGTCTTATGTTTTGGTCGGCCTTGTCAGTTTGAGCTGGGCGCTTTCCCCGGCCTTCGCCGAGGAAGCCAAAAAGCCCAATATCATCTTCATCATGGCCGACGATCTCGGCAATGCCGACCTCGGCTATCGCGGTCATAAGGTCTCGACGCCCAATATCGACAAGCTCGCCAATGACGGCGTAAAGCTCGAATCCTTCTATGGCGAGCCGGTGTGCACGCCCTCGCGCGCCGCGCTGATGACGGGCCGCTATCCCATGCGCTATGGCTTGCAAACCCTTGTCATTTTCCCCAGCCATACCTACGGGCTGGCGCTGGACGAAAAGACCCTGCCGCAGGCGCTGAAGGAAGCCGGCTACAAGACGCTGATGACCGGCAAATGGCATCTCGGCCACGCCGACAGGAAATACTGGCCGCAGAACCGGGGCTTTGATTATTTCTACGGCAATGTCGTGGGCGAGGTGAATTATTTCACCCGCGAGCGCGGCGGCCTGATCGACTGGCAGCGCAACGGCAAGTTCCTGAAGGAACAGGGCTATTACACCGACCTGATAGGAGACGATGCGGTCAAGCTGATCGACCAGCAGGACGGCAAGCAGCCCTTCTTCCTCTATTTCGCTTCGCTGGCGCCGCATGCGCCCTATCAGGCGCCCGAGAGCGCGATGGAAAAATACAAGGACACGCCCGACAAGCTGCGGCGGACCTATATGGGCATGATCACCGAACTGGACGTGCAGGTCGGGCGCATCGTGGCTGAACTCGACAAGAAGGGCCTGCGCGACAATACGATCATCGTGTTCGCCAGCGACAATGGCGGCGCCACCAGCGGGCTTTTCGCCAGCGGCTCCAAGAGCAAGGAAGAACGCGACGCCGAAGTCGGCGGCATCGAGCAGGGCCAGAAGGCGCCGGCAGATAACGCGCCCTTCAGCGGCGGCAAGGGGTCGCTGAAGGAGGGCGGCGTTCGCGTGCCGGCTTTCGTCAACTGGCCATCCAAGCTGAAGCCCCGCACGGTCAATGAACCCCTGCACATGGTCGACGTCATGCCGACGCTGCTGGCTCTGGCCGGCGGCAAGGGCAGCCCTGACCATCCGTTAGATGGCCGCGACATGTGGAAGACCCTGTCCGAGGGCGCGCCGTCGCCGACCGACGATGTGCTGATCAATGTCGAACTTTTTCGCGGCGCTGTTCGGAAGGGCGACTGGAAGCTGATCAAGATCGCGCTGCTGCCGGGCAAGACCGAGCTTTACAATCTGGCCAAGGACCCCGGCGAAACCACCAATGTCGCGGCGGAAAACCCGGAAATCGCAAAGGATCTCGAAGCGCGCCTGCTGCAATATGCGAAAGAGCAGAAGCCGAGCCTGTGGATCAAGGCGCAGCCGGCCTTTGTCGGGGCGCAGGGTAAAACGATCATGGACCCCGATTTCGATATCGACGACAGCGGACTGCCGCACGAAAAGATGGTGATCCCGCATTGATCGCCCGACATGACGGCGTCGCGCCCATCATGGCCGTCATCTCATTTCGCTATCTGTGAGGCCCCATGACGCTGTTCAAATATCCCTCGCGGTAGCGGCGGTTGCGGCGGCGCTGATCGGCCCTGTCCGAGCCTCCCCGAGCGAAGTCTCGCCAGCTGAAGCGCAAGCGATTGCAAGGGAGGCCTATGTCTACGCGTATAGCCCCGTCTATGCGTATCGCTTTCTGCAAGATGAAGTCTTCAACAAGAAATCGATCAGCTATATCGGCGACTTCAACAAGGTCCGCAATTACCAACGATTGAACACGCCTGAAGACACGATGTTCACGCCCAACGTCGACACGCCTTACTCCCGTGTCTGGCTTGACCTTCGGTCCGAGCCCATCGTCCTGACTTTGCCAAAGATCACGCCAGAGAATTGGTACTACGTAATGCAGGCGACAAGCCTGGATCATTATAATCTGGACTTCGCCGGCACACGCACGATTGGACAGGCGGGCGGCTCGATCGTCAATGTCGGACCGCGCTATTCAGGGCCCATTCCGAACGGCATTGGCCGCGTGGTGGTGTCGCCGACCGACTTTGTCTATCTCCAGGGCCGTATTCTAGTCTTCAGCCCGGATGACATGAAGAACGCGGCGGCGCTACAAGACGGCATCACGCTCAAGACCTTGAGTGAATCTCTCGGTCAGCGCCTCCGTGATAGCCGGCCTGACCGTCTCTGCTGCCTCAGTAACGGCAGCCGCCAATGGGATTGGCGATTCAAGTACTTGGCGAACGGCTGCTTTATGCCAATGCTGGCGTAGCTTCAGTGGGAATGGCGATCCGTTGATGGCGCACACTTCTCGTTCGGCCATCGACGGGTTTACCGCCGTCACCGGCCCTTCGCTCTATTCCCGCTTCCCGC
>CAWFBN010000186.1:0-7790 GCA_963813955.1 uncultured Alphaproteobacteria bacterium | reverse complement strand
CTGCAAGAGCTTCAGCTCTATGGCTATCGTCCCTTCTCCGATGAACCTGATCCGCGGCCCCTCCCCGAGGGCAATCGCGTCGCCGGCGCCATAGCCGATATTCTCGACGCCTTGATCGCCACGCTATCCGACACGCGCCTCGAACCTGATCTCGAAGATTTGCTCTGGTCGACGGTTAATCTGTTCCACCGGGCCGCCGACCCGGATCCAACGCGAACTCGACGATAATGAGCAAGCCCAGCGCCGGTTACAAAGGGGACGGATGGCAGCGAGGTCAATCGGTCGAACCGGAGCGCCTGACGGCGGAAGGTCAGACCCTGATCGAGCGCCGCGACGCTTTGAACTGATGCGCGACGCAGGCCTCGGAACATTTCGAGCGGGAGACGGGCTCAAGCTGGAGCCGCGCGCCGGCTCCATGGTCAATGATCGCAATCTGACCTCTGCAATGATCCACAGCTGTGTAATTCTTGCGGCGAAAAGACGCGCCGAGACGGAAGGTGCTCACTCCCAGCCGGTCCGAAAATCGCCTTCTCCGGCGGCGAGGCCGGCGACACAAGCCGATCTGGGCCAAGCTCGATCAGGTCCTCGCCAAACATCCGACATGGTGTTGCTGCACGGCGGCTCGACGAAAGGCGCCGAGAAATCGCACACGTTGGGCCGACATCGTAAGCGCACAGGTCGCCTTCAAGCCCGATGGCCTAAGACGCCAAGGCGGCGCCCTTCAAGCGCAACGATCACATGCTAGGCGTTGTTCCGATCGGCGTCATCATCGTCCCTGGCACGGGAATCAGGTAATCTTGCCGACAAGGTTCGTAAGATGGGCATCCGGTCTATCGTTTCGATCATGGTGGCGTGTGATGTGCCGTTCGCTCGCGCGAAGCCGCTCTATTGGGCATGTTGTCGAGGTCGCTTCAAACATCAAAATCGGACTTGAAGCTGGAATATCCGATCCATCGGATATCTGGGACTAAGAACGACTCGAATCGAGATTCCGGATCGCTTCGGTCGTGCCGACTGTTCCGCGGGAATGGTTCGCTATTCCGTGCGCTATCCGTTTGACGCATACACCCACTAAGTGTGAGGGGCCACGCACTCGGCGAGATCGGCGGATTGCGGTAGTCCGTCATTGTCGTCCCGCAAGGAGCAGCAGTTGATCGGATTGCAGGCATATCGCGAAGGACCGGACCCGGCCGTAGACCGGACAATGGCCGTGGCCGTGATCGGTCTGGAATCTGCCGCGAACATAATGGGTCGTCAGCAATTCTGTCAGTTAGAGATAGGGCTGCCGCCTTCGCGGGTGACTTCGCCGGGATCGGGACAGCGCGCCTCCTGTTCGAGGCGAGCGCGCGTTTGCCGCCATGCTTCGGCGCGCAAACGGAACCGACCGCTCGCTCGCGCCCGGTTGTCAGCCAGTCAGCGCATCCGACTTCGACCTCGTGCGGAGTCTGTCCCGGCGTCATTCCGGTCAACGACAGGAATGCGCGATGGAAGTTCGACGGGTCGGTATAGCCGGCGCGTAGCGCCACTTCCGCCAATGGCATCGTGGTGGCCGTCAGAAGCCGCGGCGCGCTTCGCTAACCCCCGGACGATCTCGCGGTAGCTCACGCCCTCGCGGCGCAGTGCATGTTGCAGCGTTCGCCGCGGAAGGCCGATGTCGGCGGCCGATGGCCCCAATGCCGTTTTTTGGCATATCCTCGTGAAGTTCGAGCGCGATAAGGACCGCCTCGGCCATTTTGTCGGGCAAGGGGCGATCGCGATAGGGCGCAAGGCTGTCGATCGACGTATCCGGCGGCAGGCCGGCGATCGGTGTCCATTCGCCGAGCCACGATTGCCGGAAAAGCGATTTCATAATCGCCCATGCGCGGCCGGACCGCGACGTCGAGACGGCCCTGCAGCAGACGCGCTTCCGCCGCATAGGGCTCTGCGACATGGATCGCGATCTGGTCTCTGCGCGACGCCGGCGTAGCGGCCGACCGCGCCAACATCTGCATCAAGGTGCGTTGCGCATGGTGCTCGACCGTCAGTTCGGATTTGGCTCGGTAGCAAATGCGCCAGAGCGCTTCGCCGCCAACGACGCGCAGGTCCATGTCCAGCTCGCTGCTGTGCAGCGGCTGGGCGACGATGCTGCGCATGATCACTTGCCCAGCGTTTCGCCGTGCAGCGCATATTCCACAAACGGCCCGAAATCCTCCAGGCTGATATTTTGGCCGACGCGGGAGCCGAACTGGCGATCGCCGGTCATCTTCGCCGCGAGATTGAAGACGCGGTTCATCACCGCGAAAGGCGTCAGGGTCGACGGCGCATAGGTCTCGACCGCGAATCCCGACTGGCGCCGCAACTGCTTCAACGCCTCGGCGCCCTGTTCCGCCTCGAACATCGCGAACAACGGGCCGAAGCCCGAAGCCCGACAGAATAACGGCGCCGTCATTGATATCCACCTCCCGTCCGACGGCGGAATCCGCGCCGGCTGCGTACAAGGATTTACCCGTTCTTTGCGCGAAATGACAATGGACGGCGCGCGAAACAATCCTATAACTCCGCCACCGACTACTTCGGGTTGTGCTTTGTGCTCGCCGAGCGGACGAGATCAACTGAAGGTGATGTTGCTGCAAATCAAGGCGCGTCGATTCCAGATAAGCTGTCCGCGTTCAGTACTGCGATGCCAAAATGGTATTTTTTCATGATAATAATGAGCTTCGGGCCAGAACGGCCGATGCCAAGAGCCGATTTAACCTTCTAAGCAGGGGATTGCAAATGGGCTTACACAAACGATTTTGGTTATCGGGGGTTGCGTTGACCGTCCTCGGCGCAACGTCGGCGCTGCCGGCGTCGAGCGCGTCGCGCAGAACGGCGCGAATGGCAGGGCAAGAAGCCCAACATCGTCTTCATCATGGGCGACGACATCGGCTGGATGCAGCCGAGCATCTACCATCGCGGCCTGATGGTCGGCGAAACGCCGAACATTGACCGCATCGGCAATGAAGGCGCGATCTTCATGACCTATTACGCCGAGCAGAGCTGCACCGCCGGCCGCAACGCCTTCTTCACCGGCATGCATCCGCTGCGCACCGGCATGATTCCTCCGCAATTGCCCGGAAGCCCGTCCTATCTGCGGCCTGGCACCCCGGCCTTGGCGAAGTTCCTGCTCGACCTCGGCTACAACACCGGCGAGTTCGGCAAGAACCATCTGGGCGACCACAGCGCGGCGCTGCCGACCGCGCATGGATTCAAGGAGTTCTGGGGCTACCTTTATCATCTGGACGCGATGCAGGGGGTCAGCTTCCCCGACATCAACAAGACGCCGACCCAGCAGGCGATTGTTCCGCCATGCAAGAACACGCCGGTTCGCGGCCTTCCCGAATCCGCCCGGCGCCGTCGACCCAAGGACGACGCTTGCATGACGCCGCCGCGCCCGGTCATCGCCTGCAAGTCCGACGGCACGGAAGCCAACCAGAGCTGCAAGGACGAGGGTCCGCTGACGTTGGAGCGTTCGAAGACCGTTGACGAAGAAATTTCGGCCAAGGTGGTCGACTTCCTCGACCGCAACGACCCCAAGAAGACCAACAAGCCCTTCTTCGTCTGGTACAATCCGGCCCGCATGCACATCACCACCGTCCTGTCGGACAAATATATGGCGATGGTGGGCCAGCCCGGCGGCAAGGACTGGGGCGTCAACGAAGCCGGCATGAAGCAGATGGACGACAACATCGGCGTCGTCATCAAGAAGCTGGAAGACATGGGCCAACTCGACAATACCATCATCGTCTTCACCACCGACAACGGCGCCGAGGTCATCACTTTCCCCGATGGCGGCAATACGCCGTTCAAGGGCGGCAAGCTGACGACCTGGGAAGGCGGCATGCGCGCTCCGCTGGTTATTCGCTGGCCCGGCCACATCAAGCCCGGTACGGTCAAGAGCGACATCTTCGCCTCGCTCGACTGGCTGCCGACGTTTGTGGACATCGCCGGCGGCCCCAAGGGCGATGGCCTGAAGAAGCAGATCGAGGCCGGCAAATATCCGGGCATCGTGAAGACGACTCTCGACGGCGTCGATCAGCGCGACTATCTGGAAGGCAAGTCCGCGAAATCGGCGCGCGATACCTTCTTCTACTATACTGGCCCAACCCTTCGGCGGTGCGCTACAAGAACTGGAAGCTCTATTACACCATGGCCGGCGCTTGCGCGAGCTGCGGTCTTTTGCGCGCGCAAACCTATCACTGGCCGCTGGTTGACAACATCAAGCGCGATCCGTTCGAGGGTCGGTCGGCGACGAAGCGAAAACCCTCACCGGCGAGGGCGGCGCCTTGGCCGGACCGTCACCGCCTACATTTACGACTGGAATATCCTGCCGCTCGGCCAGCACCTTTGGCTGAAGGAACTGGAAAGCTATCGGCAGTTCCCGCCGATGCAGGATCCTGAGACTTATAATCTCGATCAGGTGATCCAGCAGATCAAGGACCAGAGAACCATCAGTCACGCAGGCGACTGATGCTGGCGGGCGGCCCGCAAGGCCGCCCTTTATTGCGCTCCTGAAAGATTTTCGCGACGGTCGCCTCGTCGAACAAAATTGGTCGTCCGAAAGCGCCATAATGCGGCTGGATCTGACATGTCGAGGCTCGGCGCATCCATTGCAAAGGGAAACTTTCTCATGCCAAATGAACCGTTCAACCCGGGTTCAACCGTCGCACCTTGCTTGCCGCCCTGGCCGCTTGCTGCGGCGTCCGGGACGCTGCCCCGCCGCTGCGGAAGCGCAAGCGCCGTCCCGGCAATCCCTTGCCCTCCTGGAACGACGGCCCCGCCAAAAAGGCGATTCTCGACTTCATTCACGCCACCACGACCCGGCGAGCAAGGATTTCGTGCCGCCGGAGGAGCGCATCGCCACCTTCGATCAGGACGGCACGCTGTGGGTCGAGCATCCGATCTATTCGCAGCTGGTCTATTGCCTCGACCGCGTCCCGGCCTTGGTCAAGGCGAAACCCCATCTGGCGAAGGTCGAGCCTTTCAAGACCGTGCTGACGGGCGATTTCGAGAAGATCGGCAAGCTGCCGCTGCGCGCCTTCGAGGAGATCGCGGTCGCGACCCTCACCGGCATGGATGTCGAAACGTTTCAGGCCGAAGTGAAGGCGTGGATCGGCGAAGCCAAGGATCATCGCTGGAAACGGCCTTACACCGAACTGACCTACCAGCCGATGCAGGAGGTCCTGACCTTGTTCCGCGCCAATGGCTACAAGACCTTCATCGTCACCGGCGGCGGACAGGATTTCGTGCGCGTCTATTCGGAACGCGTCTACGGCATCCCGCGTGAAAATGTGGTCGGCAGCGCGCTCGGGACAAAATTCGGCTACGACAAAAACGGCAAGCCGTTCCTGACCAAGGAGCCGAAGCTGCTGTTGAACGACGACCATGCCGGCAAGCCGGAGGGCATCCACCTGGAGATCGGCCGCAGGCCGCGCGCCGCCTTCGGCAATTCGACCGGCGACCGGCAGATGCTGGAATATACCAAGGCGGGCGATGGCGCGCGCCTGTCGATGATCGTGCTGCACGACGACGCCAAGCGCGAATACGCCTATGGACCGGCGCAAGGCCTGCCCGACAGCAAGGTCGGCACGTTCCCGCAAGCGCTTTACGACGAGGCGAAGAAGGACGGCTGGTTCGTCATCAGCATGAAGGACGACTGGAAGCGCATTTTCGCGTTCGATTAAAATTCCGAATTGCAGCTTGCCAGCCTTTCTATCCTTGGACTCTGGCCCTATCGAGGATTGCCAAAATGAAATCTCGATTCCTCTGGCTATCGGCGCTCGCGCTCATCTGCCTTTGCGCTCTGTCACCAGCAAACGCTCAACAGCCCGGCGCTCCGCCTGCCGCGGCGACGCCCGCGCCGGCGATCGACCCCAAGGCCATCGCTCTGCTCAAAGACATGAGCGAAACTCTGGCCAAGGCCACTTCCATCCGCTTCAGCGTCCGGCGCGCCTTCGACGAACCGGCGGCGAATGGCCAGCCTTTGTTCTACATGATCGCGTCCGACGTTACGTTGCAGCGTCCCGACAAGCTGAGGATCATCACGCCCGGCGATGGGCCGGCTTCGGAATTTTACTATGACGGCAAGGAAATGGCGGTCTTTTTGCCCGAAGCCAATCTCGTCGCTATCGAAGCGGCGCCGCCCAAACTCGACGACATGCTCGAAGCCGCCTTCACCAAGGCGGGCATTTATTTCCCCTTCGTCGATTTCATCGTCGCCGATCCCTACGCC
The DNA here is from genome assembly GCA_963813955.1 of uncultured Alphaproteobacteria bacterium. GTDB lineage: Bacteria > Pseudomonadota > Alphaproteobacteria > Rhizobiales > Beijerinckiaceae > Rhodoblastus. The sequence continues at coordinate 1,540 of CAWFBN010000186.1, read as the reverse complement.
GCGATCACCGAAGGCCTGACTTCGGCCTTTGTCATGGGCCAGTCGAAATTCGTCGGCGGCGCGACGACCGATATCGTGGCGATTTCCAACGCCGACATTCAGGCGCAGATCTGGATCGGCGCGGACGACAAGCTGCCCCGGCTCATCTGGCTCAACCCGGCCAAGGGAACCGAAAAGCCGCGCAGCATGATCGAATTCTCGAACTGGAAGCTCGGCGAGCCCGCTGCCCCCGATTCTTTCCGCTCAGAGGCGGCGCACAAGGCCGGGCGCATGAAGTTCGCCAAGCCTGGCGCTCCCGAGCCGACGAAACCCTGATCAGCTATTCATCGAGGAAAACGACAATGATCAAGCGGCGAATTATGGCTCTTGTCCTCTCGGCGTCAGCAATTGCGGCGTCAGCTCTGACGGTCAACCCGGCCTTTGCCTGGCGCGGCGGCGGCTTCGGCGGCTTTCATGGCGGCGGCTATGGCGGCGGCGGTTTCCGCAGCGACTTCGCAGGCGGCGACGCCTGGCATGCGGGTGGATTTCATGGCTACGGCGGCACGTGGCATGCGGATGGCTATCATGCCGGCGGCGTGTGGGGTGGCGGCTATGGTTATCACGGTCCTGCGGTGGTCAACAGCTATTACGGCGGCGGCTGCTACGCCTGCGCGGGCGCGGCCGTCGGACTTGCGGCGGCGGGCGCCTATGCGATCGGCGCCAATCTCGCGACCCTGCCGCCGAACTGCTACTACCGCCTCTTAAATGGGGGAACCTATTACGTTTGCGGCAACACCTGGCTGAATCCTCAATATGGCGCTAATGGCCTCTATTATCAGGTCGTTCCGCCACTCTGACGGCGCGTGGGGCGTCGCTTCCATTCCGGTTGGCGCGCCCATTCGTCCTGCTTTAATCCTGCAAGCCAAATGCAACTCGTAAAAGGACAATGTTATGAATTGCTCGGTCCGGTCTTATCTGGCGTCATGTGCAGCGCCACTGGCGCTCGCGGCAATTATCGGATCGGCTTCGCAGGCCTCGGCTTTGGAATGCCCCGCGCCGCAAAAGCTTGCGCACCCCGGAGTTTTCAAGAAACGCCAGACCAGATTCAGGCGGCGTCCAAAATGCTTGCGAGCGGCGATATCACCAAAAACTCGGCGCTGATCGAAGCGGCCTCGGGGCTCGCTATCCCGGCGTCGAGAATGCCGAGTTGATCAACTATCTCGTCACCGCCTACTGCCCGGTCGTCAACGATCTGAAAGGGGCAAGCGATGAGGAAAAACAGGCGCGTATGAAACGCTTTCTCAGCGATTTGCTGCAAATGACCTATTGAGGCGTCGTGAATGCATTCGAACGCAGTCGCTTGCGCTTCGGCAACTTAAAACAGCTATACCGACGTAAGCTTTCTATTTGGAAGCGTGGAGAACGGTCGGTATGGCGCATACTTCCCATTCGGGGGCATCGACCGGTCTACCTGCCACGACCGGTCCTTCGCCCTATGTCTGCAATCTAACCAATCCTTGCCCTTGCGGAGGCATTGGCGGTCTTCCGCTTTCCGCGCCGT